>CALVBY010000048.1 GCA_944325905.1 Candidatus Gastranaerophilales bacterium | reverse complement strand
TATGTTGTCGTGCCTCAGGCACCGGTTTGTCTAGGTGATTAATCATTTAACCATTTAATCATTAGCAACACCGTTGCGGAAAACAAATACTCAACAACCCTCTCCCTTCTGGAGAGGGTTTGAATGTCTTAGCGAGCCACCGCAAGCTTAGAAATTCGGGTGAAGGTATTTACCTTCTAACAAAAGTATCAAGGAATAATTTTTTAAACTACTTTTTGTTCACCCCATAACCAAACATCGCAAAGTCGTATTTTACAGGGTCATTTGGATCTAACTTTTTCAAATTCTCAGTCAACTCCAAAACAGCCTTAAAATCATTTGACGAGCGATTTAACAAACCCATCTCTCGAGAGATTCTTGCAACATGGACATCCAAAGGGATTAACAAATCCGATATTGGCATAAAATCCCAAATCCCAAAATCTACGGGCCCTTTTCTTACCATCCAACGCAAAAACATACACATACGTTTCATCGCCCCGCCATTTCTAGGATTTGGTATCATAAAATAAAAACCTTGGTCTGCATTTTCTACCCTTGAATAAAAATAATCAGTTACGGGGACAAACATATTACCCTCAAACGGATTTTCATAACCGTATTTAAAGAGCTCCTCCAATCCTCCATCTTTCTGGTACAATTCTTTCATTACGGTAAAAATCTGTGCGAAATCTTTTGTTTTTCCAAACCTATAATTGAAATCACCTAAAATCTCAGGTTCAAAATTGGTTATAAAATTGTATGGTTCATTTTCAGCCAATTCAAAAAGATTATCCAATTTTTTTACAAAAACATCTCGCCGTCCATATGCTACCAAAGACGCCATAAATCCTGCAATTTCAATATCTTCTTTCTTTTTAAAGCGATTTGGGAACCTTATAGGATCATCTTTTATAAAATCTTCGTTTTCATATTCACTAACCAGTTTATCTATTTCAGTTTTTGTAATCATCTCAATTCCTTGAAGCAATCCTTCAATATTTTATCACATTCATCTTCCATAATCCCGCCATAAACATTTAATTTGGAATTAGCAAGTTTTCTCAGATCAATTTTAGAACCCAGAGCACCATAATTAACATCATAAGAGCCAAAATAGACATTCTTAATTCTTGAATTAATTATTGCCCAAGCACACATAGGACAGGGCTCAAGCGTTACATACAAATCGCAATCTTCTAATCTCCAGCGACCGAGCTTCTTTTCAGCTTCTCTTATTGCGAGTATTTCGGCATGAGACGTTACATCACAATCTTTTTCTTTAGAATTAAAAGCAGATGCAATAACCTCACCATCTTTAACCACCACAGCCCCGACAGCAATTTCGCCTTTCATAGATTTTGCAAGTTTTATCGCCAAATCCATAAACATTTAGGCTTGTTCTCCTGCAAGCTTTAAAATAACCTCTACACAAAAACCGCAGCCGGTAGATGATGACAATTCAATTTTGCCGTTCATGGCCTCAACAAGCCCTTTAACAATGAACAACCCCAAACCCGTTCCGCGCGTGGTTCTGGTCGTATTATCGTCAAGTCGGATAAATTTGCCAAATAGCCTTTGCAATTTATCTTTAGGAATCATATCACAATCATTTTTTACAAGAATTCTTGCGCAACCATCATGAACATCTGCCTCAACTCTGATAACAGAATCCGGATAAGAATATTTAACCGCATTCTCTAACAAATTGACAAACACCTGTTCTAGTCTACCCTTGTCTGCCATAACTGAAGGGAAATGCTCTTTAATTTTCATAATAATCGTTCTTCCGTCCTTTTTCCTCAACAATATTTCCGAACGTTCAAGCACTTCTTGCAAATTAACGGGTTCATTAATTGTTTTAAGCCTCATTCGCTCAATATCAGGTATTGTCAATAAATCCTCAATTAAGCGCTGCAATTTTTCAGATTGTTCCTTGATTACTCTCAAAGATTTTTGCTTAGTTTCTTCATCAATCACAATATCTTGACGCATTAAACGAGATGTATAACCCTGAATACTTGTCAAAGGGGTTCTCAACTCATGGCTTACTGTATCAATCAAATTTGACCTGAATTCATTTAGTTCTTTTAAAGCAACGTTATTTTTCTGAAGCTTTAAATAGGATTTGTGAATAGCATTTGCCATTTTGTTAAACTCAAATGCCAAAAAAACAATTTCATAAGGAGTAAATGCCGTTGTCAAAAGTCTTATTTGACGATTATAATTACCTTTAGAAATTGCTATAATACCCTTAAATAACTGCCTAATGTTAATATAAAGATAGTATGTATAAAGAGCCGATACAAAAAGAATAGTAATAGTTGCAGCCAAAACAGCGAGTATTATTTTAATTCTATTATCCGTTATCGCACGTTTTGTAACGCCTTCCGTTGTATTAACTATAATTGTGATATTAGGATCCTGTTTTGTAACATATACAATAGGCTGGTTTTTGACATCGCCAAATATTACAGGTTCATCATATTGACGATATTTAGGCAAAAGTTCCATAGTACTTTTAAATACGTCATCGGTGTAATTATGTGCTGCAATTAATCTGCCATTTTCGTCCAAAACATAAATTTGTCTGTTATCTTCATCTAATGATTTGAAAAGTTTTGACCGTATATTTTCCACATCAAATATAATGGTCAAGTAATCGCCATTTTTCAATTTTGTATACAATATAGCTCTTTTGTTCTCACGACTTGTCTTCATTAGTGCATCAAGCTCAGACTGATATTTTACAATCATAATCTCATCGCAGCCGGGAACTTTTTTTTCTAAACTATCCAAAAACTCTTGTTTTTGCTTATCTGTAGATAAATAATTCAATGTGTATGCAATTTGAGTTAAAGTTGTTTGATTTTGACTAATAAAAAAATCAATTTCATCAGACACCATATTTGCAATTAAGACAGCAGTTTCTCTAAGCTGTGATCTCACTGACTGTTGGTTTATGTTATTGACAATAAATCCACTGATAGTCATCGGTATCAATACTGAAAAGAAGAAAACTATTGCAATTTGTTCAACTATTTTAAGACGCTTAAACTTAAAAGCCATAAACTACCCTTCCGCAAATGGTGTTAATTTGTAGCCAACATTTGTAACTGTATGCAAATACTTTGGATTTTTAGTATCAGGTTCAATTTTGTTTCTTAAGCCCCCAACATGAACTCTCAGCATTCTAACATCTTCATTACTATCATATCCCCAAACTTCATCTAATAAAGTCGCTAAAGTTACAGGATTATTAAAATGCTGCATCAGAGAATATAAAATTTCAAACTCTGTCGGGGTAAGCTTAACCTTTTTATTAACAACAACAGCTTCAAGCGTTTCGGGTGAAATCGTAATATCTCCAACACTTAAGATTTCATCAGACAAAGAATTTTTTTCTTCTTCCATATTATTGCGTCTTAACAAAACTCTTATACGCAAAAGAACTTCTTGTATATCAAAAGGTTTTACCAAATAATCATCTGCACCACAATCAAAACCTTCTGTTTTATCATCAATTGTACCTTTTGCCGTAAGCATAAGGATTGGTATGGCAAGCTTTGCCTGACGAATATTTCGGCATACATCAAAACCATTCATTTTAGGCATCATTACATCAAGTAAAATCAGGTCATAAGTATTGTTAAGAGCTTTGTTAAGCCCCTCAAGACCATCTTTTGCCGTATCTACAAAATATCCGCTATGGCCAATATCAAACTCTAATAATTCTCTTATTTCATCGTCATCATCAACAATTAAAATTCTTTTTTCTGACATAACCCCCGCCTTTTATTTCTATTCTACTAAAATAAAAAGGTTTTAGCAATATTTTGTTTGCTCATCAGATTAATTTTTGAGAGTTATAAATAGCAATAGGATAAATTTTTAGAATTTTTTCAATTTAGCATACTCAGCAGCCATAGCTTTTTTACCCATTTTGCCAAAATCAATTGTGTACATTATGCTCTCACCAATTGTCATAACATCAGCAATATGTCCAACACCTAATTTTTCGTGAAAAACTCTTTCTCCAACGTTAAATACATAATCAACAGAACTTGTCATACGTTGTTTTTCTCTCTCTTGTTCTCTTAGCAATTCCTCTTGATTTTTGCGTTTTCTTTCTTCAACCATGCGCTTGATTGCATTGTCTTTGAAGAAATCTTTAACTTTTTCTTCATCACGCTGTTTATTAGCCTGCGACTTCACGAGAATAGTTCTGCTTGGGGTTCTGTTTGAATTTTGCTGTTCGCGTTTTTGCGGAGCAACAAAACCTTTCCCAAAGCCTGTAGTTGGTTTGACGTATCCATAACTGTCAGCTTGAGCTGTTGAATAATTTCTGCCGGAATCTCCCGTTTTTGCTTTTGAAACAGCATCACGGAAAGTTGAAGAACTTTCGGATCTGCCTTCAAATGTTGACATTTCAAGCAATTTTCTTGGGATTTCTTCTATAAATCTTGAAGGATTGTAATATTTATATTCACCCCACATCTGACGGCGTTTAGCAGAAATTAAATATAACTTTTCTTCTGCTCTTGTTACACCAACATACATTAATCTTCTTTCTTCCTCCAATTCCGATGGAGAATTGAAAGTTCTTTGGTGAGGGAAAACTCCTTCATCCATGCCGGCCAAAAAGACAACATGAAATTCCAAGCCTTTTGCCGAGTGCAATGTCATCAGCGTAACATTGTTTGATATATTATCCATACCGTCAACATCTGAAACCAATGCAACCTGTTGCAAAAATTCACCCAACGCGTTATCTATCTCTTCAGGTTCGAATTCTTCAGCAACGTTTACCAATTCCTGCAAGTTTTCGATATCAGCATCAGCTTCCGGCGTATTTTGAAGTTGAAGTTCTGCTAAATACCCTGTTTTTTCGATAACTAAAGTAACAAATTCTCTCAAATTGTGACTTTTTAAGGCATCTTGAAACTTTAAAATTAAAGACGCAAAGTCTTTTAATTTGTTTTGAGTTTTTGCCGAAATTTCACTTGAATCATCAAGCTCTTGAATAGCTTGAAACAAACTTATGTCATGTTCATCTGCAAATTGTTGAAGATTTTTTACTGTAGTTTCACCTATAGCTCGTTTCGGAACATTTATAATACGTCTAAAGCTTTGAGAATCATCCGTATTATAGATTAATCTCAAATACGCGATAATATCTTTTATTTCCTTACGGTCGTAGAACTTCAATCCCCCGTAAATTCTATATGGAATTCCGGCTGCCATGCAGGCTTCTTCCAAAGATCTGGATTGAGAATTCGTCCTATACAAAATCGCATAACGATTATAATCTCCGCCACTGTTTTGTTTAATTTTACTTACAATAAAATTAGCCTCATCAGCTTCATCTTGTGCTTCGTAATAATCTATTAATTCACCGTCACCTTTTTGAGAGTATAGGTATTTTTCAACACGCTCTTGGTTATTTTCGATTATGGCATTAGCAACATTCAAAATATTTGCAGTAGAACGATAATTTTGCTCGAGTTTAACCAATTTAGCATTTTTAAAATCACGTTGAAAATTCAAAATTATTGTATAATCCGCACCACGCCAGCTGTATATTGACTGATCCACATCGCCCACAACGCATAATGAGCGTTCCTGTGGAACTTCTTTTTGCAAATTTGTATAAAGCATATTAACCAATTTATACTGGGCCAAGTTAGTATCTTGGTATTCATCAACCAAAATATGCTTGAATTTATTGTAATAATATTCTCTTACTTGTGAATTTTGTTCAAGAAGTTTGACTGTCAGCAAAAGCATATCGTCAAAATCAATTGCGTTATTATTATTCAAAGTATTTTCATATTCTTCAAAAATAGATGCGATTTTTTGTGATTTAAAATCTCTTGCAAAAGTTGCAAAAGTGTATGCGTCCTGCATTTTGTTTTTAGCGTTGGAAATAACGGCCTTCACAAGCTTTGGCTGATATATTTTATCATCAATATTTAATTTTTTTATAGCCTGCTTAATTACAGCTACGGAATCAGTTTCATCATATATGCTGAAATTCTTGTCAAGTTTCTTACCTGATTGGAAGCTATAGTTTTCTATATTTTCTCGCAAAATTCTACCGCAAATACCGTGAAACGTTCCAACCCACATATATTTAACAGTTTCTTCACCCAAAATACTACCAAGACGCTCTTTCATCTCACGAGCTGCCTTGTTCGTAAAAGTAACTGCCAAAATATCCCTGGCTCTCGCGTATCCATTTTGAATTAAATATGCAATCCTTGTTGTCAAAACCTTTGTCTTTCCTGAACCCGCACCGGCAAGTATCAATAAAGGTCCTTTGGTTGTTTCAACTGCTTCTCTCTGCTCCCTATTAAGATTTTCTAATATATTTTCCACAAAACCTATTCCCAAAATCTATTTTTCATGATATAATACATCATAAGCGAAAAAAATATTAATTGCAAAAGGTAGGGAAAATGACAGAAATTTTAATGAGTTCAAAAGATGATGACAAAGAAAAACAAAGTTCAATTGTTGTACCTATAGATGATGATATGGATGTTGTCAAATCGAACTCACCAAATACTGTCGATGAATTGGCTATGGAACTTGCAACAATTAAACAATCAGCAAAAAGAATTGCAATTATTGGCAGCCGCAACTTACCTATTACTCATCAGCAAATGATTGAAACTCTTGCAACAGCTTTGGTTATGCAAGGAAACACTATAATAACTTCAGGAGGTTCATCAGGAACAAATGCTGCAGCTATTCGTGGTGCAATGAAAGCAAATCCTGATAAGCTAAAAGTTATTTTGCCGCAAACAATCGGGCAACAACCATCTGACGTTCAAGATCAGCTAATTGGGGTTCCAAATATTGTTGAACACTCAGATCGTGCTATGATGACACTTGCTGATGCATCAAGAGTTTGCAACAGAGAAATTATTGATGACTGCAACCAGTTAATATGTTTCTTATCTCATACAAGTAAAACTTTACACAATGCCGTTCAATACGCTGAAGAAGGCCACAAAGTTATTACTGTATTTTATTTAGATTAATATTTATCTAATAACATAAATATCGTATTCACTTCACAAAGTGATTGATATTTTCGTCCAATTTGTTAAATAAAGGAATTTTATGTTTAAAAAACTTATCGGAAAAAATCCTCGTGAATACGAATATGCCGCAAGCTATGTTATGGATAATAATGATGAAAAGGTTTTTGCCGAATTGGTTGAAAAAGACAGTTTTCTGTTTGATTTTGTGAAACAAAATGTTGCACAAAGACTTGAAAAAGCTACAAATAACCATAATTGGCAAACCGTAATTTCGTTTTTGAAATATTATTCACCGGCTTATGAAGAATTTATTGTATCAACATTGGCAAAATATGCCGATGAAGATTTAACCGATAAGATGTTGGATTTTTTGGAAAACGGTACAGAGGATGAAAAAACATATGCCGCCAAATTTTTTTCATACATCCAAGACCCGTTATCGATTGAATTATTAAAAAAATTCTCATACACCACAAATGACTACCTTAACACAAACTGTGCTGTTGCACTTTCTGCAATGGAAGAAAAAAGCTCTTATAATGAGGCTTTAGAGAAGTTAAATTCAAGTGACGATTTTGAGCAATTAGCTGCTGTAAAATTTTTAGTCGCTTATGGGAATAAAGAAGCACTTCCTCATATAATAAATGTTATGAAAAATTCATCAATGGCAGAAAATATAGCCGGTGAAATTCCATATTTGGATAGTATTTTTAACATAATGGAAGAAAGCTTTGAGAATGGCTTGTTGGTTGTGAATTATATAATCAACGGCCTTGGTGAAATCTTGGGTTTGTCGCAAGTATTTGATTTTGAGCTTTTTGAAGTTTTGGAATACATTGAAAAAAAATATGAAGATAGTCGTGCAGCAGTAGTGTTATTGAACGCAAGAGAAAAATTTGAAACCCTAACAGAAAATGACGAATATCTTTTTGACGAAGATAAAAATACAAAAAATGAAATTCAAGACATAAAAAAACTTTTACTAAATATTGATAAAAAAGAACTACTTTTAAAAGTAAATTATGAGCTCAACGGGCATAGTCCTTTCGTATTGACAGCACTTGATTTCGCAACAGATTTAATGGCAATAAGAGAACTTTTAAAATGCAATAATCAAACAGTGATTTTAAAAACAGCCGAAGTTTTAAAATCACTGGGGAATTTAGACGATACCGCAAAAACAGTGGCTTTATTAAAAATTACAGACGAAAATATTAAATCTATAATCAGAGCTCTCTAAAATTTAAAAAGATAATTATCAGGAATTTTCCACTCATTGCGCGCAATCATGCAATATAAGTAAAATGTCATAAATTTTACATTTTACATATACTGCAAAATTAAAACAATATGAATAAATATATCAAGAAATAAGCAAATTATATAAAGTTAAACTATTTATTAAATGCTTCTTTATACATTGTATCAAACCACTTTCCACCTTGTTCCATAGCTTGATTAGAACCAAATATACCCTTAATACCATCTTGGGAATTGCCTTTTATTGTAAATGCAAAAATATCATATCCCCACCTATTTGGTCCCCTATGTCCGTTTATATCCACAGCATATAACGGTACACTTCCCAGATATCTATAATACTCAATAATATATGTTCCATCAGCTAAAACAAACACAGGATAATTATTTTTTACTACACTATCTGCAAATATTCCAGATGGATTATATTCTTTGTCAGGGTTATTTTCGGCTTTAACTTTATCTGCTCCTTTAAAATTCTCAGGTAAACACCCATTTTCTAATGCATGATCTTGGCATATTTTAGTTGTTTTAAGTGTATTTAAAAATAGTTCTTCATGAAATTTTGAACAATCAGACATTTTACCGTTATAGTTTGGAGGCAAGGAATCTCCAGATTCTGCACAATGATATACGGTACATTCTCCATATTGGTTTCTCTCATCGTCGTTACATGTAGCAGTACATATACCAGAGTATGGACTATCTCCCGTTGCCCAATAATAACAATTAATATTTCTACCTTCTCTGGTCTGTATACCAATAGCAGCTTGTAAAAATGTGCTATAAAAATTTTTAAATTGGTTTTTTAAAACTATTTCTTGAATATTGTGCGAAATCGTTGGAATAGTCAAAGCTGCAACTACACCAATTATTCCTAAAGTTATTAACACTTCTGCTAAGGTGAAGCCTTTTCTGTAAAAACAAGTTGACATACTCGGATTATAATTTTATTTTGACAATGTGTCAATCTTTTCACAATATCAAATTATATTTAACATCTAATAAACCTAGAAAATCATTTTTTATGCTAAAATAAAATTATGGATTTTGAAGAAAAAACTTTAGATTCTGAATATGTTTACAGGGGCAAAGTTATTAACGTTCTGCGTGATAATGTAGAAATTTCAACAGGCCGCAAATCTGTCAGAGAAGTTGTTGAACACTCAGGCGGAGTTGTAATAGTTGCGCAAAAAAGTGATGACACTATTTTGATGGTGAAACAATTCAGATATCCTATAAAACAAACAGTATTGGAACTTCCTGCAGGAAAACTTGAAAAAGGTGAAGAACCTTTTCCGGCAGCCAAAAGAGAACTTGAAGAAGAAACCGGCTACAGTGCTGATGAATGGCAAAGTTTAGGTTATATCAACACTACTCCCGGATTTTGCAATGAAAAATTGTACTTATATTTAGCTAAAAATCTTAAATTCGTGGGAGAACATCCTGATGAAGGCGAGATAATCCAATGTTTTGAATACAATATTAACGAAATCTTTGAAAAAATTAAAAATGGTGAAATTAACGATGCAAAAACTATTTGCGGACTTATGAGGGCATTTAAAATATGATTAAAATGGTTGCAACCGACATCGATGGTACAATATTAAAATGGAGTTTTGAATTTAGTCCAAAAGTTAAACAATGCATAAAAGCGCTTAATGAGAGCGGAATAAAAGTTGTTTTAGTTACCGGCAGAATGCATTGTGCAACAACTAATATTGCTAAAGAACTTGGCTTAACTACACCTATTGTTTCTTATCAAGGCGGTTTAATAAAAGACGAAACCGGCAGAACTTTATATCAAAAAGATTTGCCAAAAGACTATGCTATTAAAGTAATTGATTGGGCAAGAAAAAATAATATTCATCTAAATTTGTACTTGGATGACAAATTATATGTTGAACAAGATAACGAAATTGTCAAAGAATATACTGACGGAAGATTTATTGACTACAAAGTCTGCTCTTTTGACAGCTTAAAAATAGAAAATGTAAACAAGCTTTTGGCAATTGATTTAAAAAACCCTGACAAAGTAACCGGATGGGTTGAAGAACTCAGTGAAAGATATCCTGAGTTATATATAGTAAAATCAACTCCATATTTTTGCGAAGTTGGAAATAAAGAAGCTAAAAAATCCACAGGTGTTGAATTTTTAGCTAATATGTGGGGGATTAAAAAAGAAGAAATTTTAGCAATTGGGGACCAAAATAACGATATTGAATTACTTAAGGCAGGTGGAATTAAAGTTGCAATGGGCAATGCTTCAGAAGAACTCAAAGAATATGCCGATTACATAACGGATACTGTTGAAAATGACGGATTTGCAAAAGCTATTGAAAAATTTGTAACTTTAGGGGTAAAAAATGTATAGAATAGGTTTAGGTTATGATATTCACAAATTAACAGAAGGTCGCGACCTAATTATAGGTGGGGTCAAGATTACCCATGAAAAAGGACTTTTGGGACATTCTGACGCTGATGTTTTAATCCACGCAATAATTGATGCCATGCTTGGTGCTTTGGCTCTTTCTGATATCGGAACCCTTTTCCCTGACACTGATCAAAATTATAAGGATATTGACAGCACAATACTACTCAAAAAGGTTTACGAAAAAATATCCGAAAAAGGATGGCAAATAGTCAATATTGACAGCAACATTATAGCTCAAGAACCTAAAATGATGCCTTATATTCCAAAAATGAAAAAAGTTTTGTGCAAAATATTAGAAATTGAACCTGATGAACTGTCAATTAAGGCTAAAACTAATGAAAAAATGGATGCTGTAGGACAAAAACTGGCTATCGAAGCTCATGCTGTTGTTATGTTGAGAAAATAATTTACATCCGCTCTGAATATCACTATTTAAAAATCAAAAGATCTTCAATATCAACGTCTAAAGCTTTTGAAAGTTCAAGAATCTTTCCCAGCGACATGTTTTCTTTACCGCCTTCAATACTTGCAACATAATTTTGAGAAACTCCCATGATTTCCGCAAGCTGCTCTTGTGTTAAATCTTTTTTAACACGCTCAATTTTTACATTTTTCCCAAATTTTTTCAATAAAATTTCTTTATTCATAATTTATAAGTATACAAATATTGACTTATAAATTCTATTATGTTATAACTAATATTATATATGTTATAACTTATAACGGAGGATATATGGACATCAGTAAAAAATTTTCTACAATTTTATATGAATACATGAAAATAATCATACAACTTAAGGTATTAGAGGGATTTTGTATTGCAAATAGGTGCAACGAAGAAGTTGGATACATACTTTATTTTGTTAAAAAAATAAACAGAATGAATAATAAGCTTTATAATGAAATAGACAAAATGTCGATTGATTTTAACAATTTATCTGAATTTGCGCATCATTGACATAGCTTTTGTCATAGCGTGTTTACCCATTTTACCGCCAAAGCCGCCCATCATTTTTTTCATATCATTCATACCCTTCATCATCATACGCATTTGTTCAAACTGCTTGATATAAAGGTTTATATTATGCATATCTATCCCGCAGCCTTTGGAAATTCTTTTTTTACGACTTGTATTTAATAATGAAGGATTAGCACGTTCTTCGGGCGTCATACTTTGGATAAATACTTCAATTTTTTTGAATTGTTTTTCACCCTCGTGTGAGAGTTTTTCTCTGTCATCTCTGGATATTTTCATACCCGGAATCATGCCCAAAATCTGATCCATTGAACCCATCATTTTCATTTGTTTTTGCATTTTTAGAAAATCATCAAAGGTAAACTCAGCTTTGGCCATTTTTTCTTCAAGTTCTTTGGCGGATTTTTCATCAAAAACTTCTTGAGCACGTTCAACAAGCGAAACTATATCTCCCATTCCAAGAATTCTTGTGGCCATACGCTCAGGATAAAAATCTTCGAGTGCATTTAATTTTTCACCCGTACCGGTCAGTTTAATCGGTTTGCCTGTACAATAAACAACGGATAATGCAGAACCCCCGCGGCTGTCACCGTCGAGTTTCGTTAAAACAAGGCCTGTAAGTCCGATTTGCGCATCAAAGTTTTCAGCGACATTAACAGCCTCTTGTCCCGTCATAGCATCAATCACAAGTAATTTTTCCTGAGGTGCAAAAAGTCTGTCAATAATCAGCAATTCTGCCATCATATCGGTATCAATTTGCAAGCGACCTGCGGTATCGAGGATTAATACATTAAAACCATTTTCTTTAGAATAATCAATAGCCGCCTGAACAATTTGCTTCACATCTTTTGAGCCATCAATTGA
>CALVBY010000047.1 GCA_944325905.1 Candidatus Gastranaerophilales bacterium | reverse complement strand
CTGTAAAGTGACACCAAGTTTGAGAAAAAGTGACAGGGGAGTTTGAGAAATTATAGTTCTATTTGCATAGAAAATAGGATTAAAGTTATTTAATATGTATTGTTTTTTACACAAAATGAATGATTTTTATAAATTTTTGTAAAATTTTATTTTATTTATCCGAAATATTATATATGATATAATGGAGGTTTTTAATTGTGAAAAAAGAACAGGAAGTAAAAGTCGTAGATTTATTTTGTGGTGTCGGGGGGTTAACTTGTGGTCTAAAAAAAGCAGGATTAAATGTTGTAGCAGGGTTTGATAGTGATGAAACATGCAGATATGCCTATGAATATAATAATAAAGCTAAATTCATTTGTGCAGATATATCAGAATTAGATAGTAAAGAAATTAAAAAATTTTATAATAAAAATGATATAAAAATTTTAGTTGGTTGTGCTCCCTGTCAAACTTTTTCTAAACAGACTAATAAATATAAAAATAGAATAAATGACAAAAAGTGGACATTATTAAATTACTTCACTAAGCATATAAATAAAATCACACCAGATATTATATCAATGGAAAATGTTCCCGAATTAACAAAATTTGATATTTTTAATGATTTTAAAAATAATTTAGAAGACAAAGGGTACAAAGTATCATATAAAATTGTTAATTGTAGTGAATATGGACTTCCTCAAAAAAGAAAAAGGCTAGTTTTGCTGGCATCAAGATTTGGAGAAATAGAATTAGTAAAACCCGATCCTCATAAAAAGAAAAGAACTGTTGAAGATGTTTTAAAAAACTTACCATACTTGGAAGCTGGACAGATTGATAAGAATGATCCATTGCATAGATGTCCTAAATTGTCTGAAATTAATATAAAGAGGATAAAGCAGTCCAAACCAGGTGGAACATGGCGAGATTGGGATAAATCATTATTACCAGAGTGTTATAAAAAACCAACAGGAGCTACTTATAGTTCGGTTTATGGTCGTATGTCTTGGGGAGCTCCTTCTCCAACAATGACAACTCAGTTTTATATATACGGCACAGGAAGATATGGACATCCAGAACAAAATAGGGCTTTATCACTGCGAGAAGGTGCAATATTGCAAACATTTCCGAAAAATTATAAATTTGTAGAAGCTGGTGAAACCATAACATATAAGGTTTTAGGAAGGCAAATTGGAAATGCTGTACCAGTAGATCTTGGTAAAATTATTGGAGAATCAATAAAAAAACATTTAAAGGAGTATGATATTGACTAGTGGGTTTCATTTTAATATTTCATTAACAGTATTAAATAGCTTAGGTCGTGATTTATATCGCTCCGTAAATACTATTCTTGGAGAAGCAATCTCTAATTCTTGGGATGCAGATGCACATAATATACACATTTATATTGATAGAGATGCAAATTATCTGATTATAAAAGATGATGGAATAGGAATGAATGCTGATGATTTTCAAAATAAATTTTTAAAAATAGGTTACTCCAAAAGAAATGGAGGGCAAAATAACTCACCCGAAGGCAGACCATATATTGGAAGAAAGGGTATTGGGAAATTAGCATTACTATCTTGTTCTGAAAAAATACACATCATAACAAAAAAACAAGATACGAATTATATAGGCGCTGTTATTGATAACACCCAAATTGATCAAGATATAAATGCGGATCGAGATACGAATCAACACACATTAGGGCAAGTAGATATAGATAATTTTAAAAATTATGTAAATAACCATAATCACGGAACCATAATCAAATTTGAAAATTTAAACACAGGAATCCGAAATCAAATAGAATTTTTTAGAAAAGTTATTGCTTTATATTATAGATTTTCTTTGATTGACAATGACTTTAATATATATTTAAACAATAATTTGATTACTTCTGAAGAATTGAATGATTTAGTAGATGATACTCAAATTTTTTGGATGATAAATGATTTAAGAGAAGATCCTTTAGTAACTAAACTTCTTAATAAAGACACTAGTCAAATAAAAATTGGTAATGATATTCCTGTCCGATTATCTATAAAGGGGTTTATAGCTAGTGTAGAAAAACCTTCTATGCTTAAAATGCGTGGAGTTGGAGAAAAATTAACAATAGACTTATTTGTAAATGGACGGCTTAGAGAAAAAGATATTTTAAGGCATATAACAAGCAATAGATTATATGAAAATTATTTGTATGGTCAAATTCATTTTGATGAATTGGATGATGAAAAAGATCGTTTTACAAGCAGTAGAGAAGGTATTAAAGCTGATGATGAAAAGTTTGTAGAATTATTGGATATATTAAATAAAAAAGTAATGCCTAAAATTGCAGATGAACGGGACGAAATACGTTTAGGTTTAAGAGAAGATGGTGACCCTGATAACCCTCGAAAAACACCAAAACAGCGTAAAGCACAAAGTTTATATAATGAAGTTGCAAAAGATTATACAAATAATGATAATTTTGATAAAGAGAATGAAGAGAATGAAGAGAATGAAAATAATAGTTCTAATGAAAATTTAAATAAAAATTCGGATAGTTCTGAAATTACTAATAGTAATAACGATTCAACAGTAACTACTAATTGCATTAAAGACTGGGTAGGAGAATTGAGTGAAGATGCCATTTTTAATGTAGAATCGTATACAGAATGTTTTGTTGCTGAAAATTTAATCAGAAAATATATAAGCGAAAAAGCTATTTCCTTATCACCTGAAGCACAGAGAGAATGCTCTAACATGAAAAAAAAAGAAATTGATAGTAAAACTTCTGCTGGTATAAGTATAGACATAAGAAGAAATCCAACAGATGATTGCTATCTTGATATGTCTAATTTAGCAAATCTTGTCGATAAACCTCAAGGAAGGGACTATGAGGTTTCTTTAAGTAAAAAAGCGAAAGAATATAAACCTGTAAGAGATGCTGTAATGCACACATCACTAATTACAGATGAAGCTAAAAGAAAACTAACATCTGTATATGATGATATAAAAGCAAGATTAAAAAAACTATTTTACGGATATTAATATTAAAAAGTAAGTTTTTAAGTAATATATCATAAGATTTTATGAAATTAAAAAAAGATTATACACTAGTAAATAAATTATTAGAAAATTCTTGTTAAGTAACATTTTATCTAACAGATTTTCTTATATTATATAAATTTAATAAAGAGGTTTTTATATTTGTTTCTTGATTAGAAATATTAAAAGCATTTAATACTGTTCTGTCAAATAAAATCCGATCTTCTGACTCTATTTCTTGTAATAATGGCTTAACATTTCTACGTAACAGAGGTTTAAAAGATTCAATAATAGATTCTTTTTGAGTTTGATTTAGTAAGTTATAATTCAATATTTTTAAAGAGTCTTGCAATTTTGAAGCACTTAGGTCTAATACTCCTTCTCCACGTCCAAATCCGAGCATTTCAATGAAAAATATTCCTAATAAACTATTCAATAAAGCATGTGTTATTTCAATATCAACACAATCATTGTTTTTTGTAAATCTTATAAGTCTTTGATTCACAAAAGTTGGATTATTAAATTTTGCAATAAAAAGTCTTTCGTCAGGATTTATACTTGTAACTAAATCAGCTGTTGAAGTTGGACTCATTTCATACCATTGTAAGGCATTAGAGCACAAAACTTCTGGCAAAAGTCTTCCTGTGCCATTTCGTTCATTTTTGAAACGCATAATCCAAGAATAAGCTCCGGCATAATGTTTTTTTATATTTTCTATATTTTCATTACAACAAAAAGCCACTCCATCAGGTGTAGCAATTAAACTTTCTACAGAACGGATTGTTTTTAAAAATGGTTTTAAAAATTTGCTTTCGATATTATTAGGAATTGAAGGATAAAATAAAGGATCCCACTCTCTTCTCTCACCACGATTAATAGAAAATAAATTCTTTGCAGCAATCAATTTATTTGAAATATTAACTAACCAACTTAAATCAGTAAATAGACCTGACCATTGAACTCCAATACTTTCCAAATCTTTAATATTATTGGTATCATATATAACTTTTCTCACAATTGCATTATCACGTGCACTATTATTCCTTATATAAGATACATTTTCGTCTAGATCTAATTCATCTATTTTTTGTTTTAAAGTAGTAAAGCAAATTTGTTCTTGAGAAATATCAGATCCTATTTCAGCTAAGGATTTTTTCTTAAGTATAAGAATATTTGTTATTACTTTTGCGTTGTCAAACCATCTACCATTACCAGATGTAACTATATTTTCTATATAAAAGAATTTTCTTAAACTAAGCCTGAATTTTGTTCCTGATTCTGTTCCCAACCAAGCGTTAGAAATTATTATTCCAAGTTTACCATTTTCATTAAGCAATGACCATAATTTAAATGGTATGTAATAAGCTAAATCTGCCCTTTGATCTAATTTATAATCCTCACCAATCTTTTTTTCAATAAAATTATTAATTAATCTTATTGTCTCGTTATATTCAGGTATATCTTGTCCTTTTACAAAAGGTAAATTTGAAACTATATAATCAAATACAGGAAGAGGTTTATGTACTTCATTACCATTATTTGGATCAAAAAATAAAATATCTTTTCCAATACTTAAATTAGCAACATCATCTTGAAATACATTGATAATTTCAGTTTTTTCATTTGGGTCGAATAAAGAAATTGTTGCTAATTGTAATGGAAATGCAATTTTATCACTTGCCCAAATTTTATTTTGGATGGAGTTTTTATTAACAGAATATTCTCGTTTTAAGTTAAGAGCTTCTTTCACAATAGTACCTGTTCCGCAACAAGGATCCAACATACTTAAATTTTTATTCTCCATTGTTAGGTTAACTAACAGGCGTGCAAGATTTACAGGAGTAGTGTACTGCCCATATAATTTTCTATGTTTTACTGATATGAGTTTTTCGAAAATTTCATGCCAATCAGCAAAATCTATATCTTGAATGTGTGAATCAATCAAAAATGCATTAAGATTTTTTAAATCTCTCCAAATCAAATCTGGCATAATGCTATTTGCCAATTGAATTTTAAAAACATTATAAAAATCACAATTGTGAGAAATCGTTTCAATTATTTGAAGAGCTTCATCTGTAGTTATTTCTTCAACAATATTTTCAATCACTCTTGCTTGATTAAAATAGCGTTTCAACAGATTTGCAAAAATAAATTTATTTATCCATGATAAAATATTTATTTCAGCTAATATTTCCAGTTTGTTACTATCTTTTGGATATTCATGTTCAATAGTTTTCCACCATAGATTAATCTCATCTTGGAATTGAGAATTTTCTATAATACAAGTAGAGTATTTATCAACTAGAAGATATTTATTTTTTAAAATAAAATTAATAATATCATCAGATGTCAATGAGTCTGATATCTTTGATGTACAAACAGTTCCATTTATAATAAATTCGTTTAAATCTATTACGATGTTTTTTAATAGTTCTACCCAAAGTTTTCTATTATTTTGCACATCTGCTCTGGTTTCTAATACTTGTGATAATTCCCATTCTTTTTCTATTTTTAAATTTTCATCTTCAATGACATAAAGCTTAGCATAATTAACATTCCACAGGAGAAAACTGTTTAATTTTAATAATTTTGCCTTAGTAAATGCATTTTTGATAAATTCTTCATCATTAATATCTGTATCTGGCATTTTTAATTCCCAGCCTAACAATATTTTGGCTGATTGCGAATCTCCAAACAGCAGAACATCGGGAAACATTGTATTATGTGCAGATTTTAAACTATTTTCCCCACCAGCACGTTTTATTACAAACTCCTTGTCCGCAATAAATTCATTAATGCAGGAAATCAAATCAATTCCCCAACTTCTTTCATTTATATTAACTACTGACATAACGCAAATTCTTTATTCTTTTTATTATCCATTATTACATTGTTTTTAAAATAGCTGTATGGATATAAACCCATACTATCATAAGCTGCAATAATACGTTCATGGGCAAGCCTAATATAATCAATCTTTTTCTGTTTAAATAATTCAGTATTAATATTTCGTTCAATACCTATAAAATTTCTTTTTTCTAATATTGCGGAGATTAAAAAACTTCCACTACCAAAAGCATTGTCAAGAACTATATCTCCTTCATTAGTATATGTCTTAATTAAGTATCGCCCTAAAGCAACAGGTTTTTGTGTAGGATGAAAAACTTCTCCTTCACTTTCTGCAGTTTTAAAATAAATAATATCTGTGGGATAGCGCATCCCATCACTTTTTACATGTACAGGATTAAAGTCTCCATAACTTCCAGTTAATTGCGATTTTCGTACACCTTTGTCATAAGGTTCACCTTGTATCATTTGTGGATGATATGATGGTTGATTTTTATAAAAGATACAAATATCTTCATATTTTCTTAAAGGTTGTTTTTTGGCATTTAGGAAATTTGTAGATTTAGATTTTTCCCAAATAATTTTATATTTAAAATATTGTTCATTACTTAACATTAACTTTGCTGTAAATATACCTTGAGAAGTTAATGCAATAACACCATTATCTTTTATTATCCTATTATATTCTGACCATAGTTTATTTAATGGAATAACACTATCCCACTTGTTTTGTGTAGTTCCATATGGCAAATCACATAAAATCATGTCAACTGATTTATCTGGAATTTGTGGAAGTATATTTAAACAATCATCTTCAAAAATTCTATTTACAAAATTATCTATTTCTAACTTTCCCATAATGTAAATAATATAATAAAAATGAATATTAGGGTAGTTAATTAATATATCTTTAAAATTCGATTTAAACTCTATTTAAATGCTATTTGTAATTTATTATATACTCTTTTGAAGTATGTTCTATATGCATTTCATATATAGGGATGTTATTTTTATTGGCAAAATCCTTGAAAAACTCTCTGTTTCCAGCTGGCATATTTGCTCCTAAATATATTCCAGTTGGTTTTCTTATTATTGCAGGCATATTATTGCATAAGGATATAATTCTCCATTCCTTTTCATACTCCCAGTCTACAGATTTATGTAATAATATTTTATAAATTGCTAATTCATCATCTTTAGGTATAAATATATCTGATGAGAAGTTGCATAAATACTTTTGAGCCCAATATGCAGAAATAAAATCCTTTGCATTAAATCTTTCATTTGAATAGATAACCGGAAATAGCAATTCATAATGTTCATTATTACATTTTGTAGAACAAAAAGTACAAGGGGAATTATAGTCTTGAAAATTATATTCAAGAACAAAACCTTTATGGGAATCAGCATAATGAGCCCACATTGTAGGAGATGTAGGTATTTCTGAAAAACAGGCAATGTTTGGATAAGTTTTTAAGAAATTAACTGCATCTAAAATTCCATATTTCATTTGAGCTTCAATTTTAGGCATTGCAATTCTAATACTATTTTTATAGTTATATGCAGGTTCATTTAATAATGCTTTTAGTAATTTCTTGTTTGTTTTAGATAATTTGTTTAAAATTATTGGATTTAATTCTAACCATTTTGAAAAATTTCTTCTACATCTTGGATCTTTAATTTCATTTAAAATAACTGCTGTATTAACATATATAAGACTATCAAAGGGATCATTAAAATAACAAGGTTTAGAAGTGGTTATCAAGTTTTTATATAGAGCATCTATTGAATTACTATCAAATTTTCGATATCTATACAATTTTTCAGGTTTTAAATTGTGAACATTTTCTGAAAAGACTTTTATTTTGTTATCTTTAACATCTTTATCTTCATAATTTCTTATAAAAGTATTATCAAGAATTTCTTTGAATTTATCTCTTACATTTTCTATTTTTGCCATAAAACAATTATAATACATTTTTTCAGTATTGTTTCTTTTTCGACACAATTTATTGATATTAAATCCTTTCAGAGCAATAGATGTTAAAAAGAAAGGATTTACAATATGGATTTAGCATTTGGAACAAAGATTTTAAACCATAAGACAGGTGAAATCGGATTATTAATTAAAACTTGGAAAAACAAGTATGCCGATGCAGAAATTGATTATGCAACTTGTGTTGATAAGCACGGCAAACGCTACAATATCAAACTTGATGAGATTTTACCGTTGGAGGAAGCTGATGATTTTGAAAAATAAATTAACAAGAGAAACCCTAGAAATAACTTATCCTGAATTTAGAAAAAAGTTTGCAAAAGAGATAAGCACTGCTTTTGAAAGTTATCGAAGAACACAACTAAATAAATATTCTTATAACTTCAAAGACGACAATTCAATGGAATACAACTTTTATTTTCAATTACAGTGGAATTTCAATCATTTTGGGAATTCTGTCTGGTATATAGAAAGGCTATGAGGGAATAATGAAAAAATATTACTTAGAAGATAAAGAATTTCAATTTCTGTACGCTAAAAGCAAAAGAATTTACCATTCGTTGGTTGTAATAGATCATTTTTGCAGTAACTATAATGAAATAGAAGAAATTGCGAATATATCGGGTATAATTAATTTCATAAAAAATGAAGCAGATATGCTATATTCAAAAATGATTAATTGTGAACTTGATTAAACCCCGTTCAAAAAGTGTTCAAAAGGCTCTGTATTGAATTTATTTTAAAAATACAAGGGATTTTATTATAAAATAAAAATAGCCTGCTTAAATTTGGTTTAAACGAGGCTATTTGATAGAAGGTTTTATACATCTTGTAATCTTGATATCCTGCGAACTTCATATTCCGGAATTTGGTATTTTTCTCTTATGTCATCTTCATAATTTATATAAAGGTCATAGAGTTTGTAGTTAAAAAATGATTTATCGCTATTTAGACAAGGTATTCTTTTTATGTCTTTATAACTTATTGCAGGAACATAAGATTTATCTGAACCTTGTAACATAAATTCCAAAAGGATATATCTGGTTATAACTTCCGCAAATTTTGGAGCTATCTCCATATATTCTTTAGCAACTGTTTTCATTATTGATTTGATGTAATCTTGAAACGCTTCTTGTTTCCTTACTCTGGCATTATATATATTTATTTGCAGGCTTTTCTTTTTGTTATCTACACCTTTAATTAAATCTTGATTAACCTCTATTTCTTCTTCGATTTTCTTTAGTCTTTTATTGATTTTAGAAACATCTTTCCCTTCTGCAAGTAAAGCAGGACGTTCCTCTTTTAGTTTTACGATTTCATCTTGCAGGGTTTTGATTTTATCTTGTGCTTGCTCCTTTCTTTCATCCATTGCTTTTATTTCTCCAAAAAATTTTCTGCATTCTGAAAATGCTCTTTCCATTTTTTCCTTTGCATCTGTCATATAAGCTCCTTTCTTTTACTTTAAATTTCTGTAATTAACACCAAGCTCATAAAATATGAAAATTTCAAAATCTCTGTTATATCTTTCTCCGTTTATGAGTCTTGTAATGTATGACTCCGACATTTTTAACTTCTTAGATAAAGCTTTTTGAGTAATTCTTTTATATGCCAAGGCTCTTTTAATATTTTCCATTCTTTTCTTAAGAAACATCAGCAAACTCCTTGGTTAAACACTATTCTGTTTAAACTGAATTCGTTTCTCGGAGTAAGTCTTTTAACTTGAAAACTAAAACTGTTATTTGTAAAACCTCTATTATTTGCATAGCTTAGCACTTGTTTTAATAATGCCATTGTATTTTTAAATCTTCTCGGACTTAAATCCTTTTCTTCGCAATATCTAAAAAAATCTTTTATAACAGAATCATCAATTTCTTCAGGTCTTTTTGTTTTGAAGTACGGTAAAATATGGTTCTTTAATAATGAGCGATAAGTTTGTATGGTACTTGGAGTGCAAAATTTTGCAGCATATTTTTCAAGAAAATTGTTTATAATTTCATAAAAAGAAAATTTTTCGCTTAGTTCATTATGTGGTACAAAAAATCCGTAATTTTTAGGCTTGTCGGACTTTTCTTTTTTCTCTTTTTCTTTCTGTTTTTGTTTAAATTTATCATATTCGCTTCCTTCAATAAAAGGTTTTACACGTGTTGTTTTAGGCGGTTCAAAGTTTTCAAAATCTTTGATAAAAAGATAACCTTGGGTATCTTTTTTAATCACGTTTTCTGTAATCAATTGTTCAAGAAGTTGGTTTAATTCTTCTTTTGGCATTTCTGCAAGCATAAAAATTTCATTGTAAGTAAAAGCTTTTAATTTTCTTGCAAGATAAATAAGTTTTTCCATTTGTTCTCCTTTCTATTTCAATAAAAACCGCATATCTTTTAAGGTTATAATTGATAAATCATTTGCTTTGGCATAATTTTCGGCTTTATCTATAATCTTAACTATCTGTCGAAATCTGTTTTCCGTATTTTGTATGTGTTCTATAGCGGAATTATCAAATTTAATTTCTGACAACTCATTGATAAGATTTTTTATATCTTCAATCGAAAATTTTTGAAACTGTAATATTTCAGACAACCTGTCATACAAATGCTTATAGCGTTTTATTTTTTTATCAGCATAACTCATACCGATTAGAATAATAGGTGTATGTGTTCTGTCATGGATATCTCGGAGCATTTCGATTGTTGATTTTTCTTGGGTTAAATAATCAATTTCATCAACAATAATTAATCGTGGTCTTTTAATCAATTCACGTGTTATTTGTTCAAATATATCCGCTGTTCTATAAAAAGGACTATCACCGAGTTCTTTTACTATTTCTTCCAGCAGCCATTTTGTTGACATAGATTGTTTTGCACTCACAAATATCGCATCATCTTGGTGATTTGATACCCACCAAATAGCAGCTCGAGTTTTTCCAAGACCCGGCTCTCCATATATTAATGCCATCCCTGGGACACCTTGTGCTCTGTTTTGCAGGTTATTTATGGTGCTGATAAAATTTTTCACGTTCTTTGTATTAACAAATACAGGCTTCATTCTTCTCCTTTCTATAAATTTGTTTATATTCTTCACTTAATTCGTATTCTTTAAACCAAGCAACATCCTTGTCATTTTCAAATCCGTTTTGTAAATGCCATTCGTAGCGTTGGTACTTAAATTCAAAATTTGGTCTGCCATCCGTTGGTTCAGGTTCTATATTTCTTGTTATTTTAGGTTGTTGAACCGTTTCAATTTTAGGTATCTCTTGCCAATCCAATGTTTTAATATTTTGGGATTTAAGATAATTTTTCAGTTCTTTTACGGTTTGTTTTTCCAAACGTTTTTGTTGTCGCAGTTTAAATTTCAATTCTTCCTGATCTTTGATATCTCCTAAATAATTTGCCATAGGGTGAATTGGTATAACTCTTTGAGCTTCGCAAATAAATTCATTTTTAAGTGTATAAATTTTTATTTTTGTTAAGTCAGATAAGCTGTATTTAATAATTACTCTGCCTTTTAAACCATATAAACAATCATTGTAATAATCGGCTTTTAGGAACCTGATTCCGTTTCTTTGTATATTTTTAATTTCACAACTCAACATTAAATCATCAAGTTTTTCTAAATCAACACCGCAACCTTTTCCTTCTTCAAGAACTTCGCCAATGGTTTTATCTTTTACATTAGGGCATTTAAGGGTGCGGTGAAAATGCATGTATGCTTCTAACATTTGTGACAGTTCTTCAATCGTAGGTATAAATTGAATATGGTGTTCTTTATGGAATTTCTCATTCCTTTTCATATATGCCGGTTGGTCTTTTATTGACGAACCGACAAAAGAAGGTAATAACCTTTCAAACCCGTCTTGCAGTTCTCTGAAAAATCTTTCTATAACCTTTGCTCTTGCATTATAAGGTTGAGCAAAAACTGGTGTAATATCAAGTTTATTAAATAAGCCGTTAATACCGCTTTCGTGTAAATCTCCGGTGAAAAATTTAGCTCGAAAAGCTTTCCCGTTATCCTGATAACAAATTTTAGGAATTTTCCCTAAATTAATAATAGAATTTCTTAAAGCCGAAGATATGGCTTGAGTGTTTTCTTCAAGCATAATTTCATAGCCAACCAAAGCTGTTGATTTCCAATCGAGATAACCGATTAAAGTCGGTCTGCATGGTCTTCCCGTAAACGGATTTAAACATTGAACAGATAATCTGTGACCGTCTGCTACTAAAACATCTCCGACTTCTAATTTTGAAATATCTCTGATTATGTATGGTTGAACTTTATCTCTTAAAGCTTTTTGTCCTTCTCTTGCAAGTATCCATTTATCATAATTATTACGTTTAAAATTCTCTGCATATCTTCTAAAATTTCTTTCACTGCTTGGAGATTCCAAACCTTTCTTTTCAAGTATATATTTGGCAAGTTTGGTTGCTTTACCTATATTTGTTTTATTAGGAGTTAATAATAAGGATTTGAAAACTAATTCTTCTTCATGAGTAAGTTGAGGATTAGATTCTTTTTCTCCATAATCATAATTTGGAATAAGTTTTGTATAGTCGTCATTTCCTTTAATAGCTTTATGCCATCTATAAATAGTTCCGATAGAGATTTTTCCTAAGATATTAAACAAATAAGAATATATTTTTCCGTCATTATAAATATCAATAAATTCTTTTCCTGCTTGAGTTTTATTCTTAGAAATTTTCTTATAATCAACCCATAGATTTACTAAATCATATCGAGCTAAGGCAATTTGTCGAGCATGAGGAGGTGTAATAGAGTTTTTTCTCAAAACTGGTTCCCTATTTTTCTCAATTTCACATTTACTTTTCTCAAAATCGATTAAATTTTGAGTCGTTTCATTTAATGCAGGAACAAATATTTCATACATCAACCCCTTCTTACCGTTGACTTGGCGAACAACATATTTATTATTAGCAACTCCTTTTCTAATAGCACGTGGAGTTACTCCTTGTATTCTTGCCAGTTCATTAACTGTCAACCATTCTTTCATGTTATTCTCCTATTTTGGTATACAAAATTTGCACCATAAATCACACACAACATTAGCTCGAAAGTCCTTAATATTGGAGTTTTAAAGGTGTTTTATTTAATTTTCGTATCATAGATTTTATTAAACAAATGTAAATGCTTAAGTTGATTTTTAATAAAATTTATGATATATTTTACACAAAGTATAAAACATTAAATAAAATTTGTCAATCGATTAGGTTACCAAATGAACGAAAACGAAAAAATTAAACAAATCAGAAAATCTTTAAATCTTACTCAACAGGAAATTGCAGACAGTATAGGAGTAAGTAAACAATATTTTAGCAGAGTAGAAAACGGAATAACCGAACTTAGTAAAGAAAAAGCTACTATGTT
>CALVBY010000046.1 GCA_944325905.1 Candidatus Gastranaerophilales bacterium | reverse complement strand
TGTCCGAAAAATTCGCTAACCCCACCATGAATAAGTGTTTTTTCTGTTTTTACTGAAATATCATTCAAAAGAAATTTTGATTCATAAGAATCAAAACAATCGATCAAGATATCGTATTTTTCAACAATATCTATATAGTTGTAGTGAGACAATCTTACTTTATATGTATTTACTTTAATTTCAGGGTTAAACTTATTTACTTTATCTTTAGCTGAAATTACCTTTTCTAAACCAACTTCATCATGTATAAATTGGCGATTAAGATTAGAAACTTCGACAATATCATTATCAACAAGACCAATCTCGCCTATACCAAGTGATGCTAAATTAAATATTACGGTTGAACCAAGCCCGCCACAGCCACATACAAGAATTTTAGCTTTGGAAAGTTTTTCTTGTCCTTCTTCACCTATCAATAAGATATTTCGATTGTATCTTTCCATAAGTTTATTCTATAATAAAAAATAAAGGAATGATAATCTATGACAAAAATTAAAATTACTATTAACGGAAATGAAATAGAAATCAATGAAAATTCAACCATTGCAGACTTCATTAATGAAAGACAAGTCACCGGAAAAATGTTTGCGATAGAAAAAAATCTTGAAATTATTAACAAAGATCGCTATGCAACAGAAATAATTAAAAATGGGGACGTCTTAGAAATTGTAGGTTTCTTCGGAGGAGGCTAAATTTTATTTGCATGTTTTTTGCAATCAGGCTCTGCATGAATGACAACCCTTGTGTTTCCCAAAGTTTCTTTTAATTTTTCTTCAACCATATCACAAATATCATGGCATGCCAGTATTGTCATTTCGGAAGGAAAAATTAAAGTTATCTCAATATCCTTATAAGCACCCACTTGACGGGATTTTATATTTTTAAAGCTTATAACACCTTTTTCTTTAAAATCATCAATCACTTCTTCAATCAATTTGACACTTTCTTCCGGCAAAGAACCGTCTAATAAATTATTCAATGCTGTTTTAGTTATTGTAAACCCGGTTCTTAAAATTAAAGCAGCTACAAAAAGTGCAATTATAGGATCAAGTATTTGATACCCTGTAAGCTTTATAAGCACCAATCCAAGCATAACTCCAAGTGATGAGATCATATCGGTTCTCAAATGTTCAGCATCAGCTAAAAGTGCTATAGATTCAGATTTTTTGGCAATTTTAAAAAGATAAGAGCTCACAAACATATTTGCAAAAACTGCAAATAACATAACGTAAATACCTAATAGCGGTTCAAATTCGACACCGGATGGGAATATCAATTTTTTACCTGCTTCAATAATTATAAAAAACGCTGCAAATATAATCAAAAGCCCTTCAATAAATCCGGACATATCCTCATATCTTGCATGCCCGAATGGATGCTCCTTATCAGCAGGCTCCGATGAACGCATAACCGAAAAATATGCAATTACTGACGCAAGCATATCGCTCAATGAATGTATTGCCTCTGAAATTATACTTATACTTCCCGATAAAATACCTGCAATTATTTTCAAAACAATTATTGTTGCATTTGAAAAAATAGAAAAACCTGCTGCGAATTTTTTTTGAGAGTTGATATTCATAGAACACATTATATAACGAAAGGATTTTTTATCAAATTTATAAAAATCTTGTATTAATTATAATTATTGCAAAAGATTAATTTATGATTTAAAATGGTCTTGTAAAATGGTAGAAAGGAGAGTTTATTATGTGGGAAAAAGATATTAACATCAACGAAATCCGCGAAATTAGAACTCGTACCTCTGTATTTTTTGGTATAGGTGCGATTAACAAGATTAATGAAATTGCAAAAGATTTGCAAACAAAAGGAATTGATAAGGTTATTGTAATGTCCGGCAGAAATGCTTACAAAGCAACAGGTGCATGGGATTACGTAGAAAAAGCCCTCAAAAATAACAACATTGGATACGTAAATTATGATCAGGTAACACCAAACCCAACAACACAACATGTAAATGAAGCTGCAAAATTAGCTAAAGATTTTGGAGCAAAGGCTGTCATTGCAATAGGCGGAGGATCACCAACCGATGCAGGTAAATCTGTTGCAATTTTGATGGAATATCATGATAAAAATGCAAATGATATATACGAATTCAAATTCACACCTGAAAAAGCTGCTCCGATAGTATCAATTAACCTTACACACGGAACAGGTACTGAAACAAACAGGTTTGCAGTAGTAACAGTTCCAGAAAAAGATTTCAAACCTGCAATTGCTTACGATTGTATATATCCTATGTATGCAATTGATGATCCTAAATTGATGACTAAATTATCACCTAAGCAAACAAGATATGTTTCTATTGATGCGGTTAACCACGTAGTTGAAGCTGCAACAAGTACAGTAACATCTCCTTATTGCGTAACTCTAGCACGTGAGGTTATAGCTGATGTTGTAAAATATCTTCCAAAAGCTCTTGAAAATCCTGATGACTTGGAAGCAAGATATTTTCTTGCATATGCAGCGATGATGGGCGGTGTTTGTTTCGATAACGGCTTATTACATTATACACACGCTTTAGAACACCCTCTAAGTGCAGTTAAACACGAACTTTCTCACGGTTTAGGCTTAGCAATCTTATTGCCTGCAGTCATAAAGGTTATCTACAAAGAAAAGGCAAATATTTTGGCAGATATCTTGAGTCCTATTGTTCCAGGTTTAAAAGGCGAAGCATCCGAAGCTGATAGAGCGGCAAAAGGTGTTCAAGACTGGCTGGCATCTGTAGGTGTTACTGAAAAACTTGTTGATGAGGGCTTTAGTGATACTGATGTTTCAAGATTGGTTGATTTGGTTTACACTACACCATCTTTAGGTGGTTTGCTGGATATTGCACCAACCGGAAATAAACGTGAAATAGTCGAAGAAATTTACAAAAATTCTTTACGACCACTTTAATCAAGGTATTCGGAAAAAATAAGCCCTAACGGGCTTATTTTTTTTTCATTTTTTTCAATAATTCTTTCTTATCTTTTGAAATTCTATATGATTCACAAGTTTTTTGAATAGCCTTATTAAAAACCCAATCCGAGAGATTTGAATTTTTAAAATATTCTATAGTTTTGTCCCATTGTTTTACAAAACAGATCGATAATGCCCAAGCTACAGCCATTTTGGCATAATATCCATCATGATTGATTTTATCCAAAATCTCCAAAATTTTATCTATATAATCATCTTCGATGTAATAACTCAACAACATAACAACTACGAATCTGATTTCAAATTCTTTTTCAGAATTTAAATATTGCTGCAAAAATTGCCATACTATTTTCTTATTTTTTTTAGTAAATTTCAAATTTGAACAAAAAACATCACAAGTTCCCCAGTTATTTATTTTTGGCACAAAATTTTTAATGCAATTAAGTCTATCATCAATTTCCATTTTGGCATAGCCAATCAACAAGCCCTGAATCATTATCTCTTCATAATACAAATCATCTCTATAGTTTATCCATTCAGGAGATTTTGCCAATTCTTTTGCAATTTTTCTGACCTCAGGAACCCTGACACCTAAAACATTATCTACATTAGGAACAAGTGCAGAGTGAAATTTTTGGTATTTTTCATCTCTTAAATCCAACAATTTTTTTCTTACATTCATCTCATTTCAACCAATTCTTTAATGTATTTTTTGACAGTAGGAGTTATTATCAAATCCGGTTCCGTCATGCAAAAGTCATCTAAAATTGTAATAGCTCTTTTGGTATCACCTTTTTGTGCATAAAGTACACCTAACATAACTTTATTTAAGGCATTTGATTTATCTGAATATTTTTCAATTTCAGCATCAACTGTCCCAAGAGCTTTAAAGGTCTTTGCAAGATTTTGATAATATTTGAAATTGAGGCTATATTGTTTTAGAGCTCTCGTAAAACAGTCCAAAGCATAATCCGGATAGCCTATTGTTAAATAAACTTCACCTAAATTGTTATAATAAACCGCTGTAGCCTGTGTGTTTGGATTAAGACTAATTGCAATTTTATACTCTTGAATGGCGGCATAATAACATTTTTCATTTACATACATCAGCCCCAAATTATTATGCATATAGGCATTTTTTTCAGCGTCAATAACGTAGACATCCGGTTTTCGGTATGCTGATGTCACAATTGAAGCAGTTATTAGAAGTAATAGGAAAATCTTTTTCATTATAAATTCTATAAGACTTTTATTTTAAATTTCAAGTACCAAACTCTCTTGAGCCATTATAACTTTATCAGGGAATTGGTTTGTGTAATGATTTTTTATCCTGTTTAATTTTTCATCATCATAACTTGGGTCAAAATGGAAAAATACTAACTTTTCAGCGTTAGATTGACGTTGAGCTTCTATTGCCATATCAAAAGTTGAATGCCCATAACCTTGTTTTGGAACAAATTGGTTTAGGTAATCCTCAGTTGTGTATTGAGCATCATGGATTAAAATATTGCAATTTTTGGCAAAGTCTATAAGTTTTTTGTCCCCGCCTAAGTAACTCTCTTTGTCTGTTGCATAAACAATGGATTTGTCCTTATATGATATTCTATAAATCATCACACCATCTTGAGGGTGTGCATATGACTTGTAACAGGTAATTACGACATCGTCATACTGAGGAACAACACCACCGGAAACATCCGTAACTATCGGTTCGGATCCATTTCTAAGAATTATCAAGTGGTTTTTGCCAATATTATGAATACTCAAATTCCCTGCAATATCGCCAAGATCAAGCGGAAAAGATTTGCCAAAAAGCATATTTGAAAGTTCTTTTGATAAATCTTCTTCTTCAGCGACGGAGCCAAAAACTTTGATTGTTGTTGATTTTAAATGTAAGGGTCTAAAAAAAGTGAAACCTTGTATGTGATCTTGGTGTATATGAGAAAGTAAGACAGTTGCTTTAATTGGAGTTCTATCTTCAGCGCTAATACCTGAAGTTAAATATTTTTCCATCAACTCATTTCCAATATCAATCATGCCGGTTCCGGCATCCAAAATAATAAGGTGGCCGCCAACATTAACTTCTACGCATGAGGTGTTACCTCCATACGCTAAAAAATCTTTATTTGCTATCGGATAACTTCCTCTGACACCTCGGAATTTTACACTAAATTCACTCATTTTAACCTCACTATTTTTTTATAACAAAAACTCCGCTCTGATCTTTTTCTTCACCTCTATAGATTGAAGATGCAAAAACCATAAGCTTTGCAAGTTTTTGTACATTTTGTAATCTTGTTTCCTTGAATTGTATATCAAAAATAACCTTATTTCGTCTGTTTGTAATATTGATAATTCTAAAAGCATTCGGATAAGAAACGAGTGAAGGAGTACTTACATATAGAACATTACCTTTTTGAGTTATTTTTGCAGCATGATAATGTCCGGTAAATACACCAATCGGATTCTTATATTTTTCAATTAGAGCTCTAACCTCATCTGCATTTCGCATCCTATGATTTGGGCTCGGAAATGGTTCAACAATAGGAACATGCATAAAGATTAAAACAACATTTTTTTGTGAGTTTTTTAATTCTTCATCAAGCCATTTTAGTTGTTCCGGATATATATATCCGTTTGCAGTAATTTCAGAGTCAATAATACTATCTAATACAATCACTTTATAACCTTTTTTGGGTACAAATGAATAATAAGGTTTTTCAAATTTAAAATTGGCATTATTCTCTCTCAAGATACTTAAATACATACTTTTTGTAAGATAACCACCAACACAAATGTCATGATTTCCAAAAGAAAAATACCATGGAGCATTTATCTTGGCTAAATGAGGCAAAACAGCATGCAACTCTTTTTCAAAAGGCTTATCTATTAAATCTCCCGTAAACATAACAAAATTAATATTCGGCGTCATATTAATCTGCTCAATTGCATCATCTAAAAGATTTGGAGATTCAGCAATCATTTTAAATGTTGTATTTGGTGCATCTTGTAAAAAGTGATCATCACTTATCTGTGCAAATCTCAATCCAGAAGCATTAGTATACCCCTGAACCCAAAATAGCATTACTCCAACCAGTAAAAACGTAAATAACCAGTTTTTTAATTTTGTTATAAATTTTTCTTTTTTATGTCTCATCTACTTCTCAATTCTGGATTTTATTTCATTATACTTAGTATTCACTAATTTGTCGTCATCAAAGAGTATGATAGATTTATCTAAACTATCAATAGCTTCATTATAATTTCCCAATTCAGCATTACAAAGTCCAAGATACTTGTATACCTCTGCAGTTTGTATTTCGTCAGTCAACTTTTCAAGCTTTTCTTTTGCCTGAGAGTATCTTTTCATATTATAAAGTATTTTACCTTCTAAGAGCCTGTAATCGAGAGAATTTTCGAGTGCAATTGCCGTCAAAATATCACTTAATGCAGAATCATTATTATCTAAATTTGCATAAGCCCTCGCTCTTAGAGCATAAGCAAAATCATCCTGTTGGTTAACTTTTAAATACTGATTAAGGTAAGTAACTGCTTGTTGAAAATTTCCAAGTTCAAAATAACATACTGCAATTTCTAAATAACACTGGTTAAAACTTGGTTTTGCATTAACCGATTTTATCAAATAACTTATTGCTTGATTGTAATCTTTATTTTGTTTGTAGAATTGTCCTAAAAAATAATAAGCCCAGTAATCATTTCCTGATGTAAGAGAGGTTAATTCTCCCTGCTTGTTTCCTATTTTTTTCATTTCAATTGACTGCTTAACAGCATTACTTTTTGGGATAATAAAAGAAAAGTTTTTTCCTTTAATAATCTGTTGCAAACCATTTTTCAAATCCAAAACTGTTTTATTATTGGGTTCAATCAATAAAATTTTATCAAGATATGATAAAGCCTCACTATAATTACCTTCTATACAATAATTAGTTGCTATATCAAAATAATCTTCTGTCATTTCATTTGAATACACAAAAGAACCTGATAAAACAAACAATAATCCTATTATGAAAAGCTTCCTCATAATAGGATTATATCATAAATTTATATACCGGTCTAAAGTTAATAATCCATTCGCCAATTATGCTCAATTAGTTGCGTAAAACAACCAGCTGCATATCCGCCATCAGATATTTCCGGATTACAATTATTAATTTTAGTCTGTATATTGTAACCTTCACTAACTTTACCATCAGAATAAAATTCAAAAGCGAATAAATCACGACCCTTTGTATTAGGTGCTTTTTTCCCATTCACATCGAATATGACATTTGAATATCCATGGTAATTACTATCACCATCTGTACTCATACTATCCATACAAATAACAGCACCGGTATTTATGACAACACAATACTTATAATCTAAGGCGGGTGTATAAGCTGAAGTTCCATCAACATCTTTGTATGAATCAGCAAAACAACTTTCTTTATCGTCTGAATATACACCACAATCTTTAACAACTTTGAAATAGGTTTTCAAAAAATTACCAACACCATTTAATTCCGTCATATCAGTTTCAGCAAGTGAATCAGTATTGTTATCAGACATACATTTTCTACCTGAATCACTGAATAAATTATAGACTTTTTGAACATTTGCTACATAAATTTTTTTATTATAACCATCAATCAAATTTGGAATAGTCAAAGTAGCAATTATACCTACTATAGCAAGTGCAATTAATGTTTCTGCAAGCGTGAATGCTTTTAAAAATTTTTTCATGAACACCTCAACTTATATTTGCATTACCTTCAAAATTTCATTTAGTTCTGCAGGAGTTTTCTTGACATCTGCGTTAGAATATTTAATCGCATTATCAGGATCTTTCAAACCGTTACCGGTTAAAACACAAACGATTTTAGACCCTTGATTAATTTTATCCTTAAACTTAATTAATCCTGCAACTGACGCAGCACTGGCAGGTTCTGCCAACACACCCTCACAAGAGGCTATAAGTTTATAGGCTTGAACAATTTCTTCATCCGTAACGTAATTTATCATACCATTACTTTCATCACGAGCAGCCTCTGCCTGTTTCCAACTTGCAGGATTACCGATTCTTATTGCAGTTGCAAGCGTTTCCGGCTTCATAATTCTTTCACCTTTAACAATTGCAGCAGAACCTTCTGCTTCAAACCCCATCATTTTAGGTAATTTTTTAGATTTACCAAGATTATAGAATTCTTTATAACCTTTCCAATAAGCGGTAATATTTCCTGCATTTCCAACGGGTATAAAATGGTAGTCCGGAGCATCACCTAAAGCTTCACAAACCTCAAATGCTCCTGTTTTCTGTCCTTCAATTCTATATGGATTAACTGAATTTACAAGTGTTATAGGATAATTATCAGAAATTTTTCTAACCATTTCCAACGCTTCGTCAAAATTCCCTTGAATAGCAATTATTTCAGCTCCATACATCATAGCCTGAGATAATTTCCCAAGCGCGATATAACCATCGGGAATTAAAACATAAGTCTTTAAGCCACCTTTTGCACCATACGCAGCAGCGGATGCGCTTGTGTTACCGGTGGATGCACAAATTATAGCGCCTGAACCTTCTTCCTTAGCTTTTGAAACCGCCATTGTCATACCACGATCTTTAAAGCTTCCTGTAGGATTGCAGCCTTCGAATTTCAAATATATTTCTGCCTCAATTCCGATTTTCTTAGCAAGATTATCTGCTTTAATAAGTGGCGTGTTACCTTCATTCAAGGTAATAACCGGAGTTTTTTCACTAACCGGAAGATATTCTCTAAACCTATTTATAAGACCTTGATAATACATGATTTTTTCCTTATACCTGAACTCTTATCAAACTATTAACCTTATTTATAAATTCACTTTGTTCAAAAGCTTTGACAGCATTTTGCATGTCCTTTTCCAAACAAAGCTCCGTAATAACTGTAATATCAGCTGTTTTGTTGTCAGAAACATTTTTCTGAACTATGCTTTCCAAACTTATATTATTTTCAGCGCAAATATTTCCGATGTTTCCAATTACACCTTTGTGATTTTTTGCATTAATTGATAGGTAGTACTTGTTTTGAGTATCCAAAATATTTATACAGTTTGCTATTTCTTTGTGATTACATCTCATCATCGGAAGCAAATAATCTGTTGTTCCAAGCTCGGCTGCTATTGACAAAATATCTCCAACAACAGAACTGGCAGTTGGAAATTCTCCGGCACCTGGACCGGAAAGCGTAATGTGCCCTACAGGATGTCCGGTCAAACTTACAGCATTTGTTACATAATTAATATGAGCCAATGTTGATTGATTTGAAATGAGCATCGGATGAACTCGAACATCTGCATATCCGTTTTCATCCATTTTAGCAGAGGCAATTAATTTAATTTTGTAACCAAGATCATTTGCTGCGTTCATATCTTCGGCACGAACTTTTGTAATACCTTCTCTGTAAACATTTTCAAGATTTATGCGTTTTTTAAATGCCAAAGTAGCGAGTGTAGTTATTTTATACGCAGCATCAAACCCTTCAACATCACCCGTTGGATCTGTTTCCGCATAGCCCAGCTCCTGTGCCTCTTTCAGTACATCGTCATAAGATGCACCTTGCACATCCATTTTTGTCAAAATATAATTTGTTGTACCATTTAATATAGCTTCTATTTTGCTTATTTTATTACCTGCAAGAATTGTTTTAACGGGCATAATTATAGGTATGCCACCTGCGACAGCAGCTTCGTATAGAATAACCCTGTTATAAGCTTCTGCAATATCAAAAATTTCCACTCCGCGCTTTGCGAGCAATTCTTTATTAGCAGTTACAATATGCTTGCCATTTTTGATAGCCTTTTCAATCAAATCAAAAGCCGGCTCCATACCGCCAATAAGCTCACAGACTATATCTATTTCAGGATCTTCAACAACTTCATACGGATTGTCCGTAATTATATTTTCATCAAGACCTTCAATATTGCGTTTTTTGTTTTTATTTTTAACGGCAATTTTAACAATTTCAATATTATCAAAAGATTGGAGTGTCTTATAAACACCTGAACCAACGGTTCCTAAACCAATCAACCCTATTTTAATTTTCTTACTTTCCATAGTTTAAGTATATCATAAATATCCTTATTCCAACAACTTTAAAAACTTGACCAATTCATAAAAAGTTTTAAAATAAAGGAATGGAAGTTACTTTTGACAGACATTCACTACTCATTGACGGGAAACGAATTTTTATAAAAAGCGGAGCTTTTCACTATTTCAGAACTCCAGGTTATGAAATGGCACTTGACCGTTTTGCCAAAATGAAAGCCGGTGGCTACAATACAGTTGATATATATTTCAATTGGAATTATCATAGTCAAAAACAAGGTGAATACGATTTTACAGGGGTAAAAGATGTAAGAAAGGTACTTCAAGCAGCAAAAAAGATTGGTCTTTTTGTAATTGCAAGACCCGGACCATTTATTAATGGTGAGGTGAATGCAGGAGGATTACCTTTTTGGCTTTTAAAAATGGAGGATGTAATCCCAAGAAACCGTATCGGAACGGAATACCATTATTCTGAAAAATACATGCAATATATTGAAGAATGGTATGACCAAATTATACCGATTATAAGAGATTTTGATAATGTAATTCTTTTTCAAATAGAAAATGAATATGCAACCGATACTATGGAAGAAGATTACATGCGCCAATTATACAAAATGGCACGAGATAAGGGTATCACATGCCCGATATTCCATAATGATGCTTATTTTGCAGGACTCTGGGCAGACGTTGTCGATATATATGCACTGGACTTATATCCATACATAAACCCCAACCAAAACTGGAAACAAGACAATTTTTGTTTTGACACACTGGATAATGTTGAAGAAATTTTCAGAGGAGCGAAAGAGAACTCTCCTCCTTTCATTGCAGAAATGCAAGCAGGATGGTTCGACAAATGGGACGGCTCAGGGTACAAACATATAAGAGATGCGCTTGAAGATAAGCACATAAACATAATGACAAAAACAGCCTTATCGCAAGGAGTAACTCTATTTAACCACTATATGGCGGTTGGCGGAACTTCTTGGGATGATTTGGCCTGCGACGAAGTTTATACGAGTTATGAATTCACGGCCCCGATAGATGAATTCGGTATTCCGCAAAGTAATTTTTTCAAAGCAAAAGAAATAAATTATTTCCTTGATTCATTTGATTTTACAAATACTGATCCTGTTCCTTTTGAATTTAGTCAGGAAAATATTTACACAAAACTACGACACGACAACATCAACAACTGTGACTGGCTTTTCATTCGCAATATGAATCCGAACAAGGTTGAAATTGAATTACCTTTTGGAAAAGATATATCACTTAACCCTTATGATATGAAGATTTGTCCTATAAATTTGAAATTAAAAGGTTGTGATATTGAATTTTCTGACGTAGAAATATTTGCAAGACTTTTTGATGAGAATGAAGAAGTTATTTTCATGATAGCGGATAAAAATGCACAAATTCATATCAAAAATCATGGGATTTTATCAGGCGACAGAAATGATTATGACAATATTACGTTCAGACAAGATAATAAAAAAACACAATTTGTATTTTTAACTAAAAAACTTGCCGACAGAAGCTGGCTATTAAAAGACAAACTTATTTTCAACGCTGATTATGTCTTGCCAAACGGTGCCATAGCACTGGAAAAAAATACCGAGATAGCATATTTTGACTTAAAACATAAATTTGCTAAAAAATATTATGTTACAGATAAAATCAAAAATTATGACAAACCGCAAATTGTAGATGATTTTAAAATAGATTTTTGCTCTCCTGAAATTGATCTTCACTACGATTACTCAAACTGGAGAAAAATAGGTGCAAAAACAGATTCCCTATCTTGCGGCCTTTATGATGAATTTGTATGGTACAAAGCCCAAATCCCTGATAATTTAGAAGAAATAACCCTAAGCGCAAGACATCTTTTTGCGGTTTATATTAACGGCAAAGAAGTTTTGAACCGCAACAGCTACAAAATTGAAAAACTCCAAGAAGTTCCGGAAACAATTTCCATTCCGCTTGATCAACATATCTTGTCTCAAGATATAAATGAACTCACTATACTTGTACAAAATTTAGGATTTGATAAAGGCTTTTCCGGTGACACCAACTGCCCGAGAGGACTTGTAACTTTTGAAACCAAACCCGATATTCCCGTAGAATTCAGCGTTTGCGAAAAACTTTCAATAGAGCGTGGCGATAACAGCGAAAGCGACAATCCATATCTGACAAAAATAACTCTGAATTTTGACGTTGAGTTAAATAGTGATATATTTTTTGCAAAATACTTGTCATTAGAGAATTTTTGGTACAGACGTGCAACTATATTTTTGAATGGTGTAAAAATCGGCAGATACATAAAACGAACACACGTACAGGAAAAATTTTATTTAATAAATGAATTTTTAAAACCGCATAATACCCTTGAAATAGTGATTTGGGAAAAAGACAGAAATATAAGAAGTGCATGGGGCTTTAAATCTGACATGAAAAATGTTATAATACAGATATGTACACAAAAGATGTACCAACTGTTTAAGTAGCTGCATAATCTGGAAACGAGGTATTTGAGATGGTTGTTGTTCCCGAATTTTTAATCAGAAGGGTTTACAAAAAAGGTTCATTAAAAAAACTTGATAACGGCGCAAGCTTTGAATTGAAAAATGTTCTGGGCCCTGGGTTTATAAGCGGATTTAATTACGTAAAGATTAATGACACAGTTTTTGAAGCAAATGAGGTAAAATTTATAACAGCAGGCCAAGAGCTTTTGGGACAAGACGTATCCGAGGCAAACCCGGTCGCTTTCAGATTAGGCCAAGAGGGTACTTTGGTTATGACAGGAAAACCCTGCGTAATTGACGGCACAAATAAAATCACGGTCGAGGTAATGAACCCGGAAGCCGGCAAAGTTCAGCTTAACGTTGAAGATAGCATGGCATAACTTTGAAACCCTCACCCGAATTTCAAACACTCACAAGCTCGTGCTGAAATTCTACCCTCTCCCAGAGGTAGAGGGATATGATATAATATCTTTATGAAAAGACACTATAGTAAAAAAACTCTATGTAGTGCAAAGGAATTAAGACAAAATCAAACGGATGCAGAAAATATTTTGTGGTTGCAGTTACGCAATCGATGTTTGAAAAATATAAAATTTCGCAGACATGTTCCAATAGACAAATATATTGCAGATTTTGTTGCTCTTGATAAGAAATTGATTATTGAAGTTGACGGTTCACAACATCTTGATGAAAAAAATATGGTAAAAGATAACATAAGAACAGAATATTTGGAATCGTTGGGATATAAAGTTATACGTGTTTTTAATAACGATATTTTTAATAATTTGGATAGTGTGTTGGAGTATATTTATAACGAATATTTAAAACTATAACCCCTCTACCTCTGGGAGAGGGTAGAATTTCAATACGAGCTTGCGAGTATTTGAAATTCGGGTGAGGGTAAACAAAAAGGCGGGATAAATCCCGCCTCAATATTATGAATTATGTATATAAATTATTTACCGAACAATACTGCTCTTGCTG
>CALVBY010000045.1 GCA_944325905.1 Candidatus Gastranaerophilales bacterium | reverse complement strand
AATCCTCCTTTTTTCTTTATTAAAGATTATTTTTCATATTTTGTCAAGCTATGAAGTTTCAGGCTTAATTTTAAAAATTAAAGCCCTCTATGTAGAGGGCCTTAAAAAAATAAAGCAGTTCATAAGCCGTGTTCTGTTTCTAGATAATCATCTGTCTGGGAATGCGGTTACCCGCAAACTCTAGCGATATTTCCGAAGTGGACGGACAGCCTTTATAACCTTCGATTTAATCTTGCATTCGACCGGGGGTTGCCTAGCTGATACCTCTCGATATCACTGGTGAAGCTCTTAACTCACCGTTGCACCATCGCCTGTGATATAAAATCCATCGGCAGTCTGTCGTTATTAAAATTCAACGACTCGAATTATTGGCGGTTCGGAAAAGCGTGGTTTCCCTCACCTGGACGTGCCGGGTTCGCTTCCGCTCACTCGGCGCACTAGCCAAAATTCGACATTTCTGTGGTCCTATCCACCGACTCACGTCGTCCGGACTTTCTCCGGCGGCCTGTCCTTGAATGCACGGACTTTCCTCACATTTCTGCGCGATTATCCGACTGCTTTATAAAATTTATTATACCATGATTAATCATTTATGGATGAACCAACCTGAATTGCTTCTCTTGCCCATGTTTGATCTTCCGGAATTGTTATTGTACCGTCATCACTTATAACCATTGAGAATCTGTCAAAATTACTCGTTCTATCTTTACAAGCTTCATCCGCGTCAGAATCTCCTTGTAAGCAATTGGGTTTTTTATCACCATTTACATCAACAGTTATAGTTGTTGTAGTTTCGGAGGTTGTTACCTTGTGTATAGTTCGTAAATCCCATAAGATACCGTCTGGAGTTGTAAATATTCTGCAATATTTCCATTCACTACTTCCGCCAGGTACTATCGGTGGTGGGGTGTCCGGATCAGATGATGTAGTACTGCATTCTTTGTTAATTTCTCCGTCAATATTTAGGTGTGCAGCAAACAATCCAATAAACTTTGCAAAAGCCCCATCTCCATGACTTGTATAATCTCCACCGTAGGTTTCTCCTGCATAAGTTACGGCATCCATATTATCAAATCCTGTGGTTGTTGATCCACTGGAATTCATTACAGGATAAAGGTTAGGGTTATTAATCATATCACTTACGACGTTTGCTGTTGTGTAATAAGCCCTTTTCATCATAATTTTATTTTGATTAGGTGTTGTTCTTAAAATAGCTGGTAATAATGCTGCACATAAGAGACCTAAAACAGTTAGTGCTATCATTAATTCTGATAATGTGAATCCGTTTTTTTTCATATACCTCCGATTATTCTGATAATGATGAACTTGCATAAATTGCTTCGGCAGCCCATTGATCATCAGTATTTAGTTTCATAGTTCCATCAGCAAAAAGTTTTATTCTGAATTGATCGAAATTGCTTGTTCTGTTTTTGCAATTTCCAGTATCACTTCCTTCATAACAATTTGGTTTTTTATCACCGTTTACGTCTATTCCTATTAATATACTACTTGTATAATCACCTTTTGTGAATTTAGATTTACTGAAGGCCCAAGTCATGCCATCTTCAGATTTTAGAATATAACAAGATGAAGCAGCACCGTTACATGCTGATAGTCCGGACCGAGAATATGATGCATCTGTTCTCATTGTATCCTCATCGGCGACATGTTGTTCAGATATTGCAAGTCTTTTAGAAAAAAGATACGGTAATTTGGAATCATTTTCGGCACAATCAAATCCAATGTATCCACCTTCATTATTATCAGGGCACAATCCATAAACCATTGGGTAGTTTCCATCATCACTTATTAATTCATTAGTTATATCTACAAAAACGTTATATGCTTTTTTCATCATCATTTTATTTTGGTTTGGATTATTATTTGTTATGGCGGGTAAAACAATAGCACATAATATTCCTAGAACGCCTAATGCAACCATTAATTCGGATAAAGTAAATGCGTATGACTTTTTCATTGTATGCCTTTCCTGCGCTATCTTATAATACTATGATACCATATTTTATTGTCTTTTTCAATAAAAGTGATATAATTCTTTTATGTAAATAATTTTTTACATAGTAGCAAATTAATTTATTTAGTGGAGTTAAAATTACATCAGATTAGTTATAATCTAATAAACGCAAAGGGTATAAGGTATGGTCGATAACAGATCAGCAGGATTTTTTGGTATTGGTGGATCGTTTAACTTTAAAAGTGGCGATATTTCAGGCACCGCCGCAAAAACCCAAGACGATAAAATGGGACAAGGTGGCGAGTATTTTGCACAACAAAAACGTGAAGATGATGAACCTGCTCAAGAAAATAAATATATGGACCAAAGCGCTGTTTTGCGTGCAACACTTAATTCACTTGCAATGATGAATGTTGCTAATGTTATTAATGCAAAGAAAAAAAAGATAACCCTCAAGGACGAATCCAAAGAGGATATTGATGAAAAAATGAAAAAAATTGAGGAATCTTTAACAATTAACGCTAACGAAAATACGGAAGATGAAGATTTTTATTAACCAAAAATATTGATTTCTTCAACTTTTTCTTCTTTTTTATGTCCGTTAGCTAAAAGTTCACCGTGATAGAAAGGATTTGATCCTTTTTTATCTTTTGCAGTGCTGAAGCTAACAATTGAATTGAATTTAGGAGCTTCAGCAGCTTTTTGTACGTCTGCACCTTCGTATACTGAAAATGCTATTTTACCTTCAACATTTTGTTGTACTTTTTGTGCAGCTTGTGTATTTAAAAATTTGATTGAATTTAAAACATTTTGATTAAGTTGAATTTGTAAGCCTGAATTGTTTAGTGCAATTTGGCGTGCAGTTTGGCTATCAACTTTTCCTTGATATAAATCTAAACCTAAATCTGATGATTTGAAAACAGCATTTGAAGCACCTGTTTGTGCATTCATAGCTTTTGCCTGTGCTCTTTTAAGAATTTCGGCAGATACTTCTTTAAGAATAGAAGTATCAATGCCTGTTTTAAAATTTTGAGTGTAACTTACATTAAGACCCATCAGATTATCCCTTTTCTTCCTTGTATTTATCTAATCGGCTTATTTATCCTATAACTTTAATTTTTAGAATATATTTGTAACAATACTTAACATTAACTCGAATTCATGGCAATTCATGCTGTTTTGCATGTGTTTATATATATAGAGTATATAAAACGAGGTATATATTTATGTCATATTGGTGCGGGTATAATCCTGGATTTTCTAATACTGTTACCGGAATTCAAGCCGGTCTTGCAGGGTTAAATGGAATTGTTAATTATTTAGATGCAAGAAATAATGGTGCAAATCCCGGACAGGCTTTGGCTTATGGTGTCGGTACAACGACTATGGGTGTAGGTAATGCGCTTTTAGGTAACGCTATTGACCATACGACACATAGTTATCTTGGAACAACTATGAATAGCGTAATGAATACCTTTACGGGTGGAAATCCGTTTATGACATCAATTGGTATGACAGGTGCGGCTTTAGCAACAACTCCTATGTTTATGACGCCTATGATGCCTATGTATAGCCCATTCGGTTATTCGGCTTGGTCTTCACCGTTTATGTTTGGGGCGCCAATGCCGATGTTTGGCGGTTTTTGTTGTCGCTGTTAAGAAGTTTCCAATTTTTCGATACCCTTTTCAATATGGAAAGGGTATCTTCTTTATTTAGTAAAATTTCTTGTGTTGCTGAATTTATGAGAGTATTAACTTCTTTTTGATTTCTTTCTGATTTTAGTGAAGGCTTTATGTTTTTTAACTGTTTAGCACTGATGACTCTGGCTTTTGCCATCAAATCATTCGGATAATACTTTGTATAGAACGGATCTTTTAGAGTTTCATTGTTTACTGCAATAATATTGGTTAATCTTGCAAGGTCAAGTTGATTTTTGTTGTTTGTTAAAAATAGTGCGAAATCCAGTGCTTCTTTTTGATTTTTTGCTTTTAATGGTATTACAAAATTCATTAATGAAAAATCATATTGACCCAAGGCTCCGGTTAATTGTGATGAAACATCAGTATAGGAGTACGTTGAAGGTGCATTTTCTTTTATCATGTTTAAAAAATTTGCGCCGGCTTGAAACATTGCTATATTTTCAGACATATATTTTTCAAGAGCTTCTCGATGTGTTTGAGTTATTGTTTCTGTTGGAATTAAATTGTTTTTGTATAAATTTTTGAAGAAATCAAAAACTTCGACAGATTTTTCAGAGTCTATTGTGTGTTGAGAATTTACGCCGTATTTGTTTAAAATTCTAAGCATAGTATCATTTTCTGTTATATTTGGTAACCAAATGTAGGCATTTGTTTTATTTTTTATTTCAGGTGCAATTTTACCCATTTCTTCATATGTTTTTGGAACTTCTACATTGGCTTTTTTAAATAATTGTTTGTTGTAAATAGTTACGGCTGACGTTGCATACCAAGGGAGAGAGTAGATTTTCCCGTTGTACTTTAATGATTCTATAATTTCAGGTACATATTGTTTTGTATATTGTGGTTCTATTTCTTGAAGAGCACCTTTTTGAGCTAATAATGCGGAAAAATCCGGATTGAGATTGATTAAATCAGGCGGATTGTCGCTTAAGACTGATGCAAGTGTTCTTTTTTCCCCTTCTGAAAATGGAACATCTATCCAATTAATTTTGATATTTGGATTTTGTGATTCGTATTCTTTAATTATCCCATTCATATAATCTGAAAAATCACTCATTTGCAGTGTCCAAAAGGTGATTTCGACTTTCTTGTTATTTTCATTACTTTCAGAAATGTTGTTGTTTTGATTATAGATAAATAAACTTCCCAAAAAAGCGAAACACACTATAAATAGGACAATTAGAATTTTTTTCATTCGACAGATACTCCTTTTAATGCTACAATTATACTATGAATAATTTGTTTACGGAACTAGAAAATCAAAATAAGCAAATTCCACTGGCGGAGATTCTTCGACCAAAAACTTTGGATGATTTTTTAGGTCAAAGTAATGTTGTATCTTCAAATAGTCCGATTTTGAATCTTTTGAAAACAAACAGGTTGTTTTCTTTGATTTTTTGGGGAACTCCAGGGTGTGGAAAAACTACTTTAGCGAGATTGATTGCCAATAAAACAAGTGCTAATTTTATAGAGATTTCGGCTGTGACATCAGGTGTAAAAGAAATAAAAGATGCTGTTGAAAGTGCAAAAGAGGCCTTGAGAGTTGGGCAAAAAACTATTTTATTCATTGATGAAATTCACAGATATTCTAAAACTCAACAAGATGCTCTTCTCCCGCATCTGGAAAACGGAACATTTTTCCTTATAGGTTCAACTACGGAAAATCCATCTTTTCAGGTTATTCCGGCACTTTTATCAAGAGTTCAGGTTATAAGACTCAATTCAATTGATGATAAAAGTATGGAGAGCATTGTAAAAAAAGGTTTTGCTTATTTAGCTAAAAATTATACTGCAATGGATTGTGAATCCGGAGTTATAGATTTTATTATAAATCTTGCAAGAGGTGATGCAAGATATGCTTTGAATATTGTTGAAAACGCATATTTTGCAAGTGATTTGAAGGATAATAGACGAAATTTGACAGTTTCTATAATAGAAACTATTTGTCAAAAAAGAAATACAAGATATTCTCGTCAGGAGCATTATGATTGTGCTTCAGCCTTTCAAAAAAGTCTGAGAGGCAGTGATCCGGATGCTGCTATATATTATCTTGCGAAGATGATTGCAGCGGGTGAGGATCCAAGATTTATAGCACGTCGTTTAATTGTTTGCGCAGCAGAAGACGTAGGGCTCGCAGATCCTATGGCGCTTAATGTGGCGGTTAATGCCTATAAGGCTGTGGAATTGCTGGGTTTGCCGGAAGGTAGAATTCCTCTTGCCGAAGCTGTAATTTATGTTGCACGTGCAAAAAAATCTAATGAAGCAATATGCGCTGTTGATGAGGCACTTTCTGATATTGATTCGGGTAAAGATTTTCCGCCTCCTATGCACCTTCGTGATGCGCATTACAAAGATGCTAAAAACTATGGCTTTGGTATAGGTTATGTTTATACTCATGATGCGCCGGAGGTGAATCAACAATTTTTGCCGGATGAGTTGAAAAACAAAAAATATACAAGATAAGTTTGCAAAAAACTTAATGCTTTGCTAATATGTATTCAGAAGGGGAATGTTATGTTTAAAAGATTTTTAATAGGGGTTTTAGCTTTATATTTTTCCGTAGGTGCATCTTTAGCAGATGACGTTTGGGTTAATGATTTAAGGTCGTTATTTTTGGCTAATAATGCAATAATATATGAAATAAACTTGAGAACTTTTGGAGCTCAAGACGTTAATAAAGACGGTATTATAGAACCTGAGGAAGGCGAAGAAAGCGGTAACTTTTTAAATGCCATAAGCAGACTTGATGAATTGAAATCTTATGGGATAAATACAATTCACGTTATGCCAATTATGGCTTTAGGAAAAACAAAGGCTTTGGGTACTGCAGGTTCACTATATGCGCCTATAAGTTTTAATGAGTTAAATCCTCAGTTGAAAAGTGAAAGAACAGCACTTTCTTTAGAAGAGCAGGCCAGAAAGTTTATTAGTGAAGCTCATAAAAGAAAAATTCGCGTTATAATAGATTTGCCGGCATGTGCTTCTTATGATCTATACTTAAGACGTCCGGAATTGTTCGTTAAAGATTCCTCTGGTCAACCAGTTGTCCCTTCTGATTGGACTGATGTCAGATTGTTGAATGCTGGCAGTGAAAATAAAATTAATCCTGATGTTTATAATCTTTATAAAGGATTTGTTGATTATGTTATGGACTTAGGAGCTGACGGAATTAGAGCTGATGTTGCGCCAACTAAACCTGCCAGATTTTGGAATGAATTGATAAATTATTCCAGAAAAAAAGATCCTCAATTTATGTGGTTGGCCGAAGCATCTGATTCTTGGACTGAGGCTGTGGCCGATCAGGCTGTTTTTACTCCTTATGATAAGCTTTTAGAAGCTGGTTTTGATGGTTTTTATGGTAGTTATTTCAAGATGAAAGATTGGAGATCTGCAGCAGAGTTGATTAACCATGTTAAGTTTACTAATTCTTTGAAAACAAAATTTGAGCAGCCAAAATCTGTGATAGGAAGTTTTGCAACTCATGATGAGTTAAGTCCTGTTCTGATAAATGGCGGTGCATACAGCAGTATGATTATTTGGTTAAATTCTACTTTACCTGTAAATTCATATTTTGTTGACGGTTTTCCGTCAGGGGATAATTATATCTACTTGTGGGCTAATAAGAAGGCACGTAAAACCTACACTGATGACGATTATTACTTTGTCCACAGAGGAAAGTTGGATATATTTAACTATTCTCGTCAGCCGGGCGGTAAGGATTTGGGTTTGAAAAATGAATTTGCTGTTGCTAATAATTTTAGAAAATTCATTGCGCCAATTTTGGCAAATGGTAAGTTCACAGTTTTAAAACCTAATAATTCGGAAGTATTTGCATATGCTTTGTCATATAATAAAACAACAATCTTGGTGTTTGGAAATATGAATTTTAGAGCATTCAACGAGGCAACAATAAAGGTTCCTCATTTTGATGATTCAATGCTTACAATTCCAATTCAGATGGAGTCTATTCCTGTGGCGGAAAAGGATAAATTCAAGTTGAAAATGATTCCGGGAGAAATTCAAGTTTTGTTAGTTGATGAATTTGAACTTAAGTGATAGGTTAAAATTACGTTACTTAGTATCATTTTGGATGTGTTTTTTTACAAAATCGCCGATTGAATATGCTTCAATTGTTCCGACTATTATTTCGAATTCCGGAAGTGCTTTTTCGAGTTCTTCTTTCATTTGAGCCAAAAGCCCAGGAATTATTATTTTACGTGTTTTCACCTTATTTACAAGATCAAATTTCTTTAGGGTTTTTGCAACCATTTTTGCCGTGAATTTTTCTGCGGACCAGGCTGTCAAAACGCTCATTCCTCCTGCGGGTGTGACTATTAGGTAGGAAGGTATATTCAAATCTTCAAGTTCGTTTGCTACGGCAAAAAATGTTAGTGCGAAATTTGTTGTCATAAAAATTATGGAATTTTCATCCGGATTGTTAAACTCGTATATTTTGGGTTCAACTTGTAGTGCTTTTTGAGGATCTGTATATATATTCTGTCTGAGTGTTATTAATGTTGAAAAAAGACTTTCGTCAAAATCTTCAAATACAAGCATATTCGCATATTTACATAAGTAATAGCTTGCTCTTGCGCACAAGCTATATTTGTCTTGTGTTGCTTTAAAATAGACATAAACCGGATCAGAATATTTTTCGTCCCTTTCAATTATTACTTTTTTTCTTGTTTCTATAAGTTTGTTTGCTGTTTTTTTAAAATTATTGTCGACAATTTTTTTAAGTGCAAGTTTCAGAAAATCTTCTTGATCTATGTAAACAATTTCATCACACAGGTTTTTAATTTTGTAATTTTTACTGTTTTTTAATATAACCAAATCTACTTTGAGTTTTTCATTCACACTTTTTATTTCAAATTTTCTTATGCGATTTAATTTTTCTTCAAAATTTGCATCTTTGCAGTCAAGGATTACTGCGAGTATTGTTCTATTTACAAATTTTTTTTCATGACGGTATAAAACGCTTTCACCACCTATTTTTAGTCCGTCAATTTTAATTGTTTTTTGTGGGGCTTTCATGTTTTTGATACAAATTTTCTTTAACTCCTCTGCCATGTATTTGCATCTGTCATAAGTTACTTGTTTCTGAGATAGTTTTACTGCAAATGCCATGCAAGTCGGACATCCACATTCTTTACAGTTACTATGGTCTAACTTTTTCGTCGCAGGTAGATATTTAAAAATTTCCAGTCCTGATAAATGCATATTAACAAAGTCCTTTCATAATTTTTATATTATCAGGATCATACATTACTATAATATCTGCGCCTGCAGCTTTAACAGCTGAAGCAGAGGCAAGTTCATACATTCTTGCTCGCGATGTTATGTCACCCCAGCTTTTTGAAAAATTGTCATATAATGCCTCTTTAGTTTTTAAACTTTCTTGGCAAACAAAACTTATTATTGGCATATTTAAATATTCATCATTTTCAAGTTTTATTTTTTCCATTATGCTATAGCCATAATCCAATCCATACCCAAGACCTCCTATATCAGTGTCTATAATTATTTTATCTAAAGATAATCCCAGGTCTGAGACTAAAATATTTAGTTCTCTACAAGAATTTATATCAATTGGACTTTTTAAAATAAGTTTGTGTCCACCATTGATTACAGCTGGTGTAATCTCTTTGTAAGTGTTTTCGTTTGCAAAAGATATGATTGATTTTCTGTCAAGAATATTTATCAGTGCGGGTAACAATTTTTTGTCTAAACTATCATCATTGTTAACACTGTTTATCATTAACGGTTTGGTTATTTTAGGGAGCAATTTTTTCAAAATCTTTTCTGCTTTAGGAATTCCCTCTTCGTCTTTTAAATTAAATTTTAGACTTAGAATATCGCACAGTGAATTATTGGCTTTTTCAATTAATGTCAATAATTCGCTTGTTTTGAAAAAGTCTTTCGCAATTTTGAAATTTTCATCTGTATTAAAAACAGGAACTTCAAGTGCGTAAAGAGTTTTATGACCTTTCACTTTGTACTTTTTCCATTAATTCATCGAAACGTTTTTCGTCAATTGTTTCTTCATCCAGCAACGTTTTAGAAATATATTCTAGCATATCCCTATTATCTAAAAGTAGTTTTTTGGCTATTTCATAACGTTCATCTACAATTTTCTTTACTTCTTTATCAATTTCAGCAGCAATTTCCTCTGAAAAATCTCTTGTATGTCCAAAATCACGACCCATAAATACATGTTCTTCACTCTTACCATATTGTAGGTTACCCATTTTTTCAGACATACCGTATGTTGTAACCATGTTGCGAGCTAAAGATGTAACTTTTTCAAGGTCATTTGAAGCACCTGTTGTTATAGAATCCTTGCCGTAAACTATTTCTTCTGCGACTCTGCCGCCAAGTGTCATTGTTATTCTGTCTAAAAGTTGTGATTTTTTCATAGTTAAATGATCTTTTTCCGGTAGCGTCATAGTGACACCAAGAGCCATTCCCCTTGGTATTATTGAAACTTTGTGTAAAGGATCGGTATTTTTCAAAAGTTTCGCTAAAAGTGCGTGACCAACTTCATGGTATGCTGTGTTTTCTTTTTCTTCATCGGAAATAATACGACTCTTCTTTTCCGGTCCTGCCATTACCTTGTCAATTGCTTCTTCAAGATTTTCCATATTGATCTCTTTTTGATCATGTCTTGCTGCAAGCAGTGCCGCTTCATTCAGCAAATTCTGTAAATCAGCACCTGTAAAGCCAGGAGTTCGTTTTGCAAGAACTTTTAACTCAACATCACTTGCTAACGGTTTATTTTTTGCATGAACCTGTAAGATTTGCTCTCTGCCTAAAATATCAGGACGATTAATTACAATTTGTCTGTCAAATCTTCCGGGTCTTAATAATGCATTATCAAGGATGTCTGGTCTATTTGTTGCTGCTATTACGATTATATTAACATTTTCATCAAATCCGTCCATTTCAACAAGCAACTGGTTCAATGTCTGTTCACGTTCATCGTGACCACCACCTAATCCTGCACCACGTTGACGTCCTACAGCATCAATTTCATCAATGAAAATAATACAAGGTTGATGTTTTTTTGCTTGTTCAAACAAATCTCTTACACGGCTTGCACCAACACCTACGAACATTTCAACAAAATCTGAGCCGCTTATAGAAAAGAAAGGAACACCTGCTTCGCCTGCTACAGCTTTTGCCATAAGAGTTTTACCTGTTCCGGGAGAACCCACAAGTAAAACGCCCTTAGGAATTTTTGCGCCAAGTTTGATATATTTTTCACCGTGTTTTAAAAAGTCCACGATTTCCTCGAGTTCTTTCTTTTCTTCATCAATACCGGCAACATCTTTGAATGTTGTTTTAACTTTGCTGTCTAGGAGCATTTTTGCCTTACTTTTCCCGAAAGACATTGCTTGCGAGCCGCCCGCTTGGATGCTTTTGGCCATTACAACCAAAAATACTATAAATAAAAGCGGTAAAAGAAGTGAACCCAAAATCCCCAATAATTGAGAGGATTCTGCAGGTTTCTTGACTTCAATTTCGACTCCTGCAGCTTCAAGTTTTTTCATAAGATCAGGATCGTTTGGAGTTAGAACCTTATATTGAACTTGTGGAACCTTTTTTTCTACCATGCCAAAAGGACTTTGTTCAGTGGTTGTCTTTTCTTCACTAGGTTGTGCAACTGGAATTGCAATTAAAAAATCATCTGCTTTTTCAATTTTTTTAAATTCTTTGTTTGCAAGTTTCTCAATAAAACTTGAATATGAAAGCTCACTTGTGCTTGTTACTGGTCCTGCCATAAACACTGATGACACAAACACCAATACAACAATGGCTAATACTATATACATACCTGCAGATTGACTTTTATTCATTTAATTAACCTCTCACTAATAAAATCCTTACTTATTATATCTCAAAAATACAAAAAATGTATAGTATTAATTGCTAAAAAATATTGCTAAATGTTAAATATAGAGCCTATTTAGTCAATTTTTACATAAAAAATGTGTTTATATATATAAGCACGATTGTACTCATATTAAGTAAAAGGAGAATAAATGCCAGCAAATGGACCATTTAGTATTGATCCGGATGATTTACCACGTGTAAAAATTGCCAGAGCTAACGCTGAAAAAGCCAAAGCTGAAAAGGCTAGGCAAGATTCTATAATGATTGACTTTCAACGAAAACGTGAATTTCAGCTTGATTCAATGAAGCAAGAAAATGAAAGATTACGTCTATTAGCTAAAGTGCCAAAGGCTGATGAAAAGGAAGTTAATGAGATTTGTGATTGGTTATATGATGCTGTAGATGGCTTAGGTACTGATAATATCGGCTTTGAACGTGCTCTTTTAAAAATAGAAAAGAACAATGTTATTGAAGTTATGAATAAATGGGATGCTACATACGGTAAGCAATATGGTGAGACCTTTATCGAATCTTTTTTAAATGATGCAAGCAGAAGACAGAGAAAAGTTTACGGAACCAGAATAATAGATTGTATGCAGCAAAGGGCAAACGATTATGGTTTGAGCTTGAGTCCATATATTGATAATGCAAGAACAGAGCTTTATACAATAGGTAATAGTTACAAGATAAATGAAAATATAGAAGAAATGCGAAGAATTCTATATGGAACAGATTACCAATAAAAAAATCGGATTTTTTAAATCCGATTTTTTATACTTCTGTTACTGAAATACTTGTTATGCCTGAATTTCTGGCGCTATCCATTAATTTTACAACAGCTCCGTGTGTTGCATCACCATCTGATTCAATCATCATTCCGTCAGGATAATCTTTAGCAATTTGTTTTAGTGTATTTTCTAAATTATCTGCATTAATCTCTTCACCGTCAATAAAATACCTATCGTCGGCGGAAACAACAACCGAAAGAATTTTTGTTTCATCATTTTTTATTTGCTCCTGATCAACCATCTCAGGCACAGTCAAATTCAAGCCCTGCTGATCAAGTAAAGGTGCTATAACCATCATTATGATTAACAGAACTAAGAAAATATCTGTTAATGGTGTTATATTTATTTCATTGAATGTATCACGATTTCTGGACATTTATTACTACCCTCTGATTTCGTTGTCTTCTTTAAGCTCTTTCTGTTCTTTTTTAGATAAAGGTTCACCGGCAACGATTAATTTTTTATATTCTGCATCTTGTGCCGCATTCATAACTTGCATTATTTCAGAGCTTTTTACTTGAGAATCTGCTTTAACAACAACCTCAGGTTTTTCCAGCATATCTCTTATTGCTAAAAGCTCGTCTACTAACTGATCCGGTGTGATTTGTTTACCGTTTATAAACATCAAACCTTCTTTTGTTATTGCTATTTCAGCTTTATTTTGTTCGATGGCAATTCCGCTATTTATTTCAGGTACTGAAATATTGTTATCCATTGACTGAAATGTTGGTGCAACAACCATCATGATAATCAAAAGTACCAGAAAAATATCTGTTAGCGGTGTTATATTTATTTCTGTAAAAAGTTTACCTTTTTGAGAATTCATTGCCATTTTGCGTAATCCTTATATAGCGTTAGATGTTGGAGATGTAATAGTAGTTTCATCTTCTGAGTCAACAAAACTTAAGAAGAGTAATTTTATCAACTGGAAGTCATCTTCGTAGCGTTTAACAATTGATTGGAATGAGTTGTAGAATATAACCGCAACAATAGCAACGCCAAGACCGAAGGCTGTAGCAATCAAAGCTGAGCCGATACCCATAGCAACTGCTGCTGACTGGTTACCTTGAACGGCCAAATCTTGGAATGTATACAGAATTCTTACAACTGTACCAAACAAACCTAAAAATGGTGCTACACCACCGATTGTACCTAGTATTGTTAAGTGACTTTCAAGTTTTCTTGTAGCCAATGCTGCAGCAATATCAAATGAACGTGAAAATCCGTTCCTTTGTTCTGAAAATATTCTTACAGCTTCTTCTGTAACTTCACCGATTACGCCGCCGCACTGAATTGCAAGATTTTGAGCGCCTTGAAGATTGTCCTTTGCAAGTTCTTTTTGTAATTTAGGTATAAAAAGAACCACATCTCTTTTGTTTCTTTTGTAAAAAGAAAATCTGTTGATAACAACTGCAACAACCAATATTGAACATACCAAGATAGGCAGCAATACCGGCCAGTCAAGTTTGATTGAGTGTAATAATAATTCCATAGTTTTATCCTCTTTTTATGTGCTTATTTTTAGTTATAACCTGATGCTCCAAATACGTTATAATCGAATGTAAATTGGATATCAATACTTTGTCCTTTGAACTCTGCAGGTAAAGGTCTAAACGGTGCGGTTAATTGCACTGCATTCATAGCAGCCTTATCTGCACTAGGTAATCCAGATGACTTAAATACACTACATGAAAGTAGTCTACCGTCTTTTGCAATTTTGAATAATAAAACAACACGTTTGCTTTCATTACCTTTTGGAGGATCCCAGTTCATCTTTATTCTTCTTTG
>CALVBY010000044.1 GCA_944325905.1 Candidatus Gastranaerophilales bacterium | reverse complement strand
TAACATATATTATGTATTTATGCTATGATAGTTGCGTTATGAGAGAGATAGAAAATGTTTTGATTTGTGGCATTGGTGCCGTAGGAAGTATTTATGCCGACAAAATTCATAAGTTTAGCCCTAATAATTTAAGAATTCTTGTTGACGAAAAACGTTTTGAACGTTATTCAAAGGCTCCTGTTGTTTTTAATGGATGTGAACTTTATTTGAATTATGTTTTGCCTGAAAATAAAGATGATTTTAAGGCGGATTTGATTATTATAGCAACAAAATACGATGGACTTAGTGATGCCGTAAAAAATATTAAAAATTATGTAAAAAATGATACGGTAATTCTTTCTCTTTTAAATGGGGTTACGTCGGAAAGAATTATTGCAGATGTCTACGGCTGGGATAAATTATTGCTGTCATACTTTATAGGCCACAGTGCTATGCGTGATGGGCGCTATATAACTCAAGACGGGGTCGGCAAAATTGTCTTTGGGGCTAAAGATTCTGATAAATCCAATGAAATAAGAGTAAAAAGATTTTTTGATTCTGTCGGTATTGATTATGAAATTCCTGAAGATATGGTACATGCGCTCTGGTTAAAGTATATGATGAATGTTAGTACTAACCAGCCGTCAGCAATTTTAAGGATGACTTTCGGTGAGATGAATGCAAATCCGAAATTTATTGATTTTTCTAAAAAATTAATGAAAGAAGTTCAAATGGTTGCTGAGGCTGAAGGGGTTAAAAATACTGATACGATGATTGATTCTGCACTTTTAGCTATTTCTAAAATGATTCCTGAAGGTAAAACTTCAATGTATCAAGATGTCTTGGCCGGTCGCAAGACTGAGGTGGATATGTTTGCAGGAACAATGATTGAGCTTGGTAAAAAACACAATATTCCCGTACCATACAATGAATTTATGTATGAGATGTTTGGCATAATTCATAAAAATTTTGAGCTTCAAAAAACGTCAATTGTTAAGTAGTTCGTTATCGTACTCAAGCTTTTTATTTTTTATATCTTCTATATCATTTATCATTTCATCCGCATGTTGCTGAGCTTCTTCAAGTTTTGTATGCTGAAGTTGTCCGTCTTGCATTTGAATTAGTGTCATATGCATAAAGCCTGCAATGATTATACTAAGCAATAAAAACGAAATTAATAATTCAATTACACCAAATGCCTTTTTCATATTCTACCTTAGTTTATTCTTTCTGATAAAAAAATTCACTGCATCATCAACTGTTTCAGGTGTTGATAGAGAATCTTCTTTGTTGAATTTTATAGCTTTTCGCTCAACAAAAAACGTATTATATAAGGAAAGTCCCGCAAATATAATAAAAGATGATAAGGCAACCCCACCCATTGCAAGCAGAAACTTTATAGCAGTTTGTTTTATTGGTACTGAGGGTGAGCAGAACCCCGGTAGTGCAGTGAATATAATCACTGCAACCGGAATTATAAATTTTTGAAAAATGTATTTATTCTTCAACTTTTGCCTCACTTTTTTTAGCTCTTGGCTTTCTTGTAGTTGTTCTTTTCCTTTTTGGTTTTTCTTCCTTAGGTTCCTCAACTGTTTCTGTTGTTTCAACAACTTTTTCCTCAACATTGGTTGGTAGTTCTTCTTTTTTCTCAACCGGAGGTTCAGATATTTCAACAACTGGCTTTATTTCTTCATTTGGTTTTAAAACAGTTTCAGCAGTTGGTGTTGTGTTTTCAACAACTTCTTTGTTTTTATTAAACTTGTTATTTTTTCTGTTATTTTTACGTTTATTATCACGTTTAGCTGTTTCATTTTGTGCGACTTGTGCGGGATTTTCCACTTCAACTTGAACAGCAGGTTGTGTTTGCTCAACTACCGGTTCTGCAACGTTTTCTTGAACTTTATTGTTATTTTTGTTTTTCTTGAAATTATTTGATATCGGCAACTTAGTTTTTGCTTGTTTTGCTCTGTACTCACCTTCTGCAGTAGGTGTTGAGAAATTCAATTCATTCATAAAGTAGCCGGTACCTTGGCAGTGAGGACATTTTTTAGTAAATATTTCAGATAATGATTGCCCCTGTCTATGGCGTGTAAGCTCTACAAGGCCAAGGTCTGAAAGCTGTCCTACTTGTGGTTTTGCTTTATCAGGCTCAAGCGCAATTTCAAGTTCTTCCATTATTGCAAGTTTATCGGCTCTTGATAACATATCGATGAAGTCAATTATCACCATACCTCCAATATTTCTTAGTCTTAATTGACGTGCAATTTCGTGGACTGCTTCAATGTTAGTTTTTAAGATTGTTTCATCCTGAGTCGCAGAACTTGTGAATTTCCCGCTGTTTACGTCAATTACAGTCAAGGCTTCGGTTTGTTGAATGAACAAGTAACCGCCGGATGGCATATTAACCTTAACATTCAATGCTGCTTTGATTTCTTTGTGAATATCAGTTGCAATCAAAAGCGGTTCGGTTCCTTTATATAGAGTTACTTGCACGTTTTTGTTTATGTGCCAGTTTTGTAAAATATTCTGTACTCTATTGAGCGCGAATGCTGTATCGACAACAATTTCTTTAACATCATCCGTGCAGGCTTCTCTGATAACTCGATACAACAAATCTTGATCACGGTATATCAAATTAGGTGGGGTTAGGCTTTCTGCTGATGTAATTATGTTATTCCATTTTTCAAGTAGGATTTCCAAATCTTCTTGAATATCAGCTTCAGTCTGACCTTCAGCTTCGGTTCTGATTATTACGCCAACTCCAACCGGTTTTATAAGATTCATTATTGCCTTCAAGCGAGCACGTTCTTTTGAATTTTCAATTTTTTTACTTATACTTACACCCGGTTCATAAGGCATTAGAACTAAAAATCTTCCGGGTAAGCTGATTTCAGTTGTAACACGAGGACCTTTGTGTCCTGTAGGCTCTTTTACAACCTGGACTATTAATTTTTGTTTTGGTTTAAGTTTTTCTTTTAATGTTCCTTTACCCATAACATCTTCTGCGTGTAAAAAGCCCATTTTATCAGTTCCGACATTTACAAAAGCGGCATCAATACTTGGTAGTATGTTGTCAACTGTGGCTAAATAAACATCACCTAATAAAACATCGCCTCTGTGGATAAAAAAGTCTGTTACTTTTTTGTTTTCCAAAACTGCTGCAATGTTGTCGCGCTCGGCAATGATAATTTTCTTTTCAACAGAAGAAGTATCATTTTGTACTTGTTGTCTGTTGCGGTTGTTGTTTTTGTAATTTCCCATAATTAAAAATCCTTCTTACAATTCTTTTAAACTTTCATCAAAAAATCTTGTTCTGGTTATATTGAAATGTATTCCATCTGCAATCAGATTCATCAAGGCATCAGCTCTCAATGATGGTATACCATTTTCAAGATTTTGACCTGCTTTTAATATTATGAATAGACAATCATTCTCAAATCTGTATGATTTTATTGATGGTTTTATGTCTATTTTTTTAATTAAACCTTTTTTGTTTTTCTTCTTGATATAAATTTCATCAGAAGATAAAACTCTGTCTGTATTATATACCAAATTTTTGAAATCGTAAATAGCAGGATCCGGAATTTCAATTTTATATTCAGCCCAACATACAGTATTATCTATGGATTTTGAACCTTTTTCGAGTTTTACAATACTTAGTATTTTAGATTCCTTTGGTAATATTTTTTCTAACTTTAGTTGGATATCTTTTGGAGCTAAATTATCGTATAGTTCTATATCAACAAATTCCCCAAAACTTTCTGCAAAAAGCGGAAGTGCGACACCCATAGAAACTTTCATTGATGGGTTAAATCCAAGTGAGTAGGCTATATTTAAACCGCTTCTTGACAGGGCTTTGAAAAATGTGTTTTGCCAATCAAGGTGAGAAAAATACTTTAATATACCTGTTTTTGTAAGTTTTATTCTGTATTTATAGGTTTCTTTTATTTCCTGATGGGCATTTGCAGGGTCTATGTGAGGCATTTGTGATAATTTTTGGGCTTTTTCACTGGCCTTGAAAGGTTTTGCCATAATTTTATGAGTCTTGAAGTTTGGACATACGCCGCAATTTACGCACTGTGTTTCACAGGTCGGAACTATGTGGGGCGAATTTGCATCAACCTCCATTGCCTTTTGATATTCATTGATTAACCATTTTTTATCTAGGCCTGTGTCTATGAAATCCCAAGGAAGTTCTTCTTCAATATTATAAGTTTTTTCGGACAGTTCATTTAAAGAAATATCCAGTTCTTTTGCGGTATCTTGCCAAATCTTTTTGTCGAAATATTCTCCCCAAGCATCAAGGTAGCAACCTTTTTTGTACAGAGCTTCAATATATTGGCAAAGTTCTGTATCTCCTCTTGTTAATACAGCTTCAATTTGAGAAACAAATTTTTCGTGATAGTTGACCTTAACACCTTTCAGATGCGCAATTTTATCTTTTAAGTAATGTATATGTGCAGTAACTTCGTCCAAATTCATTTGTGGGCACCACTGGAATGGTGTAAAAGGTTTTGGTACAAATATTGAAAGCGTGCAGGTTATATCCATACCGTGTTTTAAATTTTTTTCTTTTTTTATCTGTTTGCAGCGGTATTTAATTTTACCCAAAAGTTCCGCCATCTCATCCATATCTTCAAGCGTTTCTGTCGGAAGTCCGCAAATAAAATAAAATTTGACCTTAGACCAGCCGTTTTCGTATAGTGTTAAAACAGCGTCGAGAATTTGTTCTTCTGTAATATTTTTCTTTATAACATCTCGCAACCTTTGGCTGCCGGCTTCTGGAGCGAGGGTCATTGTGGATTTTCTGACGCTTTGCACAAGGTTTGCAAGCTCCAGATTAAATCCGTCAATTCTTTGGCTCGGTAATGATACGGATACTTTTTTCTCGTTAAAATCGACGGCTAATTCTTTTATTACTTCGTTAATATTTGAATAGTCGTTTGATGATAATGAAAGCAGTGAATATTCATCATATCCGGTATTTTTAACAAGTTCTTTTGCAATTCTTATGATATCTTCAGCACTTCTTTCTCTAACAGGAAGGGTTACATGTCCAGGCTGGCAAAAACGGCACATACGTCCGCAGCCGCGTCTTATCTCAACTATAGCCCTGTCATGTACGGAGGATGAAAATGGTATTGGATATGATTTTAGAGCTCTTTCATAATCAAGTTGTGCAATTCTTTTTTTTACTCTACCACCAACGCTATATGCCCATCTTCCTGAATTTTCGCCTTCGACAAGTGCTTTTATTCTGTCTTTTCTTGGCATACCTTTTGTTCGCTCTAAAATTTTGCAAACTTCTACAATGCTGTCTTCTCCGTCACCTATCATAAAAACATCTATGAACTCAGCCATTGGCAGCGGGTTATAAGCGCAAGGGCCGCCTGCTATAATTATAGGGTCATCATCTTTTCTGTCGGAATTTTTGTACGGAATATTTGACATTTCAAGCATTTTTAAAACTGTCGGATATGCCATTTCATATTGTAGGGAAAAACCCACGGCATCAAATTTATTTATTTCCTGCTTGCTTTCAAGACCGTATAAAGTTTCAGGTTTGAAGTCAGGTTCAGGAGCGTATACTCTGTCGCACATATAATTAGGCTGACGGTTTATCATATCGTATAAAACTCTGACACCAAGATTGCTTATACCAATTTCGTATTTGTCAGGAAATGCAAACGCAAATCTTACTTTGGCAGAATTAAAATCTTTGTTGTATGACAAAAATTCTCCACCGACATATTGATATGGTTTTGTACAGTTAAAAAGTGCCTCGTGATATTTTCTAAAAAAACAATTCATTTATGCTAAATCTTCCGGAAAGTATTTGTCTATTTCTATTATAGTCCCGTCAAGAGTATTTTCTTCAAATGATTTCATGAATTTAAATAAATCTTTATTTGGAACATCATAGTTATAAAGATATGTTTCTCCGTCAAACTCACGCATAACTCTTACTATGTAGTGGCATTTTTCGGCATATTTTTTCAGATGTTCAGGACTAAATTTGTTTCCGTTGGTATCTTTGTTTATTTTTACGTAATTAAAACCGGCATAGTACTTTATTTTTTCATCAGTCGAAATTGATTTACTATGCTTTGCAAAAAGATTTATTATTTTTTTGTTGATGTCATCAGCCATTTTTATACCTGTTTCAAGTAATCTATTATATCCAAGGCTAATTGCTTACGTATTTCGACAGGACAGTTTTTTAGATATTCCATTGCATGCGACACTTTAATATTCTTGTCATACCAGCGTCTTAGAATATAATTGTATTGATCTTCTAAAGACATTGGAATATCAAAGTCAATGTCTTTTAGCCTGTCAATAATGTATTCAGCACAGCGAACCTGGATGGCTTCATCTGCTTTTTCCAGCATGCTGATTGCTTTACTAACTGTGACATCTAAGTCATACCAACGTTTTTTCATGACATAAATTATAATATGTCATGGAAAAATAAGTCAACAAATTTGCAAATTTAAGAAATAGTTGTTATACTAGAACTATGAAATCAGGAGCGTATGATGTATAAATTTCAAAAACTGCATAACGGGGGGGGGGCAACTCTCCTAGCTAAGAATAACAAGGGGTTTGACAGTGTTGGGGTGTTAAACTATAATTCAATTATGCGGAATTATAGTTGCAGAAAACATTTTTCTGTCATCCTGAACTTGATTCAGTATCTAAGAAATAAAAGATTCCGAAACGAGTTCGGAATGACAGATTCACTGTATCCTACTGACGAGTCTTGTCATCCTGAACTTGTTTCAGGATCTGAATTTAAATCATCTAAAAAATCCAAAAAACTTGTGGCATTTACATTGGCAGAAGTGTTGATAACCTTAGCTATAATTGGTATTGTAGCAGCGATGACAATTCCGACTTTGGTTAGTAATATACAAGAACGTCAATTTCATGCAAAATGGAAAGAGTGCTATGCAATACTGAATAGTTCATTTAAAGCGGTTGTGGCTAATAATCCTCGTTTGATAGTTTCCAATGCGGGTGTAAATGCTATGACGGTTGATTTTATGGATTTATTGCTTGAAAATGTTCGTGTTGTAGATTCTTGTGGGTGGAGCAGGACATATGACAATAAATTATGTGATAATTATTCTAATTGGCCTAAAGCTAATGTACACTACAAGTGGTCTGCCATATCAGCCTCATCTACGGAGTTAAGATATAAGTCGTTAGCCGGAGGTAATATAAATTCATATGATGTACAAGGTAAAGCTGCTCTTTTAAGTAATGGTGCGGCTCTGTATTTTGGCAGTTCAGGTAGTGGTTTAATAATCTTAGTGGACGTGAATAACTACTTAAATGGACCTAATGTCTTGGGTAAAGATGTCTACGTAATAACTTTTATGAGAGCTTCAAATCAAAAAAATGTATATATAGAAGAATTGAAATTTGCACCCCTAGGGATGCCAGGTACTTATGGAGCTTCAAATCCTCAATATGGTAGTTATGGTTGTTCTTCTGACATTGGTGAAAAAGATTCACTTTATATATATAAGGCTTCTGGTGCTGGTTGCAGTTACAAATATCTTTCCGAAAAGTAATCGGGTAACTTGTTCGGATGTTTTATTTTGATATTTTTTTAAATCAGTATATAATACTGTTATGAAAAAGATTTTTGCATTAGTTATATCAATGATTTTTATGTTCAATACGGTGGTTTTGGCAGCTGAACCATTGCAAGGGCATATTGAAGAAACTGATGAGTATAAGCAGCTTCAAGATGAACTTTTTACGGGAAAAATAGAACATCTTGACAGAAAAGACATAATTAATATGACGGTGTCACAGGTTTTGGATACGTCGTATTCTATGGAAGGTGATGAGTTTTTTGCTCAAGTTACCTCTGATGTTTATGGAGACGAAGGAATTATTATTCCTAAAGGAACAGTCGCACACGGTAAAATTTCACAAACGGGTGAAGCGGGAAATATGGGAAAACAGGCTTGGATTGAGCTTTCTTTTGATTACCTTGTGACTCCTGACGGAAGAGAAATTCCTATTGATGGTAAAATGTCTACCAAACTGCACCCAATTACAGAAACTTCTAAAATAATCGCTCAAGATATTGGATATACTGCCGCAGGGGGTGTCGTTGGTGGTTTTTTGGCCCTTAATTGGCTTGGACTAGAGGCTGCAATTTTATCCCAAGGTTACACTATTGCCGGTGGTGCTGCTTTAGGCGGTGCTGTTGGGTTAGGTATGGCATTAATCAGAAAAGGTAAAGATGTTTTGATATCTCCGGGTGATGAAATTAAGGTCAAAATAAATTCTAAAGTCCCTTTGCCGGTTTACAAACCCGAAGCGCTAAAGCAAGAAGAATTGTTGTATCCCGGTTTAGACATATTGATTACCAATGTGAAGCATGAGGAAGATCCTTTTGGGGAAATGAATACTATCACGCTTTCAATAACTATTTCCAACATGTCAGACAAAACTCTTTCGGGGTTTGACATGGCACTTGTAAATGATTACAATTCATCTTTTAGACCATCAATTTTTGGCGATACGAAGATTATGTTTAAGACGATTAATCCAGGTGAGCGTGTTGCAGGTGTTGTTTCGTTTTCTGTCGATAATATTCACAGAAAATACTGGCTTACTTTTTACGACAGACGTTCCGGCAAAGCAATTACCAAAATATCTGTAGATAATGCGTACAGAAAAATGTCTAAAAGCGAACGTAAAAAAAATGAGCGCAGACGCTTCAAGAAAAATTATAAAAAAGATGTGGATTTGCTTAATATAGAGTGATTGTAAAGTTTTTTGTAATTGGTAATTGAAAAAAAAACGTCTCATGTTACAATGTTAGTAGTTTATAGTAAATAAAAGGTTTTTCTATGGTTTGTGGAAAATTAGAAATTGATATTTTGAATGCATTTTGGAATCTTACTGAAATAAATGAAGATGTTGATATTTCTATTCAAGACATAGTCGATGAGTTGGCAAATTCAGGTATTGAAAGAGCTTATACGACAATTAAAACAGTTATGGATAGATTAACAGCAAAAAGTATTCTTGTAAGATATAAGGTTGGTAAAAAATTCTTTTATAAGGCTGTTATGGACAGACGTGAAATGGCTATGGAATCAGTTAAAGTTTTAGCTGATCAGTTTTTCAACGGAAGTTACACGCAGATGTTGCATTTTATAGAAAATGAATGCAGTGAATTTTTGGTCGGATAATTTTACATATGACGAAAATAGAGAGCAGAAAAAAGGTTGCGGAATTACTCCGTAATGTGAGGCTAGGCAAAATGCATGTCCGCGAGGCTCTTTTGGCTTTTCCGGATGAAACAAATGATAAAAGTATTATGGCTTCTTATCATGCTCTTGTTCACTATGAGGCAGATGAAGATTTGCGCAGACGGGATGATTTGTACCGTGAAGAGCAGGATGATTATATAGAATTTTTGTCATATATTATGGATAGGGGTGAAGATTTGCCTGAAAATATAATAAAAAGTTATGAAAAGTACTATAAATCGGCAAATATTCCGCACTCAAAAGATACAAAAGGGTTTATGGAAAGCTTTTTTAGATTTTTGAATATTTAAAGAAAGGAATAAATATGAAAAAAATATTTTTAACCTTATTAACGATGACATTATTTGCAACTTCGGCTTTTGCATTCTTTAAGAAATCACCGGAAACTGAACTTGTTGTAATGCCGATGTTTTCAACCGAAACTAATGATTTGAATAAAGTTTGGGTTGGAACTTTTCAACTTGTTTGGAATGATTTGATGGATAATGTCGTAAAGGCTCCGATTGAATTCACTGATGGACCTTCAAACTTGGCTGAAGAACTCAACAAGCAAGAATTTACCAAAGAAATGCTTTCGGATAGCTCCTACTATACCGCCCATGGTGTCGCTAATATGAATTTAAAAGAGCAAATTGACAAGGCATTAATGGAGAAATTTAATGAAAAAAGTGATTTGCTTGCTGCGATGGATTGGTCAGGAAGAAATTACTTGGTTTATGCAATGCTCAAAAAAGATTTTGAATTTTTAGCGGCCTTTGACGAGTTAAAAAAAGAAAAATTTGGAACGCTTAACAAGGAAAAGATTCAATATTTTGGTATAGATGATAAGAGTTCCAAGGCATTAAGAGAAAATGTCAGTGTTCTTTTCTATAACAATCCCAGTGATTTCGCTGTTGAATTGGCTACAAAAGGAAATGATAAAGTACTTTTATACAGAACAGATGATAACAAGTCATTGTCAGCTCTTTATGATGATATGATGCAAAAATCATCAGAGCATGTAGGCAGCAAAAGATTCGGCGAAAAAGATAAATTAAAAGTACCTTTTATCTCATTTAAAAGTTTAAATCAATATCCTGAATTGCAAGGTAAAACAATTAAGGATGTTGATTTGACAATTGATCAGGCACTTCAATCAATAGACTTTAAAATGGATAATCAGGGTGTAAAATTGAAAAGTGAGGCAGCTTTGATTATGAAAATGTCTATGCCTGCTCCTATAATGCGAGCGCCTGCAAATTTCTACTTTGATGATAACTTTGTTATGTTCTTAGTCGAAAAAGACAAGCCTTATTTTGCCTTGAGAGTTGCTGATGTGGCAGCTTTGAATAAAAAGAAATAATTTATGCTCAAATAAAATGTCACTCTTAGCTTTTGCTTTGAGTGGCATTTTTATTACGTATGGTTTACATTTAGTTATTCTCTGCTATTTTATAATATAATAGTTTTATGGCGAAAGTTAAATCAAAATGGATATGTCAAAGTTGCGGTTATGAGACGGCCGGTTATTTAGGAAAATGTCCTGAGTGTGGAACTTGGGGAAGTTTTGTTGAAGAAGTACAAAATAGTATAAAGCCCACAAATGTTTCTCCTCAAGGTATAATGAATGATACAAAGCCAACATTGCTTTCTGATATTCATGTGGGTGAAGAGGTTCGCGTAAGCACGAATATACCCGAATTTGACAGGATTCTTGGCGGAGGGTTGGTTCAGGGCTCTCTGGTATTAATTGCAGGAGATCCCGGTATTGGAAAATCTACAATACTTTTGCAAACCGGTGGTGAATTATGCAAAAATAATAAAAAAGTTTTGTATGTTTCTGCAGAAGAAAGTGCAAGTCAGGTTAAATTACGTTCCGAAAGACTGGGAATTAATTCAGATAGCCTTTATATTTATCCGCAAATTAATATGGAAAATATAAGAGCGGAAATTGAAAATATAAATCCGGATGTTGTTGTAGTAGACAGTATTCAGGCGATATACTCTCAAACAATTTCAAGTTCAGCAGGAAGTGTTTCGCAAATTCGTGAATGTTGTAATATTTTGATGCAGATAGCTAAAAATAAAAATATTACTGTTATAATTATTGGTCATGTAACAAAAGATGGCAGTATTGCAGGCCCGAAAGTTCTTGAGCATATGGTTGATACCGTAATTTATTTTGAGGGTGATAAATATAAATCTTACAGGATTTTGCGTTCCATGAAAAATCGTTTCGGAAATACTTCTGAAGTCGGGATTTTTGAGATGAATTCAGATGGCTTGCATTGTGTTACAAATCCAAATGAATTATTCCTAAACGAGCGTTCACAAGGTTCTATCCCAGGTAGTGCTATCGTCGTAACTAATGAAGGTACAAGACCGTTACTTGTTGAAATTCAGGCTTTGGTCGGCACCACACCTTATCCGACACCAAGAAGAGTTACTAACGGAGTTGATACCAGCCGTTTGCTGCAAATTCTTGCGGTATTGGAAAAACGTGTTGGGCTGAATCTTTCAAAACAAGATGTTTATGTGAACGTTATGGGCGGGATTGAGGTCGATGAACCAAGTGCGGATTTAGGGATTGCTCTTGCGGTTGCAACTTGTGCCAGAGATGTCGTTGTTGACAGTCAAACGGTTATTATCGGGGAAATTGGTTTGTCAGGTGAAATTCATCCTGTCCAAAATATTGAAAAACGTTTGAATGAAGCCGTTTTGTCAGGATTTAAAAAGGCGATAATACCTTACGCAAACAAAATTACCTCAGATAAGATAGAGATAGTTCCCGTAAAAAGGCTGATTGATGCAATTTCAGCGTGTGTTTGTCCCGCGGAAAAATAACTTTATTTTTTCTGTGCAACTCCCGGTGCATCCTTAACTATAAAAGGTCTAACAAAAGCCCAAGTTCCATATAGGCAGGTCAAGATTCCTGCAATATTAAGAGGATAACTTAACCATTTTTGTTTTTTTGCAATACTTCCTAGTGCCGTGAGAGTTGTACCAGCCATAAATCCTAAATATCCTTTAAAAATAGTTCTTGGAACAACGACGGTATCATTCATGTCGGCAGCGTTTTTTGTATGTGTATAGAATTTATCAGTAAATTTTTCTTTTTGTGTATCACCAAATCGGATGCTTGCATTTATTTTTTGAACCTGCATATATTTCTCCTTTTCCATATAATAGCCGAACAAGAAAAAATTTGCCATAATTAACATTTTTTTAATATTTCAACGGACTCAAAAGTATTGATTAGTTTTTCTGTTAGTGCTATAAATGACATGTTAAAACTTTACAGAATAAGAAGGAGTAAAACTTATGGTAAAAGTAGCTATTAACGGATTCGGAAGAATCGGACGTAACACATTGAGAGCAGCAATCAGAGAAGGTATCTTCAATAAAATTGATTATGTTGCTATCAATGACCCAGGTTTAAAACCTGCTGAAGCTGCACTTCTTTTCAAACATGACTCTGTAATGGGTAAGTTTGATGGTACAGTTGAAGCTTATGATGAAGGTATTATTGTAAATGGTAAGAAGATTAAATTCTTCGCAGAAAAAGATCCTGCACAATTGCCTTGGAAAGATTTAGGTGTTGAAGTTGTTGTTGAATCAACAGGTTTCTTCACAGATGCTGAAAAAGCTAAAGCTCACATCGCTGCAGGCGCTAAAAAAGTTATCATTTCAGCTCCTGCTACTAACGAAGATATTACAATCGTTTTGGGTGTTAACGACAAAGAATATGACCCAGCTAAACACAATGTAATTTCAATGGCATCTTGTACAACTAACTGCTTGGCACCTGTTGCTAAGGTTATGGATGAAAAATTTGGTATCGTTAAAGGTTTGATGACAACAGTTCACTCATACACTGGAGACCAAAGAATTCTTGACGCAGGTCACAAAGATCCTCGTCGTGCAAGAGCTGGTGCTCTTAACATCGTTCCTACAAAAACTGGTGCTGCAAAAGCAGTTGCTCTTGTTTTACCTCAATTGAAAGGTAAATTGGACGGTTTCGCAATGAGAGTTCCTACTCCTGACGTTTCTTTAGTTGATGTTGTATTTGAACTTGCTAAAGACGTTACGGTTGAAGAAGTTAATGCAGCATTGAAAGCTGGTGCTGATGGCCACGTTCTTTGCTACACTGAAGAACCATTAGTATCATCTGACTATATTGGTACTTCTCAATCTTCAACTGTTGATGCTTTATTAACTCGTGTTATGGGCGGAAACCAAGTTAAGATTATTTCTTGGTACGATAACGAAATGGGTTATTCAACTCGTTTAGCTGAAACTACTTTGATGGTTGCTTCTAAATTATAATTTCGTTAGGTAAAGTTAAAAGGGCTACATCATCCGATGTGGCCCTTTTTTGTTGTATATTCGGGTAATTTAATTTCTAAAAAAATCTGTTAAACTGCTTTTGAAAGGCAGGTTTTTATGTATATATTGAAATTAATTGCGTACATTTTTGTAATTGTTGGTGCCTTAAACTGGGGCTTAATAGGTTTTTTTGATTTTGACTTAGTTGCACTCATTTTTGGTGAAATGACTTTAATGTCAAAGATAATCTATGATATTGTTGGTCTAAGTGCTGTAGTTTATTTGCTTTTATCTTACAGAGACTTAGGCAATCGTTATTAAAGAGTTTTGAAAAAATCTTTGTTTGCTTTAAGTGTGTTTTCAGTGGCAAGAATTGAGTAAGTCGGCTTGCCGCTGAAAATATAATTTGCAGCGTTATAAATGTCATCTACAGTTACTTCATCAATGACTTTTAGTAGTTCATTATCAGCAAGCGGGCCGTTTAAATCAGTTATATTTATCGCCATTGAGTTGTTTTTGCCGGCACTTGTTTCGGTATCGCTTAGAATTATGTTTTTAAAATTGAGTTTGGCGTTTTCAAGTTCAGCTTTGGAAACTTTTTCTGTCATTAGTTTTTTGATATGTTGGTTAAATCCGTTTATTGATTTTTGAACATTTTCGTAACTTATTTCTTTTGTATCTTTATTTTCAGTGGTTGTACCTATGTATAATTTTAAAAGTCCTGCATTGCCATAGTAGCGAACATTTGAATTTACTCTATAGCAAAGCTGTTGTTTTTCTCTTAAGTCATTAAATAGTCTGGAAGAAGCATTTCCACCAAGAATTTGGTTGAGTAATTCTACCGTGGCGGTGTCTTT
>CALVBY010000043.1 GCA_944325905.1 Candidatus Gastranaerophilales bacterium | reverse complement strand
ATTTTGCGCTTGGCGCGATTCGAACGCGCGACCTATCCCTTAAAAGGGGAGTGCTCTACCTGCTGAGCTACAAGCGCACAAAATTAATTGCTATTCATATTTCAACTCCGACTTTCGCCGTCAATGATTTTAGTCTATCAAGAACATATTTTATTGTCAACATTTTTTTTAAATCAATAAAAAATGCTCTTTTTAAGAGCATTTTATTTCAAGTGTATAAACTTTTTAGCACAATCAAACATTGAATTCACAAGTGCTGCATTTGCATAAACATTCATCCCGTTTATTTCTAAAACCTGCTTCATCCGCTTTTCCCAAATACCATAAACCTCATCGGCCGACAAATCCAACACCTGCCCTATCATTGAAAGCTCTTTATAATCTATCGGAACAGGCAAATTTCCCCTCAATATATCCACCATATCCAACCTTTTTTTACGAGGGAATGCCTTCAAAAAATTCACCACAGACATCTTTTTTGCCCTCAATGCGTCCTTTATAAATTCCACCGAATCATCAATCAACAAAGGCTCCTGCGGAATTTTATATTCTTCAAACTCCTCAGGTTCAATCTCCATGACTGTCGCAATTCTCTCCAAGGTCGTTCCTCTTGTCGAAAACGGTATTGATTCATCTATAAGGTTATAAACATATGACAATGTTACACCTATCATTTCCGCAAAATCTTTTTTGTGTAATGAATTCTTTTCTAAAAATTTTGCAACTTTTTCTGAACTTTTTTCTTGAATTATTTGTTTATCTCTCATAAATTTAATCCTCACAATTGAACTTACCTACAAAATACGTTTATTTTATCAATTTGTTAAGCGAAATGTTGGTAAATCGACACGGTAATATTTATTTACGTTAAAATAATAAATATAAAAGGTTACGGAAAATGAAACTAATCGCAGGACTTGGAAATATCGGAGAAAAATACTGTTTTACAAGGCACAACGCAGGATTTATGGTCGTTGACAAGTGGGCTTTGCAAAACAATTTAACCTTCAAAGAAGATAAAAAACTAAAATGTCTTATAACCAAATTCAAATTTAACGACGAAGACATTTTGATTATAAAACCGACGACATTTATGAATCTTTCAGGCGAAGCCGTAAGCGCGGTTATGAACTATTACAAAATTGATGTCAAAGATATTTTGATAATCTACGACGACATCGCAATTGATTTAGGCAGGCTAAGATTAAGACAAAACGGTTCTGACGGAGGGCACAACGGGATTAAATCAATAATAAAAAATATCTCATCCTCAAACTTTGCAAGACTGAAAGTAGGCATAGGTCCCCAACCGCCAATTCCTTCAGAAAGGTTTGTCCTGCAAAATTTTGACAAACCGGAAGAACTAAAATCCGTTCTCACACGTGCCGTCAGCGCAGTTGAATACTATCTTACAAACGGACTTGAAAAAGCACAAAATTCCTTTAACTAGCCCGCCAAGATAATTTCAGATAAAATATTTTATGTATAATAGACTTAACAAGGAGTGAATATGAGCATACAGGCAGCAGAACAATTTGAAGCAAACGAACAGTACGAACAGGCTTACGAAGAATATAAAAAAGAACACGAAAAAAAGCCTAATGACTTGGGAATTTTGGAAAGACTCGGACATCTTGCAATGATGCTCGACAAAAAATCCGAAGCTGCCGAGTTTTACTCAAAAATCCTTGAAAAAGACATGACAAATACCCTCTGCTACGAGCAGCTCATGGACATTTACGTAGACACTGACAAATACAAATATTACATCTATAGAGGCAATCTTCACTCCGTAGAACAAAAACTTGAACATGCTATCAATGACTACAAAAAAGCCCTCAATCATGCCGAAAACGAACGCGATATCGTAATGACAAGATTTACTCTTGCAAATCTTTACGATCAAACGGGTAATACAACAAAGGCGATTGATGAATTTTTGAAAACTCTTGAATACGAAGATAATCACGAAGAAGTTTTCCTCAAACTTGCAGAGCTTTATCTAAAAGAAGACATGCTCACAAGTGCTATTGATGTTCTTGAAAGAGCCCAAAAACGCTTTGATACTCCAAAAGTTCGCGAAAGTCTTGCAAAACTATATCTAAAAAATAACGAACCTCAAAAGGCAAAAGACTTAACAAGCGACGAGCTTTTGAAGATTAAATGTATGCTTGAATGCGGCGAAGAAGATGATGCCCACAACGAATTATGCAAACTCGAGACCAAATACAACTCAAACCCTGAATACTACGCTCTTAGAGCTCAATACTTTTTTATGCAAGGTGAATACGACAGGGCGCTCGAATTTGTAGATAAATATGACGGCTTGAACCACAATTCTCCGCTCGTATTTCAAATGCGTGCCCTAATTTACGAAAACAAAAACGACGCCTTTATGGAACACCTTAACTGGGGCAAATTCAACCTTGTAAGAGGCAATAAAGACATTGCAGTAAACGAATTTTTGAACGCTTTCCAATACAACGACAAAGATATTGAATTAATGAACACGCTTGCAGTTCTTTTGGAAGAAACAGGGGACAAAAACCATTCAATAGAGTTCTGGGAAAGAATTTCTAAAGCCGAACCCACAAATAAAAAAGCTCTGCAAAAACTTGCGGACTTCAGAGAAAGCATTGGCGACTACCGAGTTGAAGCAGATTATCTCGAAAAATTATACGAACTTGACAAACGCAATGCACTTGTTATTAAAAAACTCGCACAAACTTACGAAAAAATTAAAAACAAACCTGCTGCAGTTGAATACTACAACAAATATCTTGAAGTAGGAAAGGGTGCAGAGGATTACTCTAAAATCCAACAAAAACTGCAAAAACTTGAACATACTGATATGCAAGAAGATGAAGGCCTGTTGGATAAAATAATGAAATTTTTTAACAAGTAAAAAAAAGAGGTTCTTATTGAACCTCTTTTTTAATCTTATGTTGAACCAAATTCTACTCGGCTGTGACTTCTTCCTTAGCCTCATCTTCAACTTTGGCTTTAGATTTACGCTTTGCACCGCCTTTTTCGAATGCGATTCTGCCATCTTTTAACACCATTTTAACGGTGTCGCCGTTTGCATACTTACCGGACAAGATTTCTTCTGCAAGCTCGTCTTCAATCTTACGTTGAATTAATCTTCTCAACGGTCTTGCACCGTATGCCTCAGAATATCCGTTTTCAGCCAAATGGTCTTTAACCTCATCTGTAACTTCAACTGACAATTCACGTTCCTGCAAGCGTTTGAACAAATCTTTCAACATCAAGTCAACGATTTGTCTGATTTCTTCCTTGCTCAAGTGAGAGAACACAATCGTCTCATCAATACGGTTCAAGAATTCCGGCCTGAATGCCTTTTTCATTTCTTCAGTAACTGTTTCTTTGAGTTTTTCGTATTTATCTTTTGATTCATCCTCAGCAGTTGAGAAACCAAGTTTTGATGTTGTCGTAATCATACTTGCACCAACGTTTGACGTCATGATTATGATTGTATTCTTGAAGTTTACATGACGTCCCTTAGAATCAGTTAATCTACCATCATCCAAGATTTGAAGCATTATGTTGAATACATCAGGGTGAGCCTTTTCGATTTCATCAAAAAGAACAACAGAATAAGGTTTCTTTCTAATAAGTTCTGTCAAATGACCACCATCGTCATATCCGACATAACCCGGAGGAGAACCGATAAGTTTTGCAGTTGAATGTTTTTCCATAAATTCTGACATATCAACTCTTATCATGTTATCTTCAGATCCGAATACTGCTTCTGCAAGCGCTTTTGCAAGCTCAGTTTTACCAACACCGGTAGGACCGCAGAAGATAAAGCTTCCGATTGGTCTGTTAGGTGATTTTAAACCTACACGAGCACGTCTGATTGCTTTAGAAATTGCAACAACAGCATCGTGTTGTCCGATAACTCTTGCGTGAAGTGTATCTTCAAGCTTCAATAATCTTTCGCTTTCACCTTCCGTAAGTTTTGTAACAGGAACACCGGTCATTGTTGCAATAACTTCTGCAACATTTTCTGCGGTGACAGTCGGCTTGTTAGCCTCATGTTCTTCCTTCCACTTTGCAGACATCTCGCGGATTCTGTCTTTCATATCAGCTTCTTCATCACGTAATTGAGAAGCTTTTTCGAACTCTTGATTTCTTATAGCGTCTTCTTTTTCTTTAATCAAAGCTCTAAGTTCTTTTTCCATCTCTTTACCTTCAGGAGAAAGTGTAGAAACTTTTAAACGAACTTTTGAACTTGCTTCATCAAGAACATCAATTGCTTTATCCGGCAAAAATCTGTCTGTAATGTATTTGTTTGACAACTTAACCGCAGCAACAACCGCATCATCAGAAATTGTAAGGTTATGGTGTTCTTCGTATTTTCCTTTAATACCCTTGATAATCTCTATAGACTCATCTTCCGTAGGCTCATCAATCATAACCGGTTGGAAACGTCTTTCGAGTGCAGAATCTTTTTCAACGTATTTTCTGTATTCATCAAGAGTTGTTGCACCAATTACCTGAATTTCGCCTCTTGAAAGTGCCGGTTTCAAAATATTTGCTGCATCAATAGCACCTTCAGCCGCACCGGCACCGATAAGTGTGTGCATTTCATCAATTACAAGGATAATATTTCCGGCTTGTCTGATTTCGTCCATAATCTTTTTAAGACGTTCTTCAAACTCACCTCTATACTTGGTACCTGCAACCAAAAGTCCCATATCAAGCTGGATAACTTTTTTTCCGTCCAAAATATCAGGAACTTCAGCATTTACAATGCGTATTGCAAGCCCTTCTGCAACGGCAGTCTTACCAACACCCGGTTCACCAATTAAAACAGGGTTGTTTTTGGTTCTTCTTGCAAGAATTTGAATTACACGTTCAATTTCTTTTTCTCTGCCGACAACAGGGTCAAGTCTTAGCTCTTGAGCGGCAAGTGTTAAATCACGGCCGAATTCATCCAAACTCGGAGTTTTGGTTTTGCCGCCTGAAGATGAACTGCTGGATGATGAACCTGAGGAACTGCCGCTTGATACTTGCGGTTTTGTTTCACCAAGCATTTTGATTACATTGCTTCTGATTTTATTCAAATCAACACCCAAGTTTTCTAAAACTCTGGCGGCAACGCCTTCACCTTCTCTTATAAGTCCCAAAAGCAGGTGTTCTGTACCTATATAATTATGGCCAAGCTGTCTTGCTTCATCCCAAGATAACTCCAAAACTCTTTTAGCTCTCGGAGTAAAAGGGATTTCTACAGCCACAAAACCTGAGCCGCGACCGATGATTTTTTCAACCTCTGCTCTTGCATCTTTAAGATTAACACCCATAGACTTAAGAGTTTTGGCAGCAACACCGGTTCCTTCGCCGATAAGACCAAGCAAAACTTGTTCTGTACCTACAAAGTTATGGCCAAGTCTTCTTGCTTCTTCTTGTGCAAGCATTATGACCTTTATAGCTTTTTCAGTAAAACGTTCAAACATTATCTCTCCTATCTCTTCTATATAGAGAAATTATATACCAAAAACAAAAATGTTTCAAGTGCTAAGAGGCTAAAAACTAAGTAAAAAAACAAATTTCAACCCTAAAGAATTATACAATTACAAACAAAGAAAAAGGAACCGTAGTTCCTTTTTGAAAAATGGAGTTTATAATTGATATCACCTTTAATGTGAAACCTGCCAAATACTGAGTTTTACAAAGTACTATTAACTGCCGACAAGTCTTAATGCTTCTTGCAACAGTTCTTTGTTAGTTGAAATAAGTTTATTTGTAACTTCCATTTGCAACTTAGCCATTTGATAATATGAAATATTACCTTTAAAATCAGCGTTAGACAATTCCAAAAGTCCCGATCTAATTTCACCATATCCAAGAACAGGCTTGCCGGAAGCTTCAGTTTCTATAAATTGACCGTCTTTAAATTCGTACAAACCTGCAGCGTTGTGGAAATTACGGGTTGTAATTCGGTACAACGGAACCATACGCTTGCCGCCATCAGCTTTACCGTAAATTGTTCCATCACCTTTTATTTCATAATCATCATATTTACCTAAATACTTACCGTTATTCGGGTCAATCCACATTTTAATATTTGTAGTCGGAATATCCAAAGCACCACCTTTTAATGCAGTTTGTTGGTACAAATCAGAACTTACGGATTTTGTACCTTGCATAATTTCACCCTTATCATTCAAGATATAACCTTGAACAGTATTACCGCTGGCATCTCTGTAAACACCTTCACCATCAAATTTAAATTCTCCAAGACGGGTGTATATGCTTTTGCCTTCAGCATTTTTAACAAGGAAGAAACCTTTACCCTCGAGGAATAAGTTTTCATTAGAAGTACCCGGAGTTGATTTACCTTGTCCAATTTTTTTGTCATAATCATCTGCGATAACACCACCTAAAAATGTTTTAAAGTTGACCTGTTTTTCTCTAAAACCAGGAGTGTATACATTTGTCATGTTGTCCGCAATAACATCCATCCAGTTTGTTGTCGCAAACTGAGTATTAAGAGCGGTGATAAACGAATCATTCATGATCCTTCTCCTTATTATTTCTTCTATTATTTTGTCCTTGATCTTGTTTTTGCCTTGAATAAGACAATTCATTGTATGATAATTCCTGTTCGTCAAATCTTTGACGTAAAACAGATATATTTTGGCGTAAATATTCTTCTACCGCTTTATCCCCAGGAATAAACGTAGCTGATAAAGCACCATCTTTGTTGACTTTAATAACAACAGAAACATCTTTGTCAAAACTAATTCTGAAAGGTTGGTTTGTTTTTACAGCCTCTTGCAGAGCATTCATAAGAGTTGAAGAAACCTTCACATTTTTAGTCGCTTGTTGAACATTTTGTTCAATACCGCTTTGCAAGTCGCTGACTACATTTTGCAGAGTTTTATCCGCATTTTGCACCAAATCGGAGAAAAACTTCGCGTCATCCGCACCCATTGAAATACTTGTATAGTCTACTTTTGTTGTTGCAAAAGCATCAGTCATTCTTGTTATGTCAGACAATTGCTGGTTAGCATTTACAAGCATTTGAATATTATTTAATTGACCGGAATTAAGCAATCCGTTTTTTTGAAGGTTTTGCAAATCATTCATGCTAACTTCACCGGATAAAAGCTGTGAATTTTCATTTCCGGAATTTTTAGAATCCTGATTTTGTGAATCATCGCCAGAATTTTCATCCTTTACGGAAGCTTCTTGTTTTTGTTCAGTTTTGTTTTCGGCATCAGTATTATTTGCCTTATCTGATTTATTTGAACTTTCAGACTTTTCATCTTTCTTTGTTGAGCTCGTTTCTTTTGTATCTGCTTCAGAAACTTTTTTCATTTCCTCTTCAAACGAAACATCACTTTTAGATGAACGTTGAGATTGAGATGAAGCACTTGTATCTGTTACACTTACGGTTGATGATGTTGCTGAACTAATATCCATTTTCGCCCTCTAGCTTTTGTAATTCTTCGAGAATTTCTTTTTCTTCCTGCTCGATTTTTTCTTGGTTTTGTCTAAAGAACCTTACTACACCGAGCTCGGAGTATTGCTTTAACTCTGCGGCTTTTTCTTCTTCAATGTAGATTTCTCTTTGCCGCTCTTTGTGTTTTTCAAGAACTTTTACAGCCTGCTCCAACTTTACAAGTTTTGCCTTTTCAATATCAAGTTGTTCTTGAGCCTGTTGGCGTATTTGTTCAAGTTCTTCGGCTTTTTCCCAAAGATGATTTAGATATTTGTCATATGCCTCATACATCATGGGATCCGCCGTTCTCAGACCGTTTTTTGTTGCTTGGATTTCGGCTTCATTCTTTCGAATATTTTCTTCCGCTATATACACCGCCTGCTGGGCTTTTTGCACTACCAACAACTGTTCTTCTTTTTTGCGGATTCTGAAATCCAGTACTTTTTGTAAACGGTATTTGAATGGCATATTACACTTTCTTGCATTCATTATGAATGATTAATCAAGTGTTATAAACATCTGTTTGTATGAGATTTAATGATTTTTTTCAGCAAGTCAACAAATTATGGCAAAATATGAACTCCGGCACCCATATCACCGTATCTTGACCCCCAGCTTTGACGATAAGAGCCGTTCATTCTCTGTGCATTATATGGACTGTAACCACCGTAGCCGTTATAGCCATGATAACCATTTACGTATGGGGAATATATTTGAGGCGAAAATCCTGTAGGCATACCTACAAATTGTCTGTTCATGTAATTTGTAAACGAACCGGCAAGACTTCTTAATCCCCCACCTGATGACGATGGAAGCCCGAAAAACGGATCATCCGGAATTACAGTAGAAAAAGCATTAGGCATATTGTAATGGGAAATCGCACTGGTTAACATTGAATAACGACTATTTATATCTCCGCTTTGAATAGTTCCGAATACCTGTTCTTCCAGACGTGATATTCTGTTTTCTGCCGTGTCGTCAGTAAATGTACGGTTGAAAACTTTTTTCTCCATTTTTCCTAATTTTTTAACCATGGCGTTATTTTGAGAAACATTATCTTTTTTGTAGTTAACAATTATATTATTCATCCGCTGCTCATAAGACATTTGAGGGTAGGTACGATTAAACACCGTTTTTTCCAGCCTGTTAAGCCTTACGCCTATGTGCTGATTTTCATAAGTCTGGCCGAGAATTGTTTTTTCGGCTTGCGTAACTTTATTATAATTAAGCGCATTGTAGTTGTTTTTTGCAAGAGTTTTTACTGTGTTTTGCTCAGGCTGCAGCGGCGGAAAACCATCCTTTGCATAGTCTATAACTTTTGCTTCAACAGACATTGAAATCATTATTAAACATATTAAAATTGAAAATTTTTTCATATCACATAACCCTCACTCAATAAAATGAATTTAGTACAGTTTTTCAAAATATTCATTATCCATAAAGGCTAACTTAACAATTAGCCGATTTACAAAAAATGTGATAATATATTACCCATGAAGAAAAAGGTTATTGCATATCTGCACACACACTGGGACAGGGAATGGTACAGAGAGTTTGAAGTTTTCAGACTCAGACTTTTGAGAGTGCTTGACAATGTTCTTGAGATGCTTGAAAAGGGCTCTATTCCGTCTTTTTATTTTGACGGGCAGGTGGCTGCATTACTTGATTACCTTGAGATAAGACCTGAAAAAGAAGTGCTTGTCAGAAGATTAATTAAGGAAAAGAAGCTTTTTATCGGACCTTTTTATTGTTTAATTGACGAATTTTTGACGGACAGGATTTGTTTTGAAAAAAATCTTGAAATAGGGTTAAAAATAGCAAAAGACTTTGGCTGTGAGGATTTTATAGGCTACTTTGCGGACACTTTTGGCCACAGCAAAAATATTCCGTTTATTTTAAGGAAATTCGGTATTGATAAGGCGATTGTGTGGCGCGGAGTGGGGGATTTGCCGGCTGATTTTGTTTTCAACGGCGTTGATACGGTTAACCTTATCCGCGGATATTTTATGGATATATTTTCCGCAGATATTTCAATCGAGGCAAAAGCCGGATGGCTTGAAAAGGATTTGGATAAAATTGCAGAAAAAGCCTCAGATTATATCCTTATGCCGATTGGCGCAGACCACCTCGGGGTAGAAAAAGATATCGCAGAACAAATCAATGAGGTTAATAACTACCTCACAAACTACGAAATCGAGCTCGGAACACCGTTTGATTACTTCTCAAAAGTTAAATTTGAAGCCGAATGGAATGATGAATTGAGAGATAACTCAAAAACCTTTATCCTGCAGGGGGCATATTCTGCGAGAACAAAACTGAAACAATACAACACCAAATGCTCATATTTACTGGAGCAAACAGATAAATTACAAAAATACTACGGCAGCAAATATGAAAAAATTATCGAATACGCATACAAATTACTTTTGCAAAACCAAGCCCACGACAGCATTTGCGGATGTTCCACAGATGCCGTGCACAGAGAAAATATAACCCGCTATGAAAAAATAATCCAAATAACAAACACAATTTTGGAAGAATTACGCCTTGAACATAACTTTGAAACCCCGATAATGACCTCAACAAAACCGCTTGTAGGCTTTAGCGTACTCGATACAAAACAAGGCTTTGATAACGCAATTCTTTATAATACTCAAAAAATCCCCGTAACTGAGGATTACACAACGCTTTACACTCTAAAAAGGCCTCCCGAATACCTAACGGACATAAACGTTGAAGTCAAACACGGCAAACTTTTTATAAATAACATACAACTTGAATTTATCCGCCGAAACGATGAAGGCGACACCTATAATTTTGGCGCGGTAGCAGGCGATTACGGTCAAAAAGCGGAAATTTTTGCAATAACAAACGACACAATCAAAACAAACTTTTTTGACGTTAAATTTGAAAGAAGCGAACACCTTATCAACTTCAAAATCGAATGGGATAATAAGTTCAAAAACAAGCTCTGGCAGGCAAAATTTATCATGCCGGACAAAGTGACCACGACATTTTCAGAAGACATGAATTCAATAATCGAAAGGACATTTGATCCCGACTATGATATGCTTGAGCATCTTCCGAAAACACGCGGAATTGAGGTCAAAACAAATTTTGCCCCGATGCAGCGATTAGTATGGGCGCAAGGCTTTGGAATAATTACAAAAGGTCTGACTGAATACGAAGTATTCCAAAACGGACTTTCAATAACCCTATTGCGCAGCACAGGTGTAATCTCAAACCCTAAAAACCCGTCCCGTTCAACCCCCGCAGGCCCGCCGATTGAAGTCCCTGAAGCTCAACAACTCGGTATTAACACGGCAGAATTTTCAGTCGGATTCTTCGACGTTAATGACTACAAAAAATACATCGACGAGGTATTTCCGCCGTTTATTTAAAAAATTACCCGTACATAATAAAAAACCCTATCTTTCGATAGAGTTTGGAATTCTTTTTTCATAATTCCTCGTGTGTAGAAGGTTAGTGTGTAGTAGGTAGTGTAAATAGTAGTGTATTATGTATCTCGTGTTTATTTAATCAATCCTTACATATTAATAAAGTATTTCACGAGTATATAATTGCTATATACGTTTAATCTTGTTACAAAACTTAACAAAACTCCGCAAAACACCTTTTGTTACAATATTTTATATGAATATTCACAATCTCTTGACCTTTTTTGAAAAAAAAAATATTATTAGTTAGTAAGAAAAAGGGGGCAGCATGGAAGAATTTAGACACACACGTTTAGACAACATAAACTTCACACCTGAAGACATTAAGGGTTATATCAAGGAATACAATATCAAATTTATAAAATTGCAATTTGTTGATATAAACGGACAGGCAAAGAATATGACAATTCCGTCAGAGCACATAGACAAAGCTCTTGCAAACGAAATGATGCTTGACGGTTCATCAATTAAAGGTTTCAGAAGCATTGAAACATCAGATATGTTTTTCCACCCTGATATCAATACTTTCCAAATCCTTCCTTGGAGAGAAAAAGACGGCATAACTTCTGCAAGATTAATATGCGATATATATAACGCTGACGGAACACCTTTTGAAGGCTGCCCGAGATGCAACCTAAAAAGAGTTATGAAAGAAGCTGAAAAGATGGGATTTTCAATGAATGTAGGCCCTGAAGCAGAATTCTTTTTATTTTCAAAAGACAAAGACGGCCGTGTTACGACAACAACCCAAGACAGAGCAGGCTATTATGATGTAGGACCTGAAGATTTGGGCGAAGATGTCAGAGGCGATATTGTTTTGACTCTAAAAGAAATGGGCTTTGATATAGAAGCATCTCACCACGAAGTTGCAGACGGACAACACGAAATCGATTTCCGCTACGCAGATATTTTAACGGCTGCGGATAATGTTGTGACATTCAGAATTGCAGTTAAGGCAATTGCTGCAAAACACAATCTTCATGCAACATTTATGCCAAAACCTATCTTTGGTATCAACGGCTCAGGTATGCACTGCAACGTTTCACTGTTTAAAGACGGCAAAAACGCTTTTTATGACGAATCAACAGAATATCAGCTTTCAGATGTTGCAAAATATTCAATCGGCGGTATGCTAAAACACGTAAAAAGCATAACCGCTATTACAAACCCAACCGTAAACAGTTACAAACGATTGGTTCCCGGGTATGAAGCACCGGTATATCTGGCATGGTCATTGGCAAACAGAAGTGCGCTTTTGAGAGTTCCTGCAAAAAGAGGCAACGCAACAAGAGTTGAGTTGAGATCACCTGATCCTGCTTGCAACCCTTATTTAGCATTTGCGGCTATTTTAGAGGCTTGTTTGGACGGGGTAAGAAACAAAATCGACCCGCCGGCTCCTGTTGAAAGCAATATTTACCAATTGACTTCAAAAGAACGTAAAAAACAACGTATAGATTCACTTCCGGGAAGCCTTGCAGAAGCACTTGAACAGCTTGACAAATCTCTCGTTGCAAGAGCTGCATTGGGTGAACATATTTTCAATGAATTTATGTCATCAAAACGCAAGGAATGGGATTCCTTCAGAACATACGTTTCTCAATGGGAATTGGACAAATATCTTGAAAGATACTAATTTTTGAGATATTCAATCAATTCACACATTGAATAGATATTTTGGACAACGAAAAATTCTTTTTTCGTTGTCTTTTTTACGTAGTCTAAATTTTTTCCGTCCAAAAAATCCTCGCTGTACAGTCTTAGCATAACAGACGGGATTACGACAAAATCCGCTTCAACATCTTTTACGGTTCTGATTAAATCATCAGAGGTTATAAGGCCGGCAACAGTAATGTCTTTGCCCCAATAGTCTGATTTTACTGGATGAACCTCTGCCTTTAAACCTTCAACTTTATTCAATTTATCAGAAATATATTCAAGTGCATCTTTTGCGGCATAAGAGGTTGCAAAAATAAATTTGACAGGCTTTTTGAGCTTTTTAGGTAATTTGTATTTTTTAAAATCCTCTAAAAGCAATCTAATCGCCCCAACGCCATCCTCCAGCTGAGAAAAACTACCGTAGTATTTTGCTGGCGGAATTTCTTTTCCCGCAAGCAGGAAAAACTCATCCGAGCAGCAAACTCTTTTGAATTTTGATGCAATTTCAATCGTTTCGAGCGCACATTTTTTATCAACCTGCTTTAGGCAAGAATCCTTTCTAAATTGAGTAATCCCGACAGGTACAATCGCCGTTGAAAGCACCGTATTTTTAAGCTCAGCCAAATCACTCAAAGTTCTTTCAAGCTCTTTTCCGTCATTTATCCCCGGACATAAAACAATTTGTGCGTGAAAAGGGATTTTGTTTTTTCTGAACCATTTTAAATTTTCCAAAGCCTTGCCTGCGTTAGGATTTTGCAGCATTTTATTACGCAACTCAGGGTTTGTAGTATGCACAGAAACATAAAACGGCCCCAAGTGCATTTTTTTAATACGATCTCTGTCTTTGTCGGTAAAATTTGTAAGCGTAATGTAGGTTCCTTGCAGATAAGACAATCTATAATCGTCATCTTTCACATACAAAGTATCCCTCAAGCCCTTAGGCTGCTGGTCTACAAAACAAAAAATACAGTGATTCAAACACGGCTTAACCCTATCAAAGACCGCACTTTCAAAAACAATTCCCAAATCCTCATCATAATCTTTTTCAAGCTCTATAACTTCGATTTCACCATTTTTCTTTTTAATCTCAAGGGTTAAATTTTCAGCCTTGCAAAAGAAATTGTAATCAATCATATCAGACATTTTGTTGTCATCAATTGATAAAATCTCATCGCCTGATTCGATTTCCAACTCCTGTGCTATGGAATTTTCAATAACACTGTTAACTATTGCCGGCATTTTCCTTCTCCAGCCCCTCTAATATGGTTATAAAATTTGAATATTCGCAAATCGCATTGTCCAAAATTATTCTCTGATAAAAACTCAATTGATTATATTCATCGTTAATAATGTTTTCGGCGTTGAATTTGTGCTGCATAGCAAGAGATTTTATGTGAAAGAACAAATCAGCACAGTCATCTTTGCTCAAATAAGATGCACAGCAGAGCTTAATCCTTGCATTTGAAAGGAATTGAAGCGGATTTTCGCTTAATTTTTCCAAAATCAGCCGTCTCAATTCTTCTAAGCCGTTTTTGGTTATTGTATAAAAAACAGACAATTTGCCGCCATCGGACATCATTTTTCTTGAAGTAATGCAACCGTTTTTTTCCAACCTTACAAGCGCAGGCTTTATCGCACCGAAACTCGGCTTTGAAAACGCACCAAAATTTTCGTCAATAAACTTGTGAACAGAATACATCGTCAATTCACGCTTGGAAAGCACGTACAAAATCATTAACTCAATCATACACAGATTATATCATAAAATTTTAATACGGGTAATCCTTTGGATACTCCCACCCGTTTTTCATAAGCAAATCTGCACAGTAGTGAGGATCATTATAACAGGATTTAGTATTGTGTGTATTAGGCTTGAATGTTCCGTTAGCTCTTGAAAAAACAAAAACATCCGAGCCGCATTTATTTGGTCCTGAAGGACCATTTACATCAACAAAAACTAAAGTTACATACA
>CALVBY010000042.1 GCA_944325905.1 Candidatus Gastranaerophilales bacterium | reverse complement strand
GTTTCAAGATCTTTGTCCAACAATAATAAAGCATGTTTATCGTCACCAATTAATTCTAATTTTGCAAGAACTCCGCCTACAGTATTTTCTTCTTCAACTTGTTCTTTCAAATACCAATCCAAGAATGATAGTGCTGCACGGTCTTTTTCTTCTTCAGCAACATCCATCAATGCATTAATTCTTGAGGTTACATATTTTTCATGTTCAAGAACATTTTTAAACACATCCAATGGAGATTCCCAATCGGTTTGAGGTTTATCAATTGCCATAAGTTCAACTTTACCGCCTCTTTCATGCAAGTAATTATACATTCCCATTGCATGAGCGTGTTCTTCTTGGACTTGAACTGTCATCCAATTAGTAAATCCTGTTAAATTTAATCTTTCAAAATATGCTTGCATAGAAAGATACAAGTATTCAGAAAATAATTCCTTGTTAATTTGCTCATTAAAAGCTTTTTCCATTTTTTCAGAAATCATACTTCTCTCCTTTTCTATTACGTTTATAGTCTAACACGTAAAAAATTAAATGGAATAATTATCGTTTCAGGTAATGAAATTTTTGATTACTTAAATTAAGTTTTAAAGTACAAAAATTAAAAAATTTTAAGGAGAAATTTATATGAATAAATCTACAGGAATTATTTTGGGTTCAATGGCTATAGCCGCAGGTGTTGCAGGTATAATTTTAGCCGTTGTTAAAAAGAAAAAAGCAAAACCGGAAGATCCATGGGAAGCCGGTCTTTATACTGTAAATATGTTTAAGAAAATTACATGTGATATGAACAAGGCCATTGCTGAAACAGAAAAACGCCTTGCCGAACATGACAAACTCCAAAAAATGTATGAAGAAATGGAATGGAAAACCTGCAATAACTAATATTTTACTCAAAAAGAAACTCTAATTACATCCGCAAGTGGGGCTCAAAGTTCCATCACAGCACTGTGCAGTTCCTCTTGAACAACCGCATACACCGCCATGGCTAGAACAACAACCGCGACGATTTAGGATATCAAAATTCGTCAAAAAAGCTAATCCGAGAAATGTAAGAACTACGCATAATGCAGAAAAATAAAAAAACCGCTTCATTTTATGATTCTTTTACTAATTCAACAACACCCGTATCGTGATTAAAATGACATTTTGCAATGTATAAATCGTTATTTTTTACAGCTTCATTAATGATTACAGAATGTTTCATTAAATAATCTTCTACCCAGATTGTGTGTTGTTGAGCAAAAAAGTTATGACATGTAACATCTTCTTTTTTATCTAAAACAGGATAAACACATTTTAGAATAGATGAAAAATCTTTCATTGGTTCCGGATAATGTTCTTTTGCATATTTCATAACACCGCAATCATCGTGTCCTAAAAGAATTACAAGAGGCACTTTTAATTTTTTTACGGCATATTCAATACTCTCAATAACATTTGGGCCGGTGGTCATACCTGCAACTCTTACCACAAAAAGCTCTCCAATTCCGCAATCGAATATAATTTCAGGAACAACTCTTGAATCAGAACATGTTAAAACACAAGCATAAGGCTCTTGGTGGTATGCATATTTTTTTAAAGTTTGCAGACACATGTTCTTTGCGGTAGGAGTTCCATTTACAAAATTCTCGTTGCCTTTAAGTAGTTTTTCGAGTTCTTTTTTAGCTTTTTCTAAAATCATATAGCTATTCTATTATACATGTGATTATATTGCAACTAAATGTGGACTGTTATATAATCTACAGGTGTGTGAGAGAGTGATTAGGATTTAGAAAAATGGATAACTTTATAAATAGTTGTACTAATAAATTCAAAGGATTCAAGGAATGGAATTTTTGGAAATTTATATCAAAGCATCCTGAAATTTTTACAATTATTGGTTTATCAATAGCTTTTTATTACATATTTTTTAATGATATAGGAACATATGCTCTTATGGATGTTGATGAAACCAGATATGTTGCTATGGCTAAAGATATGTTTAATACAAAAGATTTTATGACATTGTATTTGAACGGTGAATATTTCTTTGAAAAGCCTCCTTTGTATTTTTGGGGTGAATGTTTATTTTTTGGATTATTCGGAAAAATAAACGAATTTACCGCTCGTTTTCCGGTTGCTTTATATGGAACGTTAGTTTCATTTCTGGTTTATATAACAGGACGGAGAATAGTCTCTCACAGATTTGGTGTTTTATCATCATTAATCCTTGCAACCAGTTTGGAATTTGTAATTTTAGCTAAATTTGCTATTTTAGATATTGTACTTGCAATGTGTATTGCGTTTTCATTATGTTTTGGACTTTTAACTTATTTTTGCAGTGAAAAAAGTAAAAAATATCTTTGGTGGTTGTTTTATCTTTTTTCCGGATTGGCGGTTATGGCAAAGGGAATTCCCGGGTTTGTGGTGCCTTTCGGAACGATGTTTTTTACAGCTATTGCCGCAAAAAGATTTAAAGAGCTTTTCAGACCTATATATTGGATTCCGGGATCAATCTTATTTTTAGGTGTTGTTATCCCTTGGCATGCTTTGATGTTCAAGATTCATGATCCTTTGTTTTTCAATGAATATATAATCAAGCACCATATTGAAAGATTTTTCACTTCGGATGAAATAGGAAGAGAACAGCCGTTTTACTTCTTTATTTTAACTTTTTTGTGGGGATTTTTCCCATGGATATTTTCATTTGTTGCTGCAATTATTGCGAGATTTAAAGCTATTAAAATTTATACATTTGAAAATTTAACGAATGAACAAAAATTTCTATATTTAAATTGCATAGCCTTTTTGTTTATTATGGTTTTCTTTTCAATTTCAAGTACAAAACTTATAACATATTTACTTCCGATATATGTTCCGGCAGCTTTTATAGGTGGATATATTTGGAATAATTACGAGAAATTTTCTAAAGCTCTCGATATTTCATCTTATGTTTTTGGAACAATTGTTTTGATAGCTTTTGTTGCTGGATTATGCACACCTCTGTATTTGCCCGAACAATTATACCAAGATATTTTGACGATAAAATGGTTTTGTGTGATAGTTTTGCTGGTTGTAGGTGTATTAACTCTTACCTTTGTAAAAAGACACAAACCTTACGCTGTTTTTGGAGTGTTAGTCGGTTTTATTCTTTTTGTTTCAGCTTTTGCCACGGAAGAATTTTTTGAGGTAGATTATACTTTTGGTCAAAACGACTTAATTAAATTTGCCAAATACGCAAAAGAAAATAATTACCAAATTGGTGCAGTTGATTTAGAAAGAAAATATTCTCTTTTATACTATGGTAATGGAACTGTTGACTACAGAGAAGAAGTAAATGCACCCGATATGCTCAATGATAAAAATAAGGTAATAGTAATAGAAAAAAGAGATATTGAAAGAGTTATGAAAAATGCGAAATATGATACTTTATTAACTGGTAGAAGATATCTTTTGATAAAAGGTAAATAAAAAAGAGAGTGATTTTCACTCTCTTTTTTGGGCTAATTTATTAATAGTTAATGTAAATATCTAAAATATAAGTATATAGAGCTTAACGTTAGTGAAATAAATGTCACTAAAGCTCCGTATTTCATAAATCTCATAAAAGTTATAGGATAATTTTTAGATGCTGCAGTTTCACTAACAATTACGTTTGCAGCAGCTCCGATAATGGTTAAGTTGCCACCAAGACATGCACCAAGTGAAAGTGCCCACCAAAGAGGATGATGTTGGTGGATTCCTGCAGTATATGGTAATGTGTGTTGAACTTCGGCAATTAAAGGTGCCATCGTTGCAGTATAAGGAATGTTATCAACTATGCCGGATAAAATACCTGAACCCCAAAGGATGAACATTGTTGCTGCAGTTAGGCTTCCTTGTGTTAATTCAATTAATTTGTCTGCTAAAAAGCTTATACCACCGTTTGCTTCAAATGCACCTATAATAAGAAAAAGCCCGACAAAGAAAAATATAGTCATCCATTCAACATCTTCGTAAATTTCTTTTGGCTTTTCAAAAATTAATAAAATAGCTGCACCCATTAAAGCAAAAACATATGCAGGTATTCCAGTTTTATCATGGGTTATAAAACCAAGAATTACTAAAACTAAAACTATCATTGATCGTATCATAAGCGGCTTATCGGTAATTGTTTTTGAGTTATCAATATTTGCAATATGAGCCATTTTTTCAGGGGTAGTTTTAAGTGACTTTCTAAACATGAAAATCAAAATTCCTATGCAAACAAGAAAAATCAATGTCACTATATCTGTCAATTCATAAACAAAATCCATAAAACTTAAGCCAGCTCTTGCACCAATAATTATATTTGGAGGATCACCTATTAATGTTGCAGTTCCTCCAATATTTGAAGCTAAAACTTCCGTTATCAAAAATGGCACAGGGTCTGTTTCAAATTCTTTAGCAATGACAAATGTAACCGGCATCATCAGAACAACCGTCGTAACGTTATCCAAAAATGCTGAAGCTACAGCTGTAAATGCGGCTAAGGCAAATAATACCCATTTCGGATGACCTTTTGTTGCTTTTAATAATTGAAGTGCCATCCATTTAAAAACACCACTCCTGCTTGCAATATTTACTAAAATCATCATGCCGACCAGAAGGAAAATAACGTCAAAAGCTATATAATCAAATACCGATTTAACGTACACTCCTGCAGTTGAATCAAAGTACCCATGGAATGGTAAAAGCCCTAGTATAAGTGCCAAACCGGCACCTACTAATGCTACAACTGATTTTTGGATTTTTTCAGTTGCAATAAATACGTATGCAATTAGTAAAATTGCTCCTGATACTGCCATACTATGGTTAGTAATAAAGTTTTCTATCATACTTCTCTCCGTAAATTAGTCTTAATTATTTAATAGTAACATAAACAAGCAGAAATTTATTGACTCAACAAAAAAGCGGCTACTTTGGCCGCCTTTTATTTTTAATTTTTCCCCTATTTCCATAAACTTTTTATTTTAGATATTATATCTTTTATCCATTTTGTTAAGTCAAAATCTTCTTCTTCCGGAATTGTCAATTTGCCGCTTATTGTAACGGTATCAAATTCCGGCTTTTGAGCGAAGATGTTTATTTCTTCATGTTTTTCTTCATGTTCTTTTCTGCCTTGGCTCATATAACCGAGGTTCCCTGCACCGCCATCGTTTTGCATATTCGCTGCGGCTTTGATTACCGGTTTTGAACTCAAAACGTTTACATCGAAACTCATTGCTTTGTCCCCTTGGTTTTTCCCTTATATATATAAAGTATTTTTCATGAAGAAATGTTACAATTTTAGTGCAATTGTAACAAAAAATTTACAATACGTTTCAAGCTTCAAACTTAAATACTACTTGCGTTTTGAACCCTATTTCAAACAAATCTTTTTTTCTTATTGCATATGTGATATCAGGATGGTAATCAAAATTGTTCGGTGTTAGATAAAATTCAGTTATATTATTTTCGCTATCATAGTTTATTCGTATTTTCTTAATTAAATTTAGATGAGCTCTATCTAGACCATCTGATATTTTTAAAATTCCTGCAAGTCTTTTTACAATTTTTCTTGTTTTTTTATCAAAGTTACAATAAATTTCATGTTCTTTTTTATCGGGCAGTCCCCCGCGATGATATCTGCATACACAAGCAATAATTTGTTTTTCTCTTTCATCATAATCATCAAGTCCACATTCCAGTATCATTTTTTGACTATGTTTATTGTGACTCTTTGAATCAATGTAATAACCTATATCATGCAAAAGGGAAGCTTCTTCTAAATATTTTCTTTGCTTATTTGACATCTCTTTTAACGTATCATTTATACCGTCAAAAATCATCATAGCCAATCTTCTAACCTCTTGTGGGTGTGAAGTATTATTGGCAAATTTATCAAGCATTTCCTGTGTTGTTAATTTCATATACTTCTAACCTTATCAAAAAAATATTTTTGCTGCAATTTTTATGGTATAATCTTGCTTGATATGGAAGACAGGCGCGAAAATTCATTGGGAGCTAATTTTGATTTTCCTCCATCTATATTGGATGAAATTCAAAAAAATATTGAAGATATAATTTTGAATTTTGATATTCCTGAAGGGAATAAACTTGAAGTTATAAAAAAGATTAACTTCATGTATTCTCAAACCCGTTATATGTCTGTTACAGACCCATTGACTGGGCTATACAACAGACGTCACTTTGAAGATTGTGTAGAAAGAGAATTCTTGCGGTCTAAAAGATACAAAAGTAATTTAAGTTTTGCAATTATTGATATTGATTTTTTCAAAAAAATTAATGATACATATGGTCATAGTTGCGGTGATTTTGTTTTAAAAGAAGTTGCGTACAAAATACTGCAAACTTTCAGAAAAACTGATATGGTTTTCAGATATGGTGGCGAAGAATTCACAGTTATTATCACTGAAACTCCTATGGAAAAAGCCGTTATACCTCTTGAAAGACTCAGAAAAGCCATTTATGATACGGAGTTTCTGTATCGTAATCAACCTGTTAAATTATCAATAAGCATAGGCGTATCTGAAGTGAATGATAGTACCGAAACAATTCATGAGTTGTTTGAAAAAGCTGATAAAGCTTTATATAAAGCAAAAGAAAACGGCAGAAACCAAATTTGTACTAGTCATCTTTAAACATTGTCTGAAATCTTATACAAGCGGCCAGAGCATGTTGGACTGTATCCATTTTAACAATAGATGCAGTTTTAGGAACACCAATTTCTTTCCAATCCGCAGAATTGGGGAATCCGCCTTTTAAAGGGCCTCGTTGGATTTGTGAAAGACGTAGGAATTTTATGCCGGTATTAATTGATTTCATAATACGCATTTTTAGTATTTCATCATCAACACAGCTATATGTTGCTACCAAACCTTCAATGATACAGGCAATATTTAAAGGCTTAATATCATCTATGAGGGCACCATAATATTGTTCATCTTTATTTACTATTTGTTTAGGTATAACTTGTTCTACCATTTTTATAAGATGCAGTTTTAATAAACTTTTCTCTTCTTCAGTCAATCCATTATCTGGAGTTTTGAATAATTTTTCAGTAGCCAACATTGAATTATAATCGAATTGAACTTCTTTGCGATTTTTGCGCATATTTGCAAGAAATAGCAACCCTTTTTTTGCTGCATCAAGCCATTTTTTCTTAGGATTAAATTCGTATAAATACAACAAACCCAAAGGTGCATCACCTGAATAATTCAAGTTAAAACTCTCGTTACCTATACCGCCGTTTTCTATGTCGTAAAAATTATAAAACTGGCCATTTTTCATCTGCATAAATAAAAGGAATTGCCCCATTCCTTCAAAGACTTCATCCGGAATTATATTTTCAGGACGTAAATCCGAAAAAGCTACAAGTGCCATTGCTGTTGAAGATAATTTTGCTTTTTCGCATTTAATATTTTCTTCTTCAGGGTGTGATATTGCGGCATATCTTCCAAAACCGATTGGTTTTACGTATTCTTGAACAAAATAACGTGCCGAATCTCTTCTTCTTTCAGCTAAGCCTTGAATGTTTAACTCTCTTTCACAAAGATAAAGCGAATAGAGCATTCTGGCATGATTTGTTGTATTATAAGCTTTTTTATTTATGTTATATTTGTCTTTCAAATTTCTGATATAAATAAATCGCCCGTTATCAAGCATATTTTCATTTACATATGCCAGCGCATAAATTATTGAATTATGAATTTTGGAAAGACTATTTTGTGAGCCGGTAAATTTTTTTGCATCTTTTGAAATTATCCAAGCAAAAATTATCGCACCAAGTACGACAACTCCCAGATACAAATATTGCAAAAAATGTCCTTCCATAACGCAATTGTAGCAAATGGAATTGGAAAAATCAAACTAGTTAACCTTTTTCAATTTTTCTACAATTTTGTGCAAACCGGTAGAATGAGATGATTTTACGAAAATATTGTCATTATCATTAATAAATTCTGATAATTTCGGCAAAAGTTTTAAAACATTTTCAAAATAATAACAATCGAAATTATTTTTGAGAATATCGAACAAATTTTGCATTTCACTACCGCAGAAAATAACTTTTGAAGGTTTTGCATTCTTTATAACATCAATAAGATTCATATGATATTCTTGAGATTTGTCGCCGCCTTCTGTCATATCGCCTAGAAATAATACCTTATTGTTTGAGAAATTTTTTCCGAATGCCTCAATCGTTGCGGACATAGAAAGAGGATTGGCATTGAAGGCTTCATCTACAAGTGTAATATTTTTACCTTCAAAATTTAGGTTTAAGGTCTCACCTCGTCCTTGAAGACTTTTGAAGTTGCCAAGCTTTTTAACAGCTTCTTCAGTAGGAATATTTAATTCTATGGCAACTCCAACTGCTGCAGCAATATCATAAAGCAAATACTCCGGCAGATATTTTTGACTAACCTGATATACCTGATTATTAATAACTAATTCATAGTTTTCTGGAATAATTTTAATATCAACATTTTCTGATTTACCATAAGTTACTATTCTGAGTTGTTTTGCAAGAGCCTCTTCTTCAAAAATTTCGTAGCATGCCATATCTTTATTAAGTACAGCAATGCTTCCGGGTTTCATAGTTACAAAAATCTTACTTTTTCCACGAGCCATACCTTCAATTGTTTGACCCTCTTTTAAGTGAACGGCGGCAAGATTTGTTATAACTGCAATATCAGGTACAGCAACATATCCATAGCCTATGGAAGATTCAATAACCCAATATTTTTTATTTAAATCAAAGGTTGTCATATTCCAACAAATTGCAATTAAGGTATTTGCAAGGTTTAAATTCGCGTCTGCTCCGTATTCTTCAACAACGTCATATATCATCCTTGTTGTTGTGGATTTTCCTGCACTTCCAGTTAATGCAATTACTGTACCTTTATAATTTTTTCTTATATATTTACCCAAATTGAATAGAGCTTTTGTAACATCTTCTATTTCAATAATTGGTAAATTTAAATCTTCAAAATTTTCATGGTGTGTACACATTATCGCAGAAATTTGCGAAATATACGGTATAATATTTTGCTTCACAGCACCTTTGGTTTCTCCCGGAGATCTTAAAATAACCACATCATTAGTTCCCAAAGGTGTATGCCATATTCTAAACCCTGATGCAGACCAGTTTTCCGGGAAATTATATAATTTACAATCCCCGAGAGCTTCTTGAATATTTTTCTTGTTCCAAAAATCCATAGAACCATTATACTTAATTTATTAAACTTGTGCAATAAAGATGTTTAAATTATTATTCAATAGTATAATTTTGTTATTGAGAAACAAGCGGAGAATTTAAATGAAAGCTTTAGTTTGGCACCAAAATGGTTCAATTGAATTAGTAGATAAAGAAGTTCCAAAAATATTAAACGAAAAAGATGCAATAGTAAAAGTTGCTTTGTCATCAATTTGTACAAGCGATTTGCATATAGTGCATGGCCTTGTCCCAAGAGCTTTGCCTGAAAAAGTTTTGGGACATGAATTTGTCGGAGAGGTTGTGGAAGTCGGAAGTGCCATAAAAAATTTCAAAAAAGGTGACAGAGTTGCGGTTAACTGTGAAACTTTTTGCGGGGAGTGCTTCTTTTGTAAAAGAGGTTACGTAAATAATTGTATAAATGGCGGTTGGGAATTAGGCTGCAGAATAGATGGATGTCAGGCCGAATTTGTAAGAGTTCCGTTTGCTGGTACAGGTTTAACTAAAATACCTGATAATGTGAGTTACGAAAATGCTCTTTTTGTTGGAGATATTCTATCCAGCGGTTATTTTGGTGCCGAGATGTGTGAAATAACAGAGGATGATACTGTTGCTGTAATAGGTTCAGGTCCTGTTGGACTTTGTGCAATAATGTGTGCAAAATATATGGGTGCGCGTCAAGTTATTGCAATTGATAATAATGAAGTAAGGCTTGAAATTGCAAAAAAAGAGCATTTGGCGGATTTCTTTTTTAATCCGACAAAGTGTGATATTGAAAAAGTTATAAAGGAAATTACTGAAAACAGGGGTGCAGACAAAGTTATAGAATGTGCCGGCGGCAAAGATACGTTTGAAATGAGTTGGAAGATTGCAAGACCAAATGCAATTGTCGGAGTTGTTGCAATGTATGAGGAAAATCAAATTTTACCTTTACCTTTGATGTATGGCAAAAATTTGACATTCAAAACAGGCGGAGTTGATGCAATACATTGTAAAAAACTCTTGGATTTGATATCAGAGGGCAAAATTTCTACTGATTTTTTGATTTCACAAACAGTTTCTTTAGAAAATATAAAACAAGGTTATGAATTATTCCAACAAAAATCAGGTGATTGCTTAAAAATAGCTGTAAAGCCATAAGGAGATTGAATTTTGTTAGGAACTGTAGCGGCAGTAATTTTACGAATTTTATCTAACCCTTTTTCGAATGTTTTGCAAAAAAAACTTACCTTAAAAGGTTATGAGCCTTTGAGTATAAATTTTTTGAGCTATTTGGGTTTAAGTTTGTTTTGTATCCTTTTTTTAGGGCAAATTGATTTATTAAATACATCTTTAATTGCTTACAAATATGCTTTCATAGGCGGAATTTTTGGAGCTTTGGGCAATGGTTTTTTAATAAGTGCTTTGGAAAAAGGAGACTTATCGGTTCTTGGCCCAATTAATTCTTACAAATCTGTTGTTGCAATGCTTTTTGGAATATTTATTCTTAAGGAATTGCCAACCGTTCAGGGAATTTTAGGGATATTTTTGGTCATTTACGGAAGTTATTTTGTTTTTGGTACACAAAAAGAGGGGTTTTCTATAAAACTTTTAAAACGCCGTGATATTTTATATCGAATATTAGCACTAATTTTTACTGCGATAGAGGCTGTTTTTATTAAAAAAGTTATAATGTTTTCAGATATTTTAACATCTTTTGTCTTCTGGTGTTGGTTTGGGATGTTATTTTCATTTGTAATGGTAATTTTGAAACGTTCATTGATAAAACCGATATTTTCGGATTTAAACAAACTCATCTTATTAGTTTTTACAACAGCTATTATGCAGTTGAGTACCAATTATGTATTTAACAAAATGAATGTTAGTTATGCACTTGCACTTTTCCAATTATCGACAATTGCGGTTGTGATTTTCGGATGGAAGTTTTTTGATGAAAAAGACATAAAAATCAAAATTTTAGGTTCATCAATAATGGTTTTAGGTTCTGTTTTGTTGATTCTATTCAATTAAATAAAAAATTCAATAATTAATCCGCTTAAAATACTTGCTAAAAGTAATAGTGTTATTACCAAAACGGAATCTTTCAGGGTAGAATTTTTTCTTAAAAGAACCAACAATCCAAGCCCGGCATTTGAACATAACCCTGAAATTGCGGCAGCAAATGAAATTGTACCTTTGATTAACATCATTGTCATTGTTATTGAGACTGCACAGTTTGGAATCAAGCCTATAAATCCTGTTACAACAGGTTCTAAAAATCTGACACTGATATCCGGATTACTTAATATGTTCGTTAAGGATGTTTCTGTAACAAAGAAATTCAAGACTAGAGTAATTATCAATACAAAAATAAAAACATTGAAGGTATGTGCCAAAGGGTGAAGCCAGAGGTTATTTTTGTTGTTTGTCAAAATATCATGCTTGCAGCAACCTTCTTCAGTAATTTCAATTTCTTTATTTTCTTCAATGGTTGTTCTAAAAATAATGTCTATCAAATACCCCGCAATTATTGCAATAATAAGTTTTACCAGTATAACCGGTAATACAAGCGAAATTTTTTCAGGATATGACAATAATACGGGAATTGCCTCATCTGAGGTTGCAAGGTATATTGCAATAAGCGTTCCGCGAGTAATTAATTTATTTGTATACAAAGTACTTGCTATTATTGAAAAACCACACTGTGGAATAATTGCAGCCAGACTGCCAATTAATGGACCTGTTTTGCCTGCATTTTTCATAAAATGGTTTACTTTGTCGGCATAATAGTATTCAAATAGTTCAATAAATAAAAATACGAAAAATAAAAATGGTAATGTGTGGATACTGTCTATAATTGCATCACAGATCCAATCAGCAAAACCGAGATTTTCAATGAATTGGTCTATTCCACCAAAGATGAAGTCATTTAATCCTAAAAACTTTTGATAAAAGTGCATTAGCATAACTCAATTATATTAATACGAAAAATTATCGATTTCAAATTGTTAAAACATAGTGATTAGGTCTGTAAGCTAATAGCATTTTATGAAAAATTGTATAAAGCTGTTTGTATGAAAAAAATATTTATATTATTACTAATTCTATCATTTGCAGTATCTGTTAACGCGCAAGAAATGCCTTGTGAAGAACAGATTTTGGGATATGAACATATGTTTTTTGAAAAAGGTGCGCAAAATGATTGTGTTGCAATAACTAATTTACATAACATTATATGTAAAGGTAATGCCTTTAAAGTAGCTTTTAATTGTGATTTCAAATCAGAATGTGCTAAAGCTGGCGAGAGAATAAATTTTGATGTGCCTGAGGCAATTTATACTCGAGAAGGAACCTTGCTAATTCCGGCATGTTCAAAGGTTGTGGGTACAATAATAAGAATTGAAAAACAGCGTATTCCAAACAAAAATGCGCGCGTATATATTGATTTTGAATGTTTAATTTTACCTGACGGAACGGCTGTAAAAATGTCTGCAAAACCTTGCACGAAAGATGGTTCACTAAAAGAAGGACCTTGGCATACGACGGGAAAACTTGCGGCATATACTCTTGGTTTGGGTATAGTAGGTGCAGGTGCCGGTACGGGTTTTGCATTTATCCCAAATCCTGCAAAATTAGGTGTAGGTTATGCTATAGGTATCCCTGTCGGTACTACCGTTGGTTTGATTACCGGTTTGATTACACCGGGCTTGAAATACCATGCAAAAGGCGGGGAAAATATAATGATTATATTGTGTGAAAATCTATGTCTGTGTAAACAACAGGATTGTAGTTGTAATGAACAATAAAAAAAAACGGCTTAATGCCGTTTTTTTTGTGGATTTATTATTTCATTAGATTTTAATCAAGAAAAACTTGCTGTCTTTTAAGGCGACAACTTTATGCTCTTTATCCTTTTTGAACATAAGAATTTCACCTTTATCCACTTTGAATTTTTCAGCATCAAAATGAAGTTCTATTTCGCCGTCGATAACGTAAACAGCGGCATCTCTTGTTGAAGTATGTGTGTCAATAATAGCATCCTTTTTTAATGCTATTGCAGCTAGCATGCTTTCGTTATCTGTCATTAAGATGTTCTTTTCAAACTCATCTTTTTCAAAACTTACCAGATCTTTTGCTTTCAATACGTTAAAAAACATAATTACCTCCTTAATTAATTTTCTAATACAGATTGTATATTTGCACAACAAATCAAAAAGCCAATTTCAACGGGATTTGTATGCGCTAAGGCATTTAAGACCATAAAGTCATGGCATGTGCCGTTAACTTGTACACACATAACATCAACCCCAGCTTCATCAAGTTTTTTGGCGTAAGCTTTTCCTTCATCTTTTAAAACATCATTTTCTGCTGTTATAATAAGAGTTTTGGGCATTTGTTTGAGTTCACTCAAATTAGCGTTTAAAGGTGAAATATAGGCATGCTTGCGCTTGTTTCTATTTGGTTCGTAACAATCCCAAAACCACTCCATAGATTTTTGGGTTAGCCAGGGACCATTTGCAAAAGTTTTGTATGATTCGGTGTCCATTTCAGAACTTGTTACCGGATATAATAAAAGTTCAAAAGAGATTTTGGGGCCATTTTCTATTACTGAGCGAAGTGCGGTAACTGTTGCCATGTTGGCGCCAACACTATCGCCTGCTATAATGATTTTCTCAGGGTTTATATTAAACTCTGTAGGATTTGAATAAATATATTCCAGTGTACTATAGATTTCATTTATAGCAGTGGGATATTTAACTTCGGGGGATAAGGAATATTCCGGAAAAATTATTGCCGTATTAGTGTATTTAGAAAGTTGTCTTAAAAATCTGTCCCAGGAATTTTTGCTTCCTAATACCCATCCACCGCCGTGAATATACAATATTGCAGGGGGTTTTTTTCGAGTTTTGGATGGTTTGAATATACGCAGGTTAATATCTCCAAAATTTGTTGTGATTACTTTATCCTGAGTATAGCCACCAATTTCTTCATAGCTTTTTTGTTGAAGATTTTCCAAAAAATCACGAGCATCTTTTGGGCTCATTTCATAAATTGGCTTTTTGATGTGTAAATTAAGATTATCAAGAAATTCTTGAGTTTTTTCTGTAATAAATGGAATTTCAGACATAAAATCTCCTTTTTATAATGATAAAAGGAGCCCTCAAATAATACATTACCTATAAGATGAATAATAAGAAATCATTAATCTAAAAAAACTTGTTGCGTCAAAAATATTTTATGATAATATAAAATTACAGCGATAAAATAGGCCCTGGTAGCTCAGCTGGATAGAGCAACCGCCTTCTAAGCGGTAGGTCATGCGTTCGAATCGCATCCAGGGTAAATAAGACAGGATAGAAAAACCTATCCTGTCTTATTTTTT
>CALVBY010000041.1 GCA_944325905.1 Candidatus Gastranaerophilales bacterium | reverse complement strand
ACGATCCCGACACTTATTTCAAAATATCAAGAGAGAGTTACAATAACAAGATTAAAAGAATCATATAGTATGCTCGCGCAGGCATACCAATTTGCCGTTAACGAAAATGGAAGTCCGGATTCTTGGAAGTTTGGTTCGGGAATGTATGATGCTGTATCTCATCAAAAAGCAGCTAACTATTTAAAACCATATCTTAAATTAAGTGCTGATTGTGTTGGAAAATCTGTTTCTTATGTGCAAAAGTATTGTTCATCAGCATTTTCTGGTGCAGCTAGTACTTTTTTCAGTCTTGTAAGACTGCACAACGGTGCTGCATTGGTCTTTAGAATTTGGTATCCAAATTGTGATGGGGCATACGCCAATACAAAGGAACATGATACTTGCGGGTCAATATATGTGTTAACTGACCCTATGAAAAGTTCAGAACATGGTAAAACACAGTTTGCATTTTATTTGACAAAAAAAGGGGTAATCCCTTTTGGTGGAAAGGGTAGTAAGTTAACTTTTGAACAAGCCTGTAATCCTGAAATAGAGGTTCCATATCCTGGTTTTAGTGCAAACAGTAATATGTACGCTTGTACTGCTTGGGTTATTTATAACAATAACATGGATTACCTTAAATGTCCCGGTGAATTATCTTGGGATGGCAAACATTCTTGTGATGAATAATTATTAATCTCTTTACAAACTCCCTTATTTAGTCTATTATTAAGTAAAGACAGTATCCTATGGAGAAAGAGATGAAGTATAAACGTATTTTATTAAAAATTAGCGGGGAAGCACTTTTAGGAACACAACAGTTTGGTATTGATCAAGAACCTGTTAAAATGATTGCAGGCGAGATTAAAAAGGCTGTTGAATTAGGTGCTCAAATTGCAGTTGTAGTAGGTGGCGGCAATATTTTCCGCGGAATGAAGAATAGTGCAAAACTTGGCATGGATCAAGCCTCAGGTGATTATGTCGGGATGCTTGCAACAGTTATGAATGCAATTGCATTACAAAGTGCCTTAAATCAGATGAATGTTCCATGCAGAGTTCAAAGTGCTATTGCAATGAACCAAATTGCAGAACCATATATAAGACACCGTGCGATTAGACACCTTGAAAAGGGTCGTGTTGTTATATTTGCAGCAGGGACGGGGAATCCATTCTTTACTACTGATACTGCGGCTGCTTTGAGAGCGTCTGAGATCAATGCTGAAGCTATGCTAATGGCTAAAAATGGTGTTGATGGTGTTTATACTGATGATCCAAACACTAATCCCAATGCTGAAAAATTGGATAATATTACTTATGACGATATTATTAAGAATGGTCTTAGAGTAATGGATACAGCAGCTTGTGCTTTATGTAAGCAAAACAATATACCTATTGTCGTATTTGATTTTGAAGCGGAAAATGGTATATTAGATATTCTAAATGGTAAAGAGATAGGAACTTATATTAGATAATTGAAAGAGGTATAAAATGTCAGAGGCATTAGAAGAATTATTTTTATTCGGTGAAGAAAAAATGGAAAAAGCGATCGCCCAATTGCATCGTGAATTTGCATCAATTCGTTCAGGTCGTGCAAATCCAGGGATATTAGATAAAGTTTTGGTTGATTATTATGGTGTACCAACACCTTTGAGACAAATGTCACAGGTTACAGTTCAAGACGGTACAACGTTGGTTATATCACCTTATGACAAGTCTATTTTAAAAGATATTGAAAAAGCAATTATCAAAGCAGAAATTGGTATTAATCCTAACAGTGACGGTATTTGCATAAGATTGATATTCCCACCTTTGACAGAAGAAAGAAGACGTGAAATTGTCAAAGATGTTAAAAAATTAGGTGAAGATGCTAAGGTTGCAGTCAGAAATATTCGTCGTGATATGACTGACGATCTTAAAAAACTTGAAAAAACAGAAAATCTTCCTGAAGATATGGTAAAAGATAATCAGGATAAGATACAAAAATTAACTGATAAATATACAGGTTTGATTGATACACATGTAGCAAATAAAGAAAAAGAGGTTATGACTGTATAATGATTGAAATACCCGGTCTTAATAAAAATGCTACCAGAATGTTGACAGGGCTCATCATGGGAACAGCTGCTATGGCTTGTATTATTGAGGGCAAGTTGGCACTTTTGGCGATGCTTTTATTTATTCTTTATTTTGCTTCAAAAGAGTATGTAAAAATACTGAATCATAAGGGGTTTTACCCAAGCTTGAAAATGATTTATATCGCAGAAACTTTGTTCGCAATAATTGCGTATATGCAGAGATTTGATTTGGTTGCGTTTACGATGACTGTATGCGCTATTGGTGCATTTATGTGGGTATTATTCCGAGGTCGTCAACCTTATATTGCCAATGTAGCTACAACTGTTTTGGGAATGATATATTGTGGGTTATTCCCTTTGCATTTGTTGTTTTTAAGAAATATGGAGTGCTCTCGATTTCAGGATGGGCTTGGTTTTGTTGTTATGATGTTTATTGCAGTTCTGTTGACAGATACTGGCTGCTACTACGCGGGCAGACATTTGGGTAAGCACAAACTGGCACCTGTTATAAGCCCTAACAAAACTATTGAAGGTTCAATAGGCGGTGCACTCTGCGCTGTTGCGGGGGCAATCGTTATAGGTTTGTATTTGGGTTTGGAATGGTATTTGGCACTGTTTGCCGGCCTTTTGTGTACTGCATTTGCACAAATTGGTGATTTGAGTGAATCTTTAATAAAGCGAGATGCCGGTGTTAAAGATTCCGGTGATAGTTTGCCGGGACATGGCGGTTTTTTGGATAGATGTGACAGTTATATCTTGACTATTCCTGCAATGTATTATTTTTGTAAATATTTTGTTTTTTCTCAAGATATTTTGAATAACTTTTTAATGTTTCTTAAAGGATTATTTTAGATGAAAAAACTTGCTGATATGTTCAATATTCCTATTGAAAATACAGTGTTTTTTGAGCATGCACTGACGCATCCTTCTTATACAAAAGAAAATAATCTGGAATATACTGCGTGTTATGAACGGTTGGAATTTTTGGGTGATGCAGTTTTAAAACTTGCTATATCGGATATTTTGTATAATAAATACCCTGAATATACCGAAGGAAATATGTCCAAAATTCGTTCTATAATTGTTTCTGATGCTACATTGTTTGAGGTGGCTGAGGAATTAGGTTTGCCCGAATTAATAAAACTTGGCAGGCATGAAGAAAAACAAGGCTGTCGTAAATTGGAATCTGTTTGTGCATGTGCATTTGAGGCTGTTTTGGGTGCGTATTATCTTGACGGAAAATTTATAGAGCTTAAGGATTTTATTGCTCAAAAATTCACTTCTTATATTGAGGATGTGGATAAAAATTTTGAAAAATTTAATGCAAAAGCACTTTTGCAAGAATATACACAAGGCAAGTCAAAAAAAACGCCGGAATACAAACTTGTCGGGGAAGTTGGCCCTGCTCATAAAAAAGTCTTTGAGGTAGAGGTTTGGTATGGAGGTGAGTGTTTGGCAAAGGGTTCTGGAAAAACTAAAAAAGAAGCAGAACAGAAATGTGCATATGAGGCTTGCATGAAGTTGGGGATAAAGTCATGTCAAAAATAATTGTGTCACCTTCTATATTATCAGCTGATTTTGCTAATTTGGAGCGGGATATAAAACGTGTTGAAAATGCAGGAGCGGATTGGCTTCACATAGATGTTATGGATGGCCATTTTGTGAAAAATATTACCATTGGTGTTCCTGTTGTAAAATCAATAAAAAAAGTTACAAAACTTCCTTTGGATGTTCATTTGATGATTGAAAATCCTGAAAATTATGTAAAAGCTTTTGCAGATGCGGGTGCTGATATAATAACATTTCACTATGAAGCAGTTGAGGGTGTAAACGGGGTTATTGAATTGATTAAATCTTGTGGAGTAAAAGTTGGCATGTCAATTAAGCCCAAAACTGCTCCTGAGAAAATTTTGGATTTTTTACCAAAATTGGATTTGATTTTAGTTATGACTGTTGAGCCTGGTTTTGGCGGACAGAGTTTTATGCAGGATTGTGCTGAAAAAATTCCTCTCTTAAAACAGCATGCTACTGAAAGCTTGATTATTCAAGTTGATGGCGGAATTAACGCGGAGACAGCAAAAATTTGCACCGGGTTTGGTGCAAATTCGCTTGTGGCAGGTAATTATATTTATAATTCTGCCGATATAAATAAAGCTGTTTCAAGCTTAAGATAATGGCGGAATGCCTCGTCTTTGTTTTCTTTTTAAAATTTCGTTAGGATCTGTTGTTATTGCTTGATCTGCAAGAGTTATTTCATCTTGTTCTTCAGGAGTTCTTTCTGCAACAGGCGTTTCTGTTGTTTCTTGTGTGTTGAATTCAGCTTCATCACGAGTTTGGTCGTTTTCATTACCTATATTATTTTCAGCTTCATTTGTTGGTTGAATATCTGTCCTTAATATTTCTCTACCAAGTGTTTCTTCTAATGCTGCTATATCTGTTTCACCGTTTGTCATTTCATATGTAACATCATCATTTACGTTTAAGACAGCACTTATTGCAGCTGCCCATTTTTGGTATTCATTAGGTACTTCTTCACCTTCTTGTTGATATTTTAATATTTCTTGTGCAGTTAGTTGTTGCCATTTGATGTTCGCATTAAGTTTTTGTATATCCATATTGTTCTCCTTATATTCATATTCTTTATCGGCTAATTCTACAAAAACTTTAATAATTAAATGTAAAGTTATGTAACAGTTTTTATATAAAGTGAATATAAAAAGTCAATAAATTTTTAATGGAATTTTTTATATAAGTACGAGAGATAAATAAAGTGATTTTATAAGAGAGAGGTAAAGTTATGGCATCTATGCTATTATTTTCTAATGCAGTTTCTGATACATATAAGACAACATCTGAAGCAATTAAAGGTGTTAAACTTAATGATAAATTGATAATAAGAAAATCTTTGACCGAGTTAATGAAGCAATCATTTTTCCACGGTGCAAACAGATTTGGAACAAATTTTATCGCGTAAAATCGTATGGAAGAAATATAGGATAAGGATTTAGGAATAATGGGATGAAAAGCGGCATTTTGCCGCTTTTATTTTTAGAGGCAATTTTCGATATTGACATGTTTTACGTGTAGTATGGATAATAAAATTTCATTTACATCTAGAATACGTCTTGTTCCAATGAACGAATTTTATAATACGGCATTCAAAATTGGAGAAAAAAAGTTTGTAAAGGACCCATGGACTATCAAGGAAAGTGTTTTGGCTGACAGTGCCTATACAACCGACATTTTAGACTGTACGATTTGTGGTTTGACAGACGGTGAAAAGGTTTTGTTGACTCATATATGTCCTACAAATCCTGCAAATGATAGTTTTGCCAAAATAGAAAAATTTATGTTGAGTAAAATAAATGTTGCCAACAAGTATTTACAAGGTTTTTTGCTTGGCTCAAAGCCAAACAATATAAATAGTCCCAATAGTACAAAATTATTCGACAAGTTTGTTGAATTTATGAAAAAATATGATATACCATTCTCTCAATTTAAAGGTGGCCCGTTTGAAAATCATGTGGCTTATTCTTCAAGAACTGATGAATGGGTTATTAGTAACTGCGGAATTACTGAGGGGATAAATAGAATTTATAAACAGAATCCATTACCTTTATTTGATAAAATTTTTGATGAAGTAAAAGTTTCTGATTTGGATGAAATAGTACTTTAAGATTTTATAATTTTATTTTGGCGTAATGTAATATTCTTGACAGATATTTTATTTCAAGTTAATTTATTTACAAATATTTGCTTCATATGGTTATAGGGGGAATATGGATAAGATACAGGCTATAGATAGTATTGATAATGTAACATTGCAGAGGATACTTTCCTCAGCTAAGTTAACAGATACGCAAAAAGCCGAATTTATAAGGAAAAATTCTGCTACAATAAAAAATATCATGAAAACAGAAATATCTAAATCGGAGTTTTCTGAGATGATGAAAGGACGTCCTTTAGTAAGATTAAGACCGTTAAAAAATTCTTTTACCAAAAAAGGTGATACAATTTTGTTGGCGAAATCCTTGGGGCTTCAGGAGAGGGATATAAAAAAATATATTAATTCAATAATAGCAACAGACTTCGAGATTCAAAATACTCGAGATAAAGATAATATTGAAAAAGTTAAGGCTTATGTATACAGGCATGGAAGTAAAGACCAAGTGGTGAGATTTTTGGAATATGAGCTTTCTGACGTAAAAACGACACTTGCGAAACTATACAAAACGCTCGAAGATAACTCAGGTGGGCTAGCTGATTATTTTTCCCGTCCAATTCATAGAATGGATAATAATACCTTAAGAAAATTATATTCCACTATTGATAAGAGCTTGCGTAATTCTTTAAATGCAGGATACATGAATTCAGACGAATGCAATTCTCACGCTCAGTGGGCTTTAGTCAGAATTTACCAAATTCAAAATAATTCAAAACTTATTCGTGCTTACGAGGTCTACCATGATTTGATTGACTAAATTTGATTTGTATTTATATGGTGTAAAATCTTGTATTATGGGTATATTAATATTAGGAGCTAATGAAAAAGGTTAAATATGCAAAAACATAAACCAAAGCGGATTACACCCCAAAATTATTTAAAATATTACTATGATATACCCTATGAAGGAAAAACATCTGCAGGAAAACCACTGAGAAGATTGAAGGATATAACATGTCCCTATAGGGGAATAAAGATTATTCCGAGTACTACTATTAAAAAGTTTGAAAAGGGTTTGAATGAATGCTATACCGCGGAAGATTGTATAAAGCTACTATATGGCTACAGGAATAACATGCTCCCTGTAGAAAAAGATATATATGCAATTTTTAGTGATTTTGTCCGTTTGAATCCTGATGATAATTTGCAAAATTGTCTTATGATGATTAAGACAAATTGTCTAACTCGTTTGAAACTTGAAGAAATGGAGGTTTTGGATGATGTTGATATGCTTACCAGAAAACTTTCTTCACAAACAGCTTTAAGTATCAGAGCAAAGACAACTAAATGTCGGCAAATAATTTTAAATAACTGTGAACATGACACATTCAAACGTAAAACTTTCTTAAATTCTTTAGAAGAGGTTGTGCCCAAAGATAATGAAAAAGAAATTTTTAAAGATATTAAAAATAAGGCTCTTTTCCTTCCCACATCAGAAAGCAGTAAAAATGCTTTTGTCGTGAAATACTCAAAGCGAACTCAAACTGAAATTACACGACGTTTATTTATTGCATCTACCGGTTCTATTGAACATGTAACGCCTGCTTCGAATGGTGGAAAAAATTGCATTGGCAATTTTCTTTTGACATCTGCCAGCGGAAACCGTTATAGAGAAAACATGCCGCTACCTGATTATATTAAAAGATATCCCAAAATTCCGCAATATATGCAAGAGTACATAGATGATGTAATAAGAGAAATCCATGAAGGGAATATGGCCGGTAATGAAACATATCCTTATAAGATAAAAAACAAGTTGTATGAAGAATCTCAAGGACGAATTTTGATAAGTCTATCAGCTTATAAATATTCAGAAGAAGATGCCGTAAAAGCGGTTGAAGCATATGAGCATCGCTGGGATTCGCATTAATCTATTCATAGCTAAAACTTTGTTCAAAAACACAATACATTATGTTAAAAAATTATGCGTAATAGCCATTGCCTTTATCATAACGATCTGATGTGATAGTTTTCCCAAAATTATTTTGCCCCGGATTTTTAACCGCAATAGATTCTTTTATATATGGAGTACCGTCACTGTGATCGATAAATCTTGAGAAAGACTTTTTTATTTCTAAAGCCAAGTGATCGGCTATGCGATAATCTGTAACTTGGGTTTTGAACAAAAAACTATCAGGATTAGTAGATTTTAATCTTGATATTAGTATATTATTCTTGTTGTCAGTAACTTGTGTAATTGTTTTAGATACAGAACCTTCTTTTTCTGTTTTAGTGATAACTCTAAGGCCGTTATTCGTAATACGACTTATTTCAATTGGTTTTATTGGCATAAATTTAATACCTTTCATTTATAAATTATTTATTTCGAGGGGTTTCAACTTGTTGTGGAAAAAGGGGAAATTTGACTTGTTTATTTATAATAAAAAAGACACCAGCAGGCGTCTTCAAAATGGCGGGAACGACGAGGCTCGAACTCGCGACCTCATGCGTGACAGGCATGCGCTCTAACCAACTGAGCTACGCTCCCATATTCTTTTGTCAGTGCCTTTCGACATTTTTAATTATAAAATGCTGAATTTTTTTTTGCAATAGCTTAAGCAATTTTTTTTCACAGAAAGTTTTATTATAATTATGAATGTAGGTGGTATTTCCAATGTTTTGTCTAAAAATATGGCACGAAAAATTCTTCGTGACGCAGATAAAGCCTGTCGTATTATAGCGGAGGAATTCCCTGGGGTATCAAGTTCTCGCATTCAAACTTTTGAGCGTGTGAATACAAATCAAATATTTGCTAATTATTGTAATAACAAATTGTTACAAAATAGAGCAATTCGTGATGATGCTTGGAAGTTGTACAATAATGATGATACTTTGGACTTTTATCGTCGTTTTGTTGAAAATATGAAAAAATATAAAAATATTAATTGTGCTGATTATACAAAGCTTACTCAACTAATGTTAAAGTCCAATAATATTGAAGCTGTTAATGCAAATATTATAACTCAAAGACTAAGAGGGTTAGACCATTCTGTTTTGTTAGTAAATACGCCAAAGAATGGTCTCGGGATTTATTACAAAAATTCTGATTTGAAAAATATAATAGTTATTGACCCTTGGCTTGGTTTTGCAGATTTTGCAAATAATGCTGTTGTAAGATATAATTCGGAATTTGCAAAATTTTTAGGATTAGAAAACAAGTACGAAAAATTATTTTTTGATACTTATGCAAATCCTGAGATATCCTCTAAGACTGTTGAATTTATACAAAAAGCCTTTCCAAAATTAATTCAGAAAAAAGGTTTTATGGCAAATTTCTAACAAAAAAAACAGGCCCAAGGACCTGCTTTTTTGTTAGAAATTATCTCTTTAATTATATAATGGAGCGAGTTTCTTAGATTGTTGAGGTATAACTCCTTCTTCAATAGGTAGATATACTCGATAATCTATTTCAGGGAAACAATTGTCTATACTTTCTATTTCTCTTAACTCGTCTTCATTAATATTGCCACTTTCAATCATATCGCAGATTTTTTCGAATCTGTCAACATGTTCTCTGAATCGATCAGTTGCATAATCTTTTGCTTGCCATGTTGTTATCAAGAATGGCCAATCAGAACTTTGCAACAATAGATTTTCTCTTGCCATCTGATTCAACGCTCTATGTAAAAGCTTATCTTGTGGAATTTCTTCGTATTTTTCAGCTATAGAAGTTGCACGTTTTTCGCAAGAGTGAATTATAGGCCACATCCATTCAGTCAAGTGGTTGTTCCATACATAGAAGTGACCACCTTGTCCCCAAGAACTTTCAGGGATTTGTATTGCTTCAGTTGGTGGATGTGCATGTATGTATTCACCTGCTGTCATTCTTTCAACTTCCGGTAAGTATTGGTTGAATTTTTTGATAACCTGTTTAATAAATTCAACACCTTCAAACCACCAGTGTCCGAATAATTCTGTGTCGAAAGATACCATTACTAGTCCTTCTTTACCATTGTGAGCCATTTTATAGTCGTTTAGCAAATGGTAAATAAGGGTTGTATAGTGGTCTGAGTTTTCATTAATTTTATTTAACGCTAAAACCGGATCATAAAGCATTTTATCGCCAAGATCTGTTGTTGGTGATGTTATTCTCCAGTAGTGCATTCCTGATTTGTCATCTTTTCTGTGGAATTCACGGAAACAGCCGTCGCCCGGATATCCGTCAGCAGCTGACCAAACTTGATATCCTGCTCTGTCATTTCTTCCCATAACCGCAACTTGTGCATCCGGAAGCCAGTATGCAGAATATGTATCATATCCTGTTGCTGCACGTTCAGGCAATGGAATATACTCAATGTTGCCATAAACACCAATTACACGTCTGTTGCCTATGGAGTTGCCACCTTCAATTACGTGAGATTCTGTGAAGAAATATTCTATACCGTTGTTTTGTAAGGTAACTTCTATCGCCGGACGCCAATGTTTTTTGCCGTCCTTGCCAACATATTCATAACCTTGTCTGTATGCGCATTCAGGCAACCAGCATCCTTTGGCTTTTTTACCAAAAAGTCTTTTAGTTGTGTCTGAACCGACTTTAAATTGTGCATTAAGGTTGTTATCAGTAGCTAACAATGGTGAAAAACCATGTGTTGCACCTGAGGTCGTAATTTCAATACAGCCCAAATCTTGATATTTTTTGAAGGCCTCTATTAAGTTCATTCCATATTTGTTTATAAATGAATCTTTGATGTGATTGAACCAGTCAAAATAATATTTTGCCAAATATTTCAAGTGTTGAGAGTGTGCAACATTTGGATCAGGATATCTTTCTAAATCCTTGGCAACTTTTTCAATTCTTGAATCAAGATATTTGATGAAGCCGTGTTTAAGGTGTTCATCATTCAATTGCTCTGCAAGTATTGGTGTTATCCCAACTGTTAGTTTTGCTTTAATACCTTCGTCATACAATTCTGAGATTGCATTCAAAAGTGGAACATATGTTTCTGCCATACATTCGTATAAATTCTCTTCCCCAAAAGGCCACATACCTGCTTTTCGGTAGTATGGAAGATGGCTGTGTAACATAAATACAAATTGTCCTACTGACATTTATGCCTCCGTTTCTCTGAGTTATTATTTACTATAACCCAATTTTATATATTATATATATAGCACAAATGATTATAAAATATAACACTAAAGAATTAATTCCTTTGAATAATTTTACAAATATTAATATATTGTTTTTTCAACACTTGCAAATAAAGTTTTTTTGTTTAAAATATAAGTTACTCACATCCTCGAGTATGGCACCGTCATTAAGTGCCGCAATAGGAAAGGTAAAATAAAATGGCAAATATTAAATCTGCTAAAAAAAGAGTATTAATCGCTGAGAAAAATAGAGCAAGAAACGCTGCTTTCAAAACTTCTATCAAGACTGCGGTTAAAAAAGTGTTAGAACTTGCAAAAGCTGATGACAAAGAAGCATTGAATAAGGCTATGTCAAGAGCTTACCAATTATGCGACAAAGCTGTATCAAAAGGTATTTTGCACAAAAATACTGCAGCCAGAAAAAAATCAAGATTAACACTTGCTGTAAACAAATTAGCAAAATAACGTATATTACGTTAATGCCAAATTTAGAAAACACTCATATCCTTGAGTGTTTTCTTTTTATTTGTAAATTAATATTTTATAAAGATATGTTTTTGTAGTGTTTATGTTGTATAATTGTTACATAAGAGGAAATTATGATGCAAGAAACACTAGAAAGAAAACAGATAAAGAATATAGATTTTAACTGTGATTTAGCACAGAGCTTCGGAGTGTATAAGAATAGTTCAGAATATCAACTCTTAGATTATGTGAGTTCTGTAAACATTTCATGCGGATTTCATGCGGGCGATCCTATGAGCATCAAAGAGGCACTTTTAAAGGCAAAAGAAAAAAATGTTGTTGTTGGTGCACACATAGGATTTGATGATATTCAAGGATTTGGATACAGGCCGATGGATCTTTCAGAAGATGAAATTGAAGCTTTGGTTATGTATCAAGTCGGAGCATTGATGTCATTTGCAAAGGCCTATAAGTTAGAAATTGAACATGTGAGACCTCATGGAGCTATGTACAAGATGGCGGCGGAAAATTTTGGATTCGCAACATCTGTAGCGAATGCTATTAAAAAATGTTCCGAATGGCTTGTTTATTACGGTGCTGCAGGTGATGTTACGGCAAAAGTTGGTGAATACGTAAATATTCCGGTTGCACATGAAATTAGTTTAGAAAAATCATATAATGTTGATGGAACAGTCGATTTTTCAGCAAAAGATATTGAAAATACAAATGTTTCAATAGGTAGATTAAGAGAATTGTTAAACAACTCTCAAGTTATGAATAACGAATGCGGAAAAACAATTGTCCAAGCTGATACAATACATTTTACAAACAGAATTCCTAATGCGTTAGAGTTAATAACCCAAGCCAGAGAGATAATCACCCCTGTGCCGGTTAACTATAAAAATGCATATGCGTCAGGTTGGGTCGAATAAAGAAGGATGATGATGAAAAGATTTAGAGCTAGTGTAAGAATACCTAAAGATGCCGGCTGGTTAATTCCGGGGTTACAAGTTAAAAGGTGGTTTGCCCTTATCCTTTTTGGTGCAATTTTGATTACTTTAGGTATATTGATTTTAGTAGATATTAAACCTATTTTCTATACAATGGAATTTATAAGAAAAATAGCTAATACTGTTTCAACGGAATGGTTAGCTTTTGCTATTTGTATGTTTGGTGCCGCGATATTTTTCAAAGGATGGCAAAAAACAAATTTATCAATTCTTGACTTAGGTGATGAAAAGGGTGATAATTCACTGCTGGAACATTTGTATAGGAGAAGAAAATTAAACCGTGGACCTAAGATTGTTGCTGTTGGAGGCGGAACAGGCTTGTCCATGTTGTTAAAGGGAATAAAACATATAACGAATAATGTAACAGCGGTTGTTACTGTTGGTGATGACGGCGGAAGCTCAGGAAGACTTCGTGAAGAAATGGGAATATTGCCACCTGGTGATATAAGAAACTGTATCGCTGCATTGGCAGATGATGAGGATTTGGTTACAAAACTTTTCCAATACAGATTCAAAACAGGAGAAGGTCTTGAAGGTCATAGTTTTGGTAATTTGTTCTTAACGGCCCTTTGTTCTATTACAGGTGACATGGTTCGTGCGGTTAAAGAATCATCTAATGTTTTGTCTATCAGAGGTAGAGTATTGCCTTCAACTTTAGATGATATGAAGCTTGTTGCAGAAATGGAAGACGGCAGAATTATAAATGGCGAATCAAATATTCCGGAAGCTCATGGTAGAATTAAACGTCTTTATACAGATCCTAAAAATTGCAAGGCATTAGAAGATGTTATTGCGGCAATTAAGGATGCAGAGCTTATAATATTAGGCCCAGGAAGCCTTTACACAAGTGTTATTCCAAACTTACTTGTTGAAGAAATTGCTCAAGAAATTGCAAAATCAAAAGCTAAAAAGATTTATGTCTGCAATATTATGACACAACCAGGTGAAACAGATGGTTATGCCGCATCTGACCATGTTAAGGCTCTTATGCAGCATGCAAACAGCAGAAAGATTGTTGATGCTGTGCTTGTGAATGATTATTTGCCCAAAAATCTTGCAGATAAATATCAAAAAGCAGGTTCCTTCCCTGTTAAAATTGATAAAACTAATTTAAAAAAATTAGGAGTAACACTTTGTCCTAAAAAATTGATTGAAGACAGTAAAGAAGGCCTGGTAAGACACAGCTCTCACAGAGTAGCTCGTGCTATTTTATATTGGTATAAAAAAGTTCAACGTGAAGGTTGTAATTGTTTTTCAATTGATTGCGAAGAAGAAAAACAGGAATGTAACGTTTAATGATAAAAAAAGTTTCAGTAAATACTATTCAAAAAATAAAAGACAATGGAGAAAAATTCTCTGTATTAACAGCTTACGATTATTCAACTGCTAAGTATTTTGATGAGGCAGGCATTGATATAATTTTGATTGGCGATAGTCTTGCAATGGTTGCATTGGGTTACGATACAACTCACCAGATAGGTGTTGAGGAAATGTCTATTTTTACAAAAGCTGTAGCAAGGGGTGTAAATCGTGCAATGGTGGTTACGGATATGCCTTTTATGAGCTATAACATTGATGTTGAATCAGCACTTACTAATGTGTGCAATATGGTAAAATTTGGTGCCAATGCCGTAAAAATTGAAGGTTGCAGTGACTATATTTTAAATGTGATTAGAAGATGTGTTGAATCGGGTGTTCCTGTAATGGGTCATTTAGGTTTTACTCCACAATTTTTAAATACAATTGGCGGATATAATATTCAAGGCAAATCTTATGATGCAACTTTATCTATTTTAGATCAGGCTAGAAAACTTGAGGATGCCGGAGTGTTTTCAATAGTTTTGGAAATGGTGCCGGAAGAAAGTGCACAATATATCTCAGAAAATCTTCGCGTTCCGACCATATCATGCGGAGCCGGAAGATATTGTGCCGGGCAGGTTATGGTATCAGACGATATGTTAGGGAAATTTTCTGATTTTAAACCTAAATTTGCTCGCAAATATGGTGATATGAAATCATTGATTTTAGACTGTGCCAGAAAATATGATTATGACGTAAAGCATGGGAATTACCCATCAGCTGAAGAAGTTTTTAATCTTTCAGAAGATGAATTGAAACAGTTGAACTTGCACCGTGTGGTAAAAAATAGTTTATAATGTTTCTTAATATTTAAGTGAAATTTTTAAAGTTTGGTTAATAAAAGACTGTTCTTTTTATTGTAATAGTTTTTAAGAGAGAGAAAAACTAGCAATCAAAGAAAGGACGTGTATCTATGTCAACATCGATTTCGGCAGTTGGTGCCGGTAGTACTGCAGCAAGTGAAATGATTACGAAAAAATGCACATTAAGTGAAACAACAAAAGCAAAACTTGAGGCATTAGGTATTACGGTAACTGATGGTATGACCGAATCAGAGGCTCAGGCTAAAATTTCGCAGG
>CALVBY010000040.1 GCA_944325905.1 Candidatus Gastranaerophilales bacterium | reverse complement strand
AAAAAAGAGCCTTTTTAAAGGCTCTTTTCTATCTGTGAAAAATCCATTACGCAGCAACTGTTTCTTTTGTAGCTGATTTAGGTGCGTTTTTCTTATCGTTCCAAAAATCAACTAACATACTGCAGAAGAATATACTTGAATATGTTCCTATTGCAATACCTAAAATCATTGCTAAAACAAAGTCTTTTGTTGTTACACCGCCGAAGAAGTATAGTGCCCCAAGTGTTATTAATGTTGTCAATGATGTATTGATACTTCTTGCAAGTGTTTGGTTAACTGATGCGTCAACAATTTCACCAAAAGACATTTTCTTTGAATAATATCTCAAATTTTCTCTGATTCTATCAAATACAACAATTGTATCATGAACTGAAAAACCTATAACGGTCAAAATTGCGGTTATGAACAAACCATCTATTTGAACATTATAGAAAAGACCTAGTATTGAGAATACACCGCAGACGAATATTACGTCGTGGAAAATACCTAATAATGCTGCAAGTGCATAATCAAATTTGAATCTTATTGAAAGATATATACAAATTCCTAAAAATGCTAAACCTACTGCGATTAAAGAGTTTTTGAACAGTTCTTTACCCATTGTAGGTCCGACTGAACTTACTTGGATAAGTTCAGGATTTTCATATTGGCTGTTCAAAGCATTTGTTATATTTCCCACATCTTCAGAATTTTCTCCGATGAATTTTGTTCTTATTGAAATTATTGAACTTATATCGTTTTCAGTTTTTTCTTGTTGTGCGTTATTTACATTCAAAATTTGCAGGTATGGATTTTCAACGCCTATTTTTTCTAAGTTAGTTCTTGTTGTTGTCAAATCATTGTTGGTAATTTTTTGTTTAAGTCCATACTGTAAAATTGTTCCTCCGGTGTAGTCGATACCGACTTTCAAAGGCGCATGGTTCGGATAAGTTACTGATGAATAAATCATTGCAACTATTCCCGGGATCAAAAGAATCGCTGATAGCACCATCCATAAAATTCTATATTTAACTACATGTACTACATGTTTTTTTAATGCAAACATTTTAATTTCATCCTTTCCTAGTCTAAAATACCGAAACGTGCTTTTTCACGTTTGGTTTCAGTAGCCTCATAACTCTTGCCGATTTCGTCTTGTGAAAGCCCAAAAAGTGCAGGATATTTCAATTCACCTGTGCCGAATATTAAGTGCATAAAGTTTTTAGTTATGGTTATTGCACTGAACATTGATACAATTACACCAAGAGCAAGAGTTAGTGCGAATCCTTTTACAATACTTGTTCCTAATAAATACAGGATTGCACAAGTAATGATTGTTGTCATATTAGAATCAAAGATACTCGTGAAAGCTCTGTCAAAACCTGAATTAATAGCTGTAAACAAGTTTCTGCCGGCACGAAGTTCTTCTTTTGTTCTTTCAAAAATCAATATGTTTGCGTCAACTGCCATACCTATTGAAAGGATGAAACCTGCAATACCTGCAAGTGTTAGTGTTACCGGTATTGTTTTGAATAATGCAAACAATATCAAGCTATATATGATTAATGCAATATCTGCAATCAAGCCGGGTAATCTGTAATATGCAATCATAAACAGAATTACGGCACCCAAACCTACAATTCCTGCAAATTTAGATTTTTCAATACTGTCAGCACCCAAAGTAGGACCAACCGTATTTTCTTCAACTATCTTAGCCGGAACAGGCAGAGCACCTGCGTTTAATAAATTAACCATTCTTTCTGCTTCAGCATACTCAAACCCGCTGTTGCCGCCTGATATTTGAGCTTTACCACCATAGATAGCTTCTCTGATTACAGGAGCTGATTGAAGTTCCCCATCAAAGAATATTGCCATTTGTTGACCAACAAGTGATTTTGTTAAATCAGCAAATTTCTTTGCGCCTTCATCGTTAAATTCCAATGATACAACCCACTGTCCGGTTTGATCCGTACTCAATGATGAGCGTGATAAATCTTTTCCGCTTAATCCAGTAGATTCCCAAGTCGGGTTGCCGTCTTTATCTTTAGCTTCTTTTTTGAATTCCAATTGTGCAGTCTCACCCAAGAAAGCTTTAGCTTCTTTTAAGTCAGTTACGTTTGGAATTTCGATTAAAAGTCTTTTTTCTCCAACCTGTTGCACCACTGTTTCTGCAACACCAAGTTTGTTTACACGGTTTTCAATAGCAAATTGCAATCTTCCCATAACTTCAGGAGTAATCTTAGCTATTGAATTAGTGGTTTCAGCTTCTAGCATAAGACGTGAACCACCAACCAAGTCTAGTCCCAGTTTTGTTGGCTTCACAAATATTATAACTGTTGCCACAATTACAATAAGTATGATTGCCCAAAACATAATAATTTTGTTTTTCACTGTTTTTTCCTCTTTATAAAATTATACTGATATTATCTTATCAAAAATAAAAATTAGCTTATAGCCGATATGGGCTAATCTGCATGAAATCCGTCTATTGCTGAAAATAAAATGATTTTTTCATCATCTGATAATTCAACAAGCGGTCTTCTCACATATTCCTCTATTAGATTTTTATGTGCAAGAGCCGCCTTAACGGGTACAGGATTTGGAGCCATAAAAAGTTTTCTGAATACAGGGAATAATTTTGTATGCATGTTTCTTGCCGCAACAGGCTCACCTGTTTTGAAATTTCTAATCATAGATTTGATTTCAGAGCCAAAAAGGTGAGATGCCACAGAAATAACTCCGTGTGCTCCGACTGCCATCATAGGCAGTGTCAGACTATCATCACCTGAATAGATTATAAAGTCCTCAGGACAGATCATTCTCATTTCACTTACCATATCAATATCAGGGCAGCTTTGTTTAAGTGCTACAATGTTGTCGTATTTACCAGCCAAATATGCTACTGTTGATGGCTGCATTGTAACACCTGTACGGGATGGAATATTGTATAAAATTATTGGTAGATCGACTGCTTCCGCAACAGCAGAAAAATGTTCAATCATTCCACGTTGTGATGGCTTGTTGTAATATGGTACAACTGAAAGAATTGCATCTACTTCTTCTTTTTGAGCTAATTTTGCGGTCATTACGGCGGTTTCTGTTGAGTTTGAGCCCGCACCGGCAATAATTTTCGCCTTGTTTGCAGCTGCACGTTTTACGGTACTGATAAGCTCAACTTCTTCTTCGTGTGTTAAAGTTGGTGATTCACCTGTTGTGCCGCAAACTAATAAAGCGTCACTGCCATGATTGATTAAGTATTGTGCAAGCGATTCAACTTTGTTGTAGTCAATTTCACGTTTTGCGTTCATTGGCGTAACCATTGCTGTGATAACTTCACCTGCATCGTATCTTATTGGCATAAATATTCCCCCATTTTCCCTAATCTTCCTCTCAATTATATAACAAAAGTCTTAAATTTACTATAAATATTAAGATAGTTAATAAATATCCGCTTGAAATTACGTTTTAACTTTTGTTACCTCAAAATTGATTATAAAAAAACTTCGTGCTAAAATTTTTTATATGAATTGGTGGAGTAATCTAGGAAGAAAAAAACAAGCTTATATAGCGGCTTTTGCGACTTTGGCGTCCATTATGGTATGGGCGTTTATATCCGCAGGAGTGATTACTCATGACTTCAATAGAAGCCAATTATCCGTGGATAAAGATAGGCAAGAAGCTATTATAAACGGGATTATCCTTACGGAAACAAAGGACGAAAAAAAGTATTGGGAGCTTTATGGTGAAACAGGTTCTTATGATAGCAATAATGAAGTTGCTATGATGGACAATGTTATAGGAAATTTTTATAAAGACAACGAAGTCGCTATGAGTTTTCAATCTTCCAAAGGAACTTATAACGCAACTACAAAGGTTATTGTTCTATACCAAGATACATTTGTAGTCTTGGATGACGGAACAACATTGCGAGCTGACAGACTCCGTTATGCAGGGAATGACAAGCCGATAAAAGCCAGTGGTAATGTAAAAATTACAAGGGATAATAACTTTTTGGCAACAGCGGATGAGGTTGTTATAAGTCCTGATTTTGAGAGTTTTAAGATAAAAGGAAACACTACTTCCAAAATATTCGAAACTAAGGAGATGAAATGAAGAAGATAATATTTGCACTGACGGCATTTATACTTACGGTTGGAATTGCGGTCAACGCATCTGATTTAGTTATAGAATCCAAGAACCAAAGCTTTGCAGAATCTGAGAATAAGATTAAATTTGAAGGTGATGTAAAGGTTTCAGTTGATGATTTGAGAGTTGTTGGGGATAAGGCTGATGTTAATATGACAAAAGACCAGCAGCTTGATACTGCAACTTTCTATGACAAACCTTATGCCTATGAGGTTAAGAAAAATAAAAAAAGAGAAGTTAAAGCAAATATTTTAAAGGTTTCATTAATAACAAAAGTTATAAAGGCAGAAGGTGATACTCAATCAATTGTTTTTGACGGTAAAAATCCGATTGTAGTTATAAACGCTGATTCACAAGAATATGACACAAAAACAGGTGTTATGGATGCAGATGGAGCTGTTACAATAAAGTACAAGGATATTGAAACTTATTCAAATCACGCATCTATAAAAACTGATAAAAATGGTGACTTGAAGAATATAACTTTGACCGGTAATGCAAGAGTTAAAGAACAGAACAATGAATCTTTTGCTGATAAGTTTGTCTATGATCCTGCAACAGAAATTCTTGTTGCTTCTGGCAATACTACTTCCAAAGCTACGATGGAAAGTGGGGACAAATTAGTTTTAAAATCAGCTTATCAGGAATATAACAAGAAAAAAAATACATATAACGCAAGCGGGAATGTCCATGTTTGGTATCAGGATTACTATGCGGTAGGTCCAAAAATCACGTTCTATCCTGATAAAACAACAGGCAAGCCTAACGAGATTTACTTTACAGGACGCTCCAGCATAACGCAAGGTGTAAGAACGATTTACGCGGATAAAATAAGGATGACAATTGAACCAAAGGATTTTCAAGCTGTAGGAAACACAAGAACCGTCATAAAAAATATAGGTTCAGGAAGTGATAGTGATTCAGGCATGACATTAGGGCTATAAGGACATAAAAAATTTATGGAAGAAAAATTAAAACAGGCAATTGAAGCATTTAAAAAAGGCGATTGGGATAAAGCAATTGATATATTTACTTTAGTATTGGAAAAAGATCCCAACATTGCGGAAGTTTATAACAATTTAGCTTTATGTTATGCAAATAAGGGTGATTTTGAAAAGGCTGAAAAAAATTATCTAAAAGCATTGGAAATTAACCCCAAAATACCTCAAGCCTATATAAATCTTGCAGATATATACTATCGCCAACGTGATTTTGAACATGGTATAGGGCTTTTAAATACCGGTATATATGAATTGCCTGATGAATTGATTTTGTCTCACTATCTTGCAAGATTTTATATGGAAGATGCAAGGCTTGATTTGGCAATTGATGAATTAGAACAAATACTTGAAAGACAGCCGGATAACTATGATGCATATTATGATTTAGGCAAAGTGCACTTTGAGCTTGGAAATTATCAGCTTGCGATAGAAAATTTTGAAAATGTTTTAGATTACAAGGAAAATAACGAATTTATATACTATTATCTTGCACAAGCATATGAAGCAAATGATGAGATTGACAAAGCTATTTCAAATTACTTAAAAGCAATAACAGTTAATGATAAATTCCCGCCTGCATATAAAAAGGTCGGCATATTGTTTATGGCACGCGGGGATTATGATGATGCGATTGAATATTTGGAAGATTATACTAATCTTGATATTCCAAAAGAAGAAGCTGACAGTGTAAAGGCATTAATAGAAAAAATAAAGAAGAAAAGAGATGAAAAGTAAGTATTGGATAGCGCTTTCATCTATCGAACAGATAGACAGCAGGTTTATTCAACGATTATATAATTATTTTGGGGATATTGAGGAGGCTTTCAATTCATCAATTGCAGATTTAAGCCACATAGATGGGCTGAATATAAAAAAAGCCGAGGAGTTTGTCGCGCTTAAAAGTAAGATTAACCCGGACGAAAGACTTGAAAATGTTACAAATAGGAATATAAAATATATTACACTTGAGGATGAAAAATATCCTAAAATGCTTAAAAATATTGAGAACCCTCCTGCGGTAATTTATTATAAGGGTAGTTTGGATATTTGCAATTTAGAAAGGACTCTTGCTGTAGTAGGTTCAAGAAGGGCTACTTATAATGCCAAAGAGGCTTTAGAAAAAATTATTTCCGAATTTTGCGGCACGGATATCTGTATTGTGTCAGGACTTGCGGCAGGTATTGATTCTCAAGCTCATATTTCTGCGTTGGATAATAATTTGAAAACTATAGGTGTCATTGCAAGCGGGTTGGATTTTTATTATCCGACAAGTAACAAACATTTGTACGAACGTATTGAAAACGGTAACGGAGCTGTTGTAAGTGAATACTATCCGACATTTGAACCTTTAAAATTCAGATTTCCTCAAAGAAATAGAATTGTGTCAGGGCTATCGTATGGAACATTAGTTGCTGAGGCTTCCTTAAAAAGCGGTGCCTTGATAACTGCAAATCTTACTTTAGAGCAGGGACGGGAATTGATGTGTATGCCGGGGTTGATTTCAAATCCGAATACTGAAGGTATATACAAACTTTTGAAAAATGGTGCAACTTTGGTAACTTCAGCTGAAGATATTTTGAATGCGCTTAATTGGGAAATCAAAACTGAGGTTAAACAGATTGAGCTTCCGATGTTAAATGAAAATGAATCAGTTATATTGAAAGCGCTTGAGATAGAAGACAAAGGCGTTGATGAGCTTATTAAAATAACAGGTTTGAGTGTAGAAAATTTATTGTCAGACTTGACAACCATGGAGCTTAAGGGCATAATAAAACAAGTCGACGGGGACAGATATAAGAAGGTATAATTTTGGCAGAGAAGGCTTTAAAAAAAGAGAATAAAAAAGAAAAATCGCTTGTAATAGTCGAGTCACCGGCAAAATCCAAGACTATTAAAAAGATTTTAGGCGATGGGTTCCAGATAGAGGCAAGCTTTGGACATATTCGTAATCTTCCGACTAAAGACCCAAAAACCGATAACTTGGGGTTTGATGTTGAGAATAACTTTGAGCCTAAATTCGAAATTATTCCGGGCAAAAAAGCTGTTGTCAAAAAATTAAATGACCTTGCACAAAAATTTGATAATATATATATCGCATCCGACCCTGATAGAGAAGGAGAAGCTATTGCATGGCATGTACGCCAAGTTTTAAAAGTGCCGGATGAAAAAATAAAAAGAATTGAATTTAACGAAATCACTCCAAAGGCTGTTAAATATTCCGTGGAACACCCGAGAGTTATCAATATGGATATGGTGAAGGCCCAACAGACCAGACAAATTTTGGATAAATTGGTTGGTTATAAACTGAGTCCGGTTTTATGGAAGCAGATGGGAAATTACAACCTTTCGGCAGGTCGTGTTCAATCGGTTGCTTTGAGGATGATTTGCGAACGAGAGGACGAAATCGAAGCTTTTGTCCCTCAAGAATATTGGTCAATCCATGCAGATCTTGCAAAAGAAGGAAAAGTTTTTGAGGCGGAAGTCTCTAAATATAAAAATACCCCGATAGAAAAAACTATTAAAAATGAAGAAGAAGCTAAAAAGGTTGTCGACTATTTAACGGGAGCTGATTTTCAGGTTTCAAAAGTAACAAACAAATCCACAAAACGCAAGCCCACAGCACCTTTTATTACATCAACACTTCAGCGTGCTGCAAGTTCAAAACTCGGGTTTGGTGTTCAAAAAACTATGCAGGTCGCACAAAGATTATATGAAGGTGTAGAACTTGATAGCGGCGCGGTCGGTTTAATTACTTATATGAGAACCGATAGTGTCAGGGTGTCTGACGATGCAATGACGATGGCAAAGGATTTTATCTTGAAAAATTACGGCGAAAAATATTACCCCGAGACGCCGAATGTTTATGTCAAAGGCAAGCAGAACGTCCAAGATGCTCACGAAGCTATAAGACCGTCTTATCCAGAAAGAACTCCCGAAAGTATTAAGCAGTATTTGGATAATGACCAGTATAAATTGTACAAGCTTATTTGGGAAAAATTTATGTCTTCTCAAATGTCCAATGCTGAAATGGCTAACAAATCAATTGAAATCACTGCAGGCGACTATACACTAAAAGCAGGTACAAGCAAAATTACTTTTGATGGTTTCCTAAAGCTTTATAATGATTCTGAAGACGAAAAGGATAAGGTAGAGGATTCTAAAATACCTGATTTGGAAAAGGGCGACAAGGTTGAATGTAAAAAAATCAACCCAAAACAACATTTCACCCAGCCTCCTCCAAGATACAACGAAGCATCTTTGGTAAAAGCATTGGAAGAATACGGAATAGGGCGTCCGTCAACTTATGCAACTATTATTACGGTAATTCAAACACGCAAATATGTTGAAAAGCGTGATAAAGCATTGCATCCGACGATTTTGGGCAGAGCAGTTTCAAAACAGCTTGTATCACAATTTGCTGATATTATGGATTATAAATTCACGGCTGGCATGGAAGAAAAATTAGACAAAATCGCTGATAAAAAGGCCGTTTGGAACAAGGTTTTGAAAGATTTTTATGATCCTTTTATGGAAGAAGTTAATTCTGTTATGAAAACTGCCCATAAAATTAATATAGAAACTAAGGTTAATTGTCCGAACTGCGGAAAACCAATGGTTGTCAGAACAAGCAAATTCGGTACACAATTCTTGGGTTGTTCGGGATACCCCGATTGTAAGACAGTTATGTCAATGAATGTTCTTTCTGAACAAAATGAAGAAGAATCCGAAGAAAAACAGGAAGAAGTTTGTGAAGAAAAATGTGAAAAATGCGGTTCTGATATGGTCTTTAAAATGGGACCATACGGCAAATATATGGAATGTACAAATAGTGAATGCAAGCATAGAAAACCCTACAGAAAAACAACAGGTGTGAAATGTCCAAAATGCGGTAAAGGGGAAATCGTAGAACGTAAATCCAAAAGAGGTACAGTATTTTATGGCTGCGATAAGTATCCTGACTGTGATTTTGTTTTATGGAATGAACCTACTGGAGAGGTTTGTCTGGAATGCGGCTCGCTGCTTGTGAAAAAAGTTTTGAAAAAAGGGACAACAATTGCTTGTTCTAACCTAAAGTGCGGTTATAAAAAAGAGGTCGCAGAAAATGTTGAATAAGGATCTTTACGAAAGATATTTGCAAAAAAAAGCTAAAAAGTTAGGAGTTTCTGTTGAAGAATTGAAAGGCGAGGCGCCAAAAAATCAGCCTGATGTAGCAGACACTAAAGCTGAAACTGCTCCGTCAGGGTTTGGTAATGCACCAGCACAACCCCAAGTTTCTTCATCGACCTTTTCTCAGCCGCAACAAAATGTTTCAGAAAATGACTACGTTCAGCGTTCAGTATTTGCAACATCTCAAGATACACAAACATCATATTCTGAAACCTCATATAATCAACCTTTGTATAACCAATCTTCATATTTGCAGCCAACATACTCGCAGCCTGAACCGCTTAAACCGGTTGAACCTGTTGACAGACGCGAAAATAAGTTTTGTGTTATAGGTTATCCTCTGGGACATTCGCTATCTTCTGTTATCCATAAGGCAGGCTTTAAGAGCCTTGGAATTGATGCAAGTTATGAAACTTTGGAAACTCCGCCTGAGGATTTGGTTACAAGAATTAAATTTTTGAAAAATAATAATTTTAAAGGCTTTAACGTTACTATACCTTTGAAACTTCCGGTTGCGCTATTTGTGGACGAGGTTGACAAATACGCAGATATTGCAAGTGCGATTAATACTGTTATAATTAATCCTGACCGGACTATGAAGGGTTATAATACTGATGTAATAGGATTCAAAAATGCAATACCGAAAGATTTTAATTTGACCGGGAAAGTTGCAGGGATTTTGGGTACAGGCGGTGCTGCACACGCTGCATCCGTCGCACTTGCCGATTCAAATGTAAAAGAAGTAAGATTCTATACAAGAAGTATCCCAAATTCACTTGAACTTTTGAATTATATGCGCAGAGTATTCCCGAAGGTTAAGTTTGAAGCTTATCAAATTGAGTACATAAGGGATTTGTCTATGGTAGATGTTCTTGTAAATACGACTCCAATCGGTATGCTTGGTCGTTCTGCCGATATGACGCCTGTTGAAAAGCCTCAGTTGGCAACGCTTCCGGAACATGCACTTGTGTATGATGTAATTTATAACCCTAAAAATACTATTTTCCTAAAATTAGCACAAGAATTGGGTTATAAAACGGTTAACGGTGTTGATATGTTTATAGGACAAGCTGCAGCGGCAGAAGAAATATGGACAGGACGTGTTCCTAATATGGATGCTATGAAAATAGCACTTTTGGAAGCTCTGTAATTATTATTCGTATCTCAAAGCATCAATTGGGTTAAGCAGGGACGCTTTGTAAGCGGGATAATATCCGAATAAAACTCCGATTGCCCCTGAAAATCCAAGAGAAAGCAAGATAGAACCGCTTGATATGGATACGGTCATTGCACCTGTTAAATCTACTATTTTGGCACCTAAAATTCCTAATATTACCCCGATGAATCCTCCGATTATTGATAATAGGAAGGATTCTATTAAAAATTGAACCCTTATATCTGATGCTTTGGCGCCGATTGCCATACGTATACCTATTTCTTTGGTTCTTTCAGTAACTGATACGAGCATAATATTCATAATCCCGATTCCGCCAACCAAAAGTGAAACTGATGCGATAGCTCCGAGCAGGATTGCCATGGTTTTTGCAGAGGATTTGATAGTTTCTTGCATTTCGGCCAAATTTCTTATTTCAAAGTCATCTTCTTGGTTTTTACCTATTCTGTGACGTGTTTGCAGAAGTTCTTTGATGTCAGCTTCTGTTGTGCTCAAAATTTCCGCATTTTGCGCTTTCACGTTAATCATTTTAACGGTTCCCGGAAAATCTGTTCCGAATACCTTTTTTTGAGCGGTTGTTATAGGAATAAATACCAGGTCATCTTGATCCATACCCATTCCGCTTTGACCTTTTGTTTTTAAAAGACCTATGACTTTAAAAGGAACGTTTCCGATACGCATTGTCTTGTTTATCGGGTTCATATCACCAAAAAGTTCAGTTGCAACAGTGCTGCCGATAATCGCTACTTTGGTATTATTTTTTACATCTTCTTCAATAAAATTTCGGCCTGATTCCACTTCGTAATTTCTGATAAAAAGGTATTCTGCAGTTGTACCGCCAACAGTTGTGGACCAGTTTTGGTTACCGTAGGTGAGCTGGCTTGTGGCAGAAGAATACGGTGCAACGGCCAAAATCCCTTGACAATTTTTTTCGATTGCCTCAGCGTCTTTCAAGGTTAAAGATGGTTTTGTCCCAAGTCCCATTCTAACACCGCCTGAGGTTGCGGAAGCTGATCTTACCATCAAAAGGTTGCTTCCCATAGATTCCATATCTTTGGCAATTTTTTTGCTGGCGCCTGATCCTACAGCAAGCATTATTATGACAGCACTTACACCGATAATTATGCCCAAGCTGGTTAAAATTGAGCGCATTTTGTTTATTTTTAATGATACAACAGCCATTTTTAGGGTTGATTTGAAATCTATCATTTCTTTTTAACCTCATCAGATATTATGTTCCCGTCTTTAAATCGTACGACCCTTTTGCAATATTCGGCGATATCAGGTTCGTGGGTTACAAGGACTATGGTTTTGCCCATTTGTTCGTTTAATTTTACAAAAAATTCCATAACTTCGATACTGGTTTTTGTATCAAGGTTACCTGTAGGTTCATCTGCAAGAATCAATGGCGGGTCGTTAACTATTGCTCTTGCAATTGCAACACGCTGCTGTTGACCGCCTGACATTTGGTTTGGCATATGGTCTTCTCTGTTTTCAAGTCCGACGATTTTCAGTGCTTCTTTTGCTCTTTGCCTTCTTTCTTCTTCGGGGATTCCTTTGTATATCATAGGCAGTTCAACGTTTTCTAGCGCTGTTGTTCTTGATATAAGGTTGAAACCTTGAAAAACAAATCCCATTTTTAAATTTCTGACTTCAGCAAGCTCATTCGGCCCCAATGAAAGCATATCAACTCCGTCGAGGTAGTAGCTTCCGCTGTTTGGTTTGTCCAAAGTTCCAAGCATATTCATAAAGGTTGATTTGCCTGAACCGGATGCCCCCATAATTGCTACAAATTCACCCTTTTTAATGCTAAGGGATACGTTGTTCATAGCATTAAAGCTATCTTCACCGGTTTGGTATGTTTTTATTGCATTTTTAACTTCTATTAGTGCCATTTTTAAAACATCCTTGGTCCGCGTCTTGTATTTGTTGAATTTTTGGAGTTTGGATTATCTGAACCGACCAGAACAAGATCGCCTTCTTTTATTTTGTCTGAAATTACTTCGAATTTTGAATCGTCGCTTGCCCCTCTTTCAATGTCAATTCTGACAGGTTTATTTTTTTGTAAAATCCAAATACCTTGATTTTTGTATTTTTGTCCGTTGGTTTCCGGAGTGAATTTTAGTGCTATATTGGGTGCGCAAAGGACATTTTCGCTTTGATCAGTAATGATTGACACATTTGCGGTCATACCGGGGATAAGTTTTAGATCTTGGTTATCAACATTTACGATAACAACATAGGTGACAACGTTGGAAACTGTTGTTGGAGATATTCTCACTTGAGTTACTTTTCCTGAAAAAGAGCTGTCAGGATATCCGTCGAGGGTGTATGTTACGTCTTGACCTTCTTTTACTTTTCCGATATCGGCTTCTGAAACATTTACTTCTATTTGCATTTTGGTTAAATCTTGCGCAATAGTAAATAGTTCAGGGGCTTGGAAGCTTGCTGCAACCGGTTGCCCTAAGTCTATTTCTCTTGAAATTATTGTTCCGTCAACCGGAGCTATGATTTTTGTATAACCTAAGTTTGTCATTGCGGTATTATATGTTGCCTGATATTGCGCTATTTGGGCTTTTGCTGAATTTACTTTTGCAAGGTTTGCATAATAGTCGCTCTCAGCTTGGTCAAGTTCACTTTTTGCGATAAAGTTTTTTGCGTACAAGTTTTTGTATCTGTTATATGTTTTGCGGGACATTTCCATAACGGCTTCTGTATTTGCAAGGTTTGCCTTTGCGTTGTTTATTTGTGCAGCTGCTTGGTCGACTGAGGCTTGGAAGTTTGCGGGGTCTATTTGTGCAAGAATTTGACCTTTTTTTACTTCTGAATTGAAATCGACATAAATTTCTTTTATCAAGCCTGATACTGTTGAACCTACGCTAACAGTGTTTACCGGATTTACTGTTCCTGAGGCTTCGACTACTTGGGTTATTGTACAGCGTTTTATTTTTCGGGTTTGGTATTTTACACTATTATTTTTTACGTTAATTGCAATCAGGGTTGCTAATGCAATTAGCGCTAATATAAGAGTGATTATGTAAGATTTCTTTATTTTCATTAGTTTACGTCCTCAATTGTGATTGTAACATCTTGTGACAGAGCCATTGCTCTTTCCAGTGCTGCTCTTGCAACATTATAATTATATACTGTTTGAACATATGTGTGTTGCGCATTGTTATATTGAACTTTTGCATCTTGGAGTTCAATAAAATCACCAAGACCTACGGCGTATCTTCCGTCTGCAAGTTCAAAATTCTCAAGAGTTTGTCGTACTTTTACGGCCAATAGCGGAATTTGTTTTTCCAATTCTATCATATTTACATATGCATCTTGAACTTCAAAGTACACATTTTGTTTTAAAAGATTTATTTCATTTTCTGCAAGCTTTACTTGTAGTTTACCGCTGTCGATTTCATGTTTTTTGCTCAAAATATTTATGCTGCTTGAGACATTAACTCCTACATTAAATGAGTTTGTTGAATTTAAATCTCTGTAGCCATAACCTGCAGAAGCACTTATTTCGGGATAATACTCACGTTTTATGTATAATAAATTTTCTTCCATTGCCTTTAAAGTCGCATCATAGGCCTTTAAATCCGGTCTGTTTTTGTAGGCTAGTTCAACTGCTTTTTCAAATGTGTATGGAAATTCTTCAAATTTATAATCAGTTAAAACGTCAACTTTTTCGACTTTTGAGGTTAACATGGCATTTGAAACGTCCTCAGGCAATACGCTAAGATCACTTTTTTTATCCAATTCCTCTAAATCTATAGAGTAGGTGCTTTCATTGAAGTTGAAAGTTTCAGTTGGCTCTATCTGGTAATCTGGTGTGAATGCGATATACATTGAATTGTTTAACTTAACCATTGCATTTTTGTAGGCTTTTTCTGCATCGACTAGTGTAACTTTTGAGTCACTTAAATTTACTTCAGCATTAACTAAGTCTATTTTTGATCGGATACCTTCGTCAAAATATGCCTTAATCCGCTGGTAGTTACGTTCGTTTATTTGAACATTTGCCCTATTTATGTCAACTGCGGCTTTTGCTGCTAAAACTCCGTAATAATTTGTTTTGACTTCATATATTGTATCCAAAACCCCATCGTCAAAGTTAAATAATGCTGTTATCATATTGAATTTTTGCATACGAATATTTGCATTCGTTTTGCCAAAATTCCAAATAAGTTGATTAAGAGAAGCCTCAACGCTGTAAACATTTCTTGAGTTATAGCTGTTATACATGGAGCGCCCGGAAGATGTAGAGCTGTTCACAGTATAGCCTGTTCCCACGCCTATTGTCGGAAAATATGCTGATTTTGCGATTCCAACATTGCTTTTTGAAACTCCATAGTTGTATTTATATTTTTTGATTAAAGGGCTGTTTTCCAGTGCTATTTTTATACAGTCTTTGAGATTAACTATACTGTCTTTTTCAATTTTTATTTCTTCAATAGCATACACCGATGTGCTTGCCATTACTGTTAACGCAAGAAAAAGAAATGCTATTTTCCTT
>CALVBY010000039.1 GCA_944325905.1 Candidatus Gastranaerophilales bacterium | reverse complement strand
TAATCTTTAATAAAGAAAAAAGGAGGATTCTATGAAGACGATTACTACAAAAGCGGTTCAGATAGTCGCCCCCCCCCGTCCTTGGTTATTAGGTTTTGCTCGACTTGACAAATTCGTGAACCATAACTATAATTCTAGTATTATGAATTATGGTTTTAAGAAGTTTTTTGCTTTCACTTTAGCAGAAGTATTAATTACATTAGGTATTATCGGTGTTGTAGCAGCTATTACAATTCCAACTCTTGTTTCTAATTACAAACAACGCGCTTGGGATACTGCTGCTAATGTTTTTGAGAAAAAACTTGAAGAATCTCTCAAAACAATGAACACTCAACAAACTCTTGCAGGATATTCTAATACTTCCGATTTTGTGAATGAACTTTCTAAACATTTTAAAATTACAAGAGTTTGTAAAAATGATGATTTATTAACCTGCTTTGAAGATAAAGTTATGTGGGGTGCAGGGGATGCCGATCCTGAAGAAGTCGATATGGCGAATATTAAAACCGCCTCTCACTTTGGTCAAGAAGATTGGGATACTGATATTATCGGAGTACAATTTGCTAACGGTACTACAGGGCTTGTTGCTTATAATCCTGAGTGCAAACAAAATCCTTATTCTAATCAAGTTACAGGTACCTCTTGTCTTGCTTTGCTTTATGATACTGATGGGTTCAAAACTCCTAATACATCCGGCAAGGATTTAAGAAGTATTAATGTTTCAAAATTGGGTAGGACTTGTGCGTTTGAACTCGGCGGGACTTGTTTTGGTGCACCGTTTACACCTACACCTATCACTAAAGCGGAATGCGAACAACTCAAAGGTGATTTAGGAATAACAAATTGTCCTTTTGATTCTGACTACTGGGCAGGGGCTGTTAAAGCCTGTGGCGGTACAAGCAAAATGCCTACACTTACACATCTGGCAGATATAGCTAATTATGTTTATAACACCTCACTCATAAGAGGTGAAGCTGGCGTTGTTACCGGACAAGGGATAGTATTAGACAATGATAAGATGGCCGAACTTGGTTTTACAAGACCTCAAGATTCATCTTTTAACCTTTGGGGCAATCAAGAGGTAACTACTACCGGAGCATTCAGCCGAAGCCTGCGTTCAAACCTTACTAGCTGCGGCAATACCAATCGCAGCAGCAGCAATGTTTATGCCGTTTGCTTGGGTAATTAAACAGTTAACCATTAGTAACAACCCTCTAACTTTCGCCGAGCTCTGTCATCCTGAACTTGGTTCAGGATCTAATAAATAACAAAGATTCAAAAACAAGTTCGGAATGACATGAAATTTAACACACCATATCACTTCCCGCTTTTGAGACAATAGAAATTCCTTAGTAAAAAAGTAAATTTAGAAATTCAAATCAGTAATTTTAAATTTAATAATAAAAACCGCCTAAATGATTATTCCCCAAAACTGTTCTACTAGATAACAAAATACAATACAGCAAACATAGAACAAAGCGAAACAGCGCTCAAAACGAACCAAGTATGCATTATAGGGTGTTGATATTGCCAAATTTCTTTAATTGTGGTTGCAGCATTTTCTATTGTTTGCATATAATTTTCTCCAATAAACTCTCTATATATTCTATTTTCTACATAAATCAAAAAACGACATCACCTAATCGGTTGATTATTTATCTCCTTTTGAGTATCATTCTGGTATGAGAGATGTTGAACTTTTAATGCCTGCGGGCAATTTGGAAAAACTGGAATATGCAATAAAATACGGCGCAAATGCCGTTTACCTTGGTGTCGTTGATTTTAGCCTTAGAGCCATGCGGAAAGGTGAGATTATAACTCTTGAAAACCTTAAAAGTGCAATCGATTTAGCACACCAATTGGGTGCAAAGGCATATTTAACACTAAATATTTTTGCGTTTAATAACGATATAAAGCTTCTTGAAAGCTCAATCGAAAGGTTAAAAGAATCAACCCCGGACGCAGTAATTGTGAGTGATTTCGGCGTCATTAACATAGTCAAAAAATACATGCCTGATACCCCGCTTCATATAAGCACACAAACAAACACTTTAAATTATGAAAGCGTTAAATTTTGGCGTGACTTCGGAGCAAGCCGTGTAATCTTAGCACGAGAGCTCGCTATAAAAGATATTGCAGAAATAAGAAAACAAGTTCCGGATATTGAATTGGAAAGCTTTATCCACGGCTCACAGTGCGTATCATTTTCCGGAAGATGCTTGTTAAGCGACTATTTTACAAACGGAGAAAGAAAAGCCAATCACGGCAACTGTTCACAGCCATGCCGCTGGAGTTATAAACTGGTTGAAAGCACAAGACCTGATCAATACTACGAAATCAACCAAGACGAAAGAGGCTCTCACATCTTGAGTCCTAAAGATTTATGTCTTGTAGAACATTTAAAAGAATTAATTGATGCAGGTGTAGATTCCCTAAAGGTTGAAGGCAGAACAAAGAGCCTATATTATGTTTCAGCAGTTGCAAAAACATACCGCAATGCCCTTGATGAATTAAAACAAAATCCAAATGCTGATATGCATAAATACTTTATCGAGCTTCAAAAAGTAGGAAACAGAGGCTATACAACTGGGTTTGCATTAGGAGAGAACACACCTGACAGTTACAGCTACAATATTTCCAAAGGCCTTGCAGGAGCTGATTTCTTATTTGAATTCCATGGCAAAACTGATGATAGCTATTTAGTTAAGATAAAAAATAAGGTTTTGTTGAATGATGAAATTGAGATAATAACACCTTCTGAACAATTTACGACCCAAATTACGGAAATAAAAAATAAAGACGGTGAAGAACAACCTCTTGGGAATACAAATGATGATGTGTATTTAAAATTTGAGCAAGGACCAAAAGACTACAAGTACGCATTAGCAAGGACAGTTGGAGTAAAAGAATATGTTTCTAAAGCCTGATTACAATCTAAAAAGCATTTATGAAATTAACCTAGAAGAACTAAAATCTCTTGGGATAAAAGCAATCCTTTTTGATTTGGATAGTACCCTAATGGCTTCAAAATCAGGATATTACACCGAAGAAACTCAAAAGTGGCTGAACAATGTAAGAGAGAATTTTTTTATAGCTGTAATCTCAAACAATAAAAATCCTAATTACATACAAAAAGTTAGAGACATCTCAAATTTTCCGCTTTTGTTTGATGCCGGAAAACCAAGAATAAGTCGCACAAAAAAATTCTTGAAAAATTACGATTTAAACCCCAAAGAATGTGCATTCGTAGGAGACCGACCACTGACAGACGTTTTATGCGGGAAACTACTCGGTTGTAAAACAATTCTGGTAGACTCAATTACAGCTGATACCGAAAAAACTATTGTCCGATTTGTTCGAGCACTCGAAAAATTAAGCGTTCGCAAGTAAAATCGTAAAATTTCGTAACATATTATCAATTAATAACCTTTACAAGATTTGTATAATTAACTGTGAGGTAGATTATGATAAATACGATTTCTCCAATAGCATTCAATGGCCTTGTTCCTTTAAAAAAATACAAGGGTCCAATGCTGAAACTTACACAAGCTGAAGAATCAAAAATAGCAAATCTTAGGTCAAATATTAATGACATGGAAATCGAACTTTATCAGATTAATAAATTTCTTGAAGGGAAAAAATTAACTCAAGCTCAAACTGATTATTACTTCAATAAAATTGATATAATTAACACAAGAATTCGCGAATTAAAACAAATAATAAGAGAAATAAAAATAAATAGTCTAAAAACCATAAAAAATTAGACTTCTTTACATTTTTATGGTACAATTAAGGACCAGTCTATATGTAGCAATGGAGAAAAAGATTTGACAAATATTGCCCCAATAAGAGGTTTTGCAGGAAATACAACAACAGAAAAACAGACATCGCAAACTTTTGAGAAACAACAAAAAAAGAAAGAATTTAGCGACCCATTATTAAAGTGGCCAATCCGAGGGTTAGCTTTTACAAATGATATTGGGGCAGCAATTATGGATATTGCACCAAAGGCTGGTACAGCTTTCTGGGTTCCGGCTCTAATGTATTTTGGGGCAGATATTTATGATAAATATAAAAATGACAAAGCTTCTTATGATCCTGATGCAAAAAGAGGGCTTAAACAAGCATTATTTCAAACATTTGCAAGCATAATTTTTCCAATTGCAGCAGTACACGCCGGGCAAAAAACTGCATCAATAGCCGCTCGATTTGGAAAAGAAAAACTATCACTACAAACTCAAAATGAAATAATTGAACATCATCTTAAATTTATGTCACATACAAAATTGAGTGAACATGATGCTAACACATACAAAGAAAAATATTGTAAAGCTCTTGATAACTACATGGAAGAAATATCAAGAGCTCGCAAAACAAAAAATCCTTTAAAAATATTAATGAACTTTGTATTTGGGCACAAACACCCGGAAAACCTTGATGGCAAACGTAAAAACAAAATTCATCAATATATAAACGCAAGAATTGACGATATGTATAAAAACAGGGAATTACTTTTAGCAAACAAAAAACCTGAAAACATGTCTGAAAAAATGTTTAAAAAATTACAAGACTTAAAAGAAATTTATAAAAAAGACCCTGCAAACATAAACGACTACAACTCAAAAGCTGTAAAAGATATTTTGAAAAATATTGAAAGCAATAAAATTTTCAAAATCAAACTTCTTAAAACACTTGGAGGCTTTGTAGCATTAGGTCTACTAATCCAACCGATTGATAAATTTGTTGAGCACGTAATTATAGAAAAATTTGTCGAACCCGGACTTAATATGTTCAACTCACAAGAAATTAATGCATTTAAAGAAAGACTTAATTTTAAAGGACAACAAACAAAATAACTCTGTTTAATAATTCAAGTGAAATTAAATCTTTACAAAGACTTCTTTTTGAAATATAATCTCAGAAGTCATAATTTGTTGGAGTTTTTAAATGATTAATGTTTGTTTATCACCTGACAATAACTACTGTAAACATGCAGGAGTTGTAATTGCATCAATTTTATCTAATGCCAATTCAAGCGACGAATTACATTTTTATATACTTGATAGCGGCTTAAGTGATGAAAACAAAGATAACATTCTAAAACTTAAAACACTTGGGAACTGTGAAATATCGTTTGTAAAAGTTGACGAAAGCAAATTTGATATATACAAAGACATATCAACACATTCATACCTGTCAATTGCTGCATACTATAGACTTAGACTTGCAGAATTGTTACCGGATATTGATCGTATAATTTACCTTGACTGCGATACAATCGTAAATACATCATTAAATGAACTATTTAATATAGATTTTGAAGACAATTATGCTGCGGGAGTTCTTGATGTTAGGGTAAAACATAAAAAGAAATGGAAAAATACAAGTTATGTTAACTCCGGCGTATTGGTTATAAATCTTGCAAAAATACGCCAAGACAACATTGAAAATGCCTATTTTGAATACACAAAAAATAACCCTGATGTCATTAAAACAGGTGACCAAGACATAATAAATTTTGTACTAAAAGACAAAATAAAAATCTTACCTGATGAATGGAATGTTCAAGTTAGCCACTTTAACAGTAGAACAAGCTACACAAGAAATCCAAAAATTGTCCACTTTATAGGGTGTCAAAAACCTTGGATATTTGGAGCAAATACATTTTTTAAAAACCTATATTTTGAAAATCTTGAAAAAACGCCATGGAAGATATCTGAAGACGAAACCTTTAAGTGGAAATTTTTAAACCCATTATATTCAGGATTTAACTTCATCAAACACAGACCACTATTTTTTATAAGACCTAAATTTTGGAAAGCTTTTTATTATACTTTTATAAAAAAATAAGCTTTTAAAATTCACATCAGAATTTTAGGAACAAAAAACTGGGCCCGGAGGGATTCGAACCCACGACCAAAGGATTATGAGTCCTCTGCGCTACCGCTGCGCCACAGGCCCAGATTTTAAGGTTGCTGGTCAACCGTTATTCAATTTTTTTGGCTTGCGGTAGCTTCCGCTACCTTTCCTCTCCTCAGAAGATACTTAATCTTCTTCGTCGGCAGAGTGCCACAGGCCCAGATTTTAAGGTTGCTGGTCAACCGTTATTCAACTTTTTGGCTTGCGGTAGCTTCCGCTACCTTTCCTCTCCTCAGAAGATACTTAATCTTCTTCGTCGGCAGAGTGCCACAGGCCCAGATTTTAAGGTTGCTGGTCAACCGTTATCTCTTTGTCACTCTATCACTATGTGCTCTTATCTCAGCTCACTCGCGATATTCTAAAATTATCATCAATATTATTGAAAGTCAATAGCAATTGCTTATATTTTTATACAGGAATTAATGAGTTATCAGCTATTATTTTATTTTCAGCATTCTTCGTTACAGACACATCCGATGCTACTATACAATTTTTCAAATGAACCCCTGCAGCTATTTTTACATTATCCCATATGATGGAATTTTCTATTTTTACATTTTCACCAATTTGACACCTTTCACCAATTGTGGAATCACCAGCGAAATGGACACTTTTGGGCACGTAGGATTTTGAAACGTATCTACCAGATTCAGTAGTAACAATATTTCCATGACTAAAATGACAAGCCTTTGCAAAAACATCTTTTGTTGACTGTATATATTGAGGTATTGTGCCTATATCATTCCAGTAGCCTTCTACTTTAAATGTGTTAATTTGCCTTTTTTCCAAAAGCTTTGGAAAAACATTCTTTGCAAAATCATAAAATGTATTTTCCGGAATATAATCAAATATTTTATAATCAAAAATATAAATTCCAGTGTTAATTAAGTTACTTTTTGCTTCTTCAACCGGAGGTTTTTCTTGGAACTCAACAATATATCCATTTTCATCAACAACAACTACTCCATAACTTGAAACATCTTCTTTTTTTACGTGTTTGACACCAATTGTTGCAATAGCTGATGATTTTTTGTGAATTTCAATACCTTTTTGAATGTCAGTATCAGTTAAACCATCCGCAGAAAGAACTATAAACGTTTCTCCATCTTCAAAGAAATATTGACATTTCTTTAACCCACCGGCTGTTCCTGAAAGCTGTTCTTCTCTTATATAATTAAAATTTATACCAAAATTATTATTTTTATATCTATCTATTATCTGATCCGCAAGATAATAAGTGTTACAGATAACATCTCTAACATCAATTTCTGCAAGTTTTTCAAACAGAATATCCATAACGGGACGATTAAAAACTGTTACTAAAGGTTTTGGAACCTGCAAAGTCAAAGGTTCCAATCTGGAACCCAATCCCGCTGACATAATCATAGCTTTCAACTTCTTATCCGCCATTCTAAGATTTTACCTGGAAAAAAACTTTCATGCAATTTGATAACAGTAAATTAACTTAATTTAATACTTTGTAATATTTGAGGCATACTCTTTACATCTAAATGCAACTTATTAAAAATTTCTGCTATAGTCTCAATTACTTCCTCATAACAAGGTGAATTTTCTCCTATATAATATAAATCCATAGGTAATCCACCAAAATCATTAGGATATATGTAATTCACGCCCAGCTTTTTAGCACCTAAAGCTTTATAAAAATCTATACGCCTAATTGTATCTGGGAGAGATATATTGGGCTTTTCCACCTCAAGATAGCAATTTTTTAAGCATTGCATTATCTTGGAACCGTAACCTTTTGAATGAAACTCTTTTCTAACGGCAATATATTCAAGCCATTTGCGACCATTTTCAAGTGAAACATATAGAAAATATGCAACCAGGTAATCTTTATCATATACACCGACACAATCTAATACATCGGTATTTAAAAGTTTTACAAAAACATCATATGATTTTAACTCATTTTTAGGAAATTGAGTTTCCATATCTTGATATATTTCATAAAATTCATCTATATTTAGTTTTTTAAACCGTAAATTTTTCATAAAAAACATTATCACTAAAAATTTTTTATTGTCAAAAAAAAATCATCCGCTATAATAATTATATAGATAAGAATTTTTATAACGAATTGGAATAAGATTTTTATCAGATTTGAATAAATGGGTTTGTAGCTCAGTTGGTAGAGCAGTTGACTCTTAATCAATTGGTCGTGGGTTCGAGTCCCACCGGACCCATTTTTTATACAAAGAAGGGGTAAGCATGAGTTTTGACGAAAGAACAATTAGTACAATTCAAAAGGCACTTAGCGTTTTGGGTAAGAAGAATTTTGCACTTATAGTACATGGCGGAAGTTTTCCTTCAGCAATCAATGAAAATACCGGGTTTGGAACAATGAATTCAAATGGGGGTAAAGAACTCATTGATTATGCATCAGGAATATTCAATGCAATTCAACTTGGACCAGCCGGAAAAACTAAAAGCTGTGATTCTTCACCCTATACAGGTACTATTTTTTCAACAAACCCTTTATTTGTAGACCTTAAAGAATTAACAACTGAGGCTTGGAACAAAATTCTTTCAATTGCTACTTTTAATGAAATAGTAAACAGCAATCCTCAAAAAAATAATAATAAAACAGCATATTCTTATGTTTACAACAAATATGCAGATGCTTTAGATGAAGCTTATAGACATTTTCTTACAAGAGGAAACAGTCAATTAAAAAAAGAATTTGAAGAATTTAAACATCTCAATAATCGCTGGCTTGACCGTGACAGTATGTATGAAGCCTTAAGCATAGAACATCAAAATGATTATTGGCCACTATGGCAATCTGAAGTTGACAGAAACTTATTTGCTCCAAATACAATTGAAGAAAGAATTGAGCACGGAAAAAGACTTGTTGAAATTTCTAAAAAATATGAATACGATATTGATAAATATAAATTCATACAATTTATTCTAAAAAAACAAAATACCGAAACAAGAGAGTATGCAAAAACTAAAAATATTAAAATGATTGCGGACAGACAAGTTGCATTCTCCGACAGAGATATCTGGGCATACAAAGCATACTTTTTGGATGGCTGGATGCTCGGTTGTCCGCCGGATTATTTTTCAAAAGACGGACAAGCATGGGGATTTCCTGTACTTGATCCTGAAAAAATGTATAAAGAAGATGGTACACTTGACAAAGCCGGTGTACTACTTAAGAATTTGTACAAAAAAATGTTTCGCGAAAACCCTGGTGGTGTAAGAATTGACCATATTGTAGGTTTAATTGATCCTTGGGTATATAAATCAGGTCACAAACCAAAAATCGAAGAAGGTGCCGGCAGATTATATTCATCACCTGAACACCCGTTCTTATCTAAATTTGCTATCGCAAAACTTGACGATTTGGACATGTCTCTTGAAGCAGACAAAGAAAAAAGAGTTAAAACTCTCACCGATGAACAAATCACCAAGTATGGTGCTTTAATTGAAAAAATTGTAATTGAAGCAGCTAAAGAAGAAGGCTTGGACAAAAATGCAATTGTATGCGAAGACCTAGGAACCTTAACTAACCCTGTGGCTGCAGTAATGAAAAAGTATCAGCTCCAAGGCATGCGATTAACTCAGTTTGTAGTACCTGAGGAGCCTAAACATCCATACAGATGCTGTAATATAGATGAAAAGTGCTGGGCAATGGTAGGAACTCACGATAATGAACCGATTTCTATGTGGGCAAAATCCATGATTAATACTCATGAAGGATACTTGCATGCTAAAAATCTTGTTGAAGATTTATACGCAGAAGCACCTAACAAGGATGATATTATCACAAGACTAACAAAAGATGCTGAATTTTTGAAACAAACAAAACTCGTTGAAGTATTTGCATCAAAAGCTGAAAATGTTCAAATTTTCTTCACAGACTTTTTCCAAATTGAAGATGTTTACAACAGACCCGGTACTTCAGGTGATGCAAACTGGAGCTTGAGAGTTCCTGATAATTTTAAAGAGTTAACACCTATTGACTTGCCTGAAATCTTAAAACAGGCTATTATATCAAGAGGAAGTGGCTTTGCAAATGAACATAAAGAACTTGTTGAAGAATTGGCAGCTATATAAAAAACTTACTTTTGTAATGTTAGCATTCGGAATGATTTCATTAAACTATTCCTTTGCTGATAATATGACAGAAGCAAAACTTCAATATAATAAGGGTATTGATTATTATAAAATAGGCCAATATGACAGATCTATGGAGGCTTTCCGAAGAGCAATCAACCTTGATCCTAATTATATTGATGCATATTATAACCTCGGATCCATTTTGGAATATTTGGGGCAAGACGAAGCTGCACTAACTGTTTTCAAACAAATTGTTGTAAGAAAACCAACTGATTATGATTCTGTTTATAAAGCTGCAGAACTAAGCAAAAAACTGGGTCAGGATGAAAAAGCAAAAGCTCTTTTGGCGCTTATTCCATCTGGTTCTTACATAAATCCAAAAGCACAAGCTCTTGCTAAAGAATTAAACACTGATCTGCAAACACTAAAATATGAACAACAAATAAAAGAACAACCTCAACAACCTTCTTCAAACGGAGTTTATGAAAATATACCAAGTCCGACGGGATTAACAACAGATAACAACGGCAACATCTTTGTTGCTGGTTTTTCTGATAATATAATTTTCAAAATCACCCCGACCGGAGACAAAGTAATATTTCTAAAAGATAAAAAACTAAATGGACCAATAGGCTTGATTAGTGACGATAAAGGTAATCTTTATATAGCCAATTACAATGCTAATAATGTGCTAAAAGTTGATGATACGGGGCAGATTGAAGTAATTGTAGCTGATGTAATTAAACCCTACGGATTACATATATCAAATGGGACTCTTTTTATAACCTCGCAAGGTTCAAACGCTATTATCAGGTACAAACTTTAATCAGGATTTGAATTAAAAAATTCGTTTAACAATATGGGAATATATTTAGCATTTAACGCACTAAAATCAAATACAAATTCATTAACTCCTGTGTCATAAAGTTCTTTAACACAAGAAAAATCCTGCATAACAGTATCTTCAAACATATGCATTCTGCAAAAACCGTCGCATGTAAACGGAAAAACTTTTTTCAATGAGGGATCTTTTAATGCAAATCCGCCTTTATGGCAAGGCGCCTTACAAGACAAACGTGAAATTATCGCACTATCATTATTCAATGGACAAAGTCCCATGCTAGGAACTTTTTTATTACCGGCAATTGTGTACTTAAGATTTGGAATATCATTTTTTATTTTTTTAATAGTTTTGATAGCACTTTCCATATCTTTAAATGACGTAAAATCAACCGTGTCAATCGGAGCCAGATTGTTCAAGCATTTTATTGACAAACTGTTCAACAAATTTATACCTTGCCCAATCTCAATCGGTATGTGATTTATGTCACTATCATTAATTACAGCCCAAAAATATCCGATATTGTTTATAATCAATGAATCAGGAGCCGGCTCTGCAAGAAGTAGCTGTTTTACATATTCATAAACCCTATCAAAATCCCTTTCTATAAGAATTTTAGGAGTGGATAGTTGGAATTTTATTCCGTTATCAAAACAAAACTTTCTAACCTTTGTTATTAATTCACTAAAACTGCTGCTTACCAAATCACACGTTGCAAGAATTTCACCGTATTCAATAGAATAAATAGGATTTACACCTATTTTTTTAATATACTTACCTAATTCATCAACTTGTGCCAATTCAGACAATCGCAAATTTAATCGATATTTTTCATTGTAATCTATTTTAGCTGGTATTTTTGTTCTTTTTACGTCCCATTCAAATTTATGGATATTTCTGCTGAATTTAAAATCTTTACCTTCCGCACTAACCATTTCACCTGAAAAATGGTTTGTCTGGTAAATACTTTTGCGAACATGTTTAAACGGTAGTTTCTGATTTTTGAACAGTTTAGGTTTTTCAAGGATATTCTCAACCAATTCAATACCCTCAAGAATTTCTTCTGAATTTGAAAATTTCCCTTTTATAACAACATTATCAATCGCTTTTAATTTTTTTATATCCTCAGCACACCAAGGCAAATTATCCGAATCAATTGCAAGTGGCAACTTGGTGTATTTTTTGATTTTGGCGATATTTTTCATATAAATTTCTTCGGTAATGATTATTCCGTCCACTTTATGAAAACTATTTATAAAATCAATTCCAGCCAAATTATGAATATCAAAGTACGAATCTACAATAACCTTAAACGGTAATTTAAAAACTTTTATTGCCTCCAAAATTGCAAAACTGTTTATAAAAATACCGTCTATACCTGCAGTTTTTAAAAATTTCAACATCTTTTTAATTTCAGGCAAATTTTCTTCCGTAATATCATGTTTAAAATTGATAAAAATATTACATTTACAGCGTTTTGCAACATCAACAAACTCTTTTACGTAATCAAAATTGTTATCCAAAAACTTTTTATAATAAACGTAATAATCCCTACAACTTGTAGCTTTGCTGAATAATTCAATATCTTCAGGTTTCTTGACCGGTGCAGTAATTACAATATCTTTCATATGATTATTATATCACAATTTTTTGTTAACAAATGTAAATCAAATATGATAATTTTAGGCAATTTTCTGGGAACGATATACTTAATATATATATAAGGAATATTAAGGATTATTTTTCTTAGGAAAAGGACAATTGAATAGGGAGGATCTTATGGCAATAGGTGCTGAAGATTACATCGACCAATTATTGGTCAAAAAGTACGCTGAAGAAAAAGTGGATAACCACGATAATATGGAATCAATGATTGACCCGCAGAAGATGCTTGGGGCAATGAATGATTATGCAAGTATGCACAAAAATATGATGTTGTTGAAGCAACGTCTAAATATTGCCTGCTATGCAATTAACGCAAGATCAGCAAGGTACAACAAATCAGCTCAACCATACTAATAAAAAGTTTTTTGTTCATTTTGTGATAATATATTTTTAGAAAATGACTGCAGACATTTTTAAAAGATATAGGAACAAAAGGAGCAGGGAATGGGAAAAATAGTCCTGGCATCTTCATCTCCCAGAAGAGCCGCAATATTAAAGGATTACAAATTGGAAATTATTCCGTCTCCGTACGTTGAAAAACACACGAAGACGGCTTTTTCTTACGATTATGTAGAAAATTTAGCCTATAATAAGGCCTTAGCAGTTAAACCCCTTTTAAAAGATAATGCAATAATTGTCGGAGCTGACACGGTAGTTGTTTTGGGTGAGGAAATTCTGGAAAAACCAAAAGATAAAGAAGATGCATTTTTAATGCTAAAAAAACTATCAGGAAAAACACACAAAGTCGTGACTGCAATAGTAATGATTGATTCCAAAACAGATCAAATCAAAAAAAATTCAACGACAAGCAAAGTTACATTTGAAACTTTGACAGACCAAATGATAATGGATTACATAGAAAAATACAAACCGTTTGACAAAGCAGGCTCCTATGGCATCCAAGAACTGCCTGATGGGTTTATCAAATCAGTTGAGGGAGATATGGAAAACATTATAGGAATTTCTTCCAAATCCTTTGCTGAATTGCTTGCTAAATTCTAAACCTTAGCAACTGCACCGCAGCATTTTTTGTATTTTTTCCCGCTACCGCAAGGACAAGGATCATTCCTGCCTATTTTGTGATCCATCTCAATTTGTGGTTTATTTTCTTCTTCCTCAATAATACCTAAAGTATTCGAGAACGCTTTTGATAAATACAATACAGTAGTTGATGAAACAATTTTATTTTCAAGATAACGAGATTTATACTTTTGCAAAATTTCATCCAAGGTTAAATCTGTTCCTAAAACTGCATTCACAACTTTTTCAAAATTTTGGTGTTTTTCAGCTACTTTTCTTATTAAATTAGCTGAAAACTTGTCATTTGTAAGGAAATATTCAATACATTTATCAAAATTAACAATTTTTGTATAATCCTTTGCCTCAAAAATTTTGTTGAATGTTCCATAAAAAGGAATTGCATACATGCCAAGTTCTTCATCAAAGATTATACCAACATCATATTCTTCGCTGTGAGAAGAAAAACCACCAAGGGAATTTTCTAAGAAATTTTCATAAGAATTGTGGAATTCGCTGACATTAAAGAACTTGTACTCTTCAGGCAGGCTGACTTTCTCCTGCCAGTCTGTTTTTTCACCGCCTTCGGCATAATCATTAAACATGCCAATCAAATCATCAGCGTATTTGTTGGTTGTCACAACCTCATCTGTACCAAAATATTCAATGAATTTTTTATAAACTTTTTTGATATTTTTTTCGATCTCTTTTAACTTTTCCGGATTATCCAAATAAACAAGCTCAGGATTTTCAATTATTTTAGCAACTGCAAATCTCAGAGCATCATCCTTTCTGCTTGCAGAAAGCACACCTGAGATTTCTAAAAGATAATACTCTTTTTTAAATTCAAAAATACGTGCAACAACAAATTGCCCGCCGCCAATTCCTCTAAAGGAAGTCATTTTTACTAACGATGAAACGGTATAAAGTTTTTCATTGATTATATTATAAAGCTCAAAACCGTTTTTAAGAACTTTTCTCACCTCAAAAACAGAAGAAACAGATTTTGAAAGCGCTTCAACAATTTTTTTATCAGCAGAAGGGAGTTTTTTAGTATTTTCTACATAAAGCTGCAAAATACTTTTCTGTTCTTCTCCAAGATTACGTTCAAAAATATAATTAAAACACGCGGCCTGAATATTCATAGAACCGCTTACCGTTCTCAAATACTCTTCAAAATCAGGCTTGACCATACTATCTTCCTGAATAAAAACAGCAATATTTTTTACAACTTCATTAATCTCTTTTAACTCTTCTTGCATTTTAGCTCCCCTTTTTCTATATAGAAACAATATCCTAAAAAATTAAAAAACACAAGACCGACACAAGGGTAAAATTTCAAAAATCTTTAACACAAAAACAAAAGCGGGAAAACAAATCCCGCTTTTTAAATGGTCGGAACGACAGGATTTGAACCTGCGACCTCTACCACCCCAAGGTAGCACGCTACCAAGCTGCGCCACGTCCCGA
>CALVBY010000038.1 GCA_944325905.1 Candidatus Gastranaerophilales bacterium | reverse complement strand
GGAACCTCTTGTCTGGCTCTACTTTATGATACTGATGGGTTCAAAACTCCTAATACCTCCGGTAAAGATTTAAGGGCAATAAATGTACTGAGTCTTGGCAGCACTTGTGCATTTGAACTGGGCGGTACTTGTTTCGGTACGCCGTTTACACCAACTCCTATCACGAAAGCTGAATGTGAACAACTAAAAGGTGATTTAGGAATAACAGATTGTCCTATTGATAACGACTACTGGGCCGGAGCTGTCAAAGCCTGCGGCGGTGTCAGTAAGATGCCGACAATAGCACAGGTTGCAGAAATAGCAAACTATGTTTATAACACCTCAGGCATAGGTGCTAGAGAATATGTATCCAATTTAACACTTGACCGTGATAAGGCAGCGGAATTAGGCTTCACAGGCTCATTCTTTGACGTTTGGTCCGGTGAGGAGTCTATCAGCGGCTACGTGCACATCCGCCACTTCTACTCTACCAGTACGCGTTGGTACTTCGTCGGCCACGGCTGGAGCGATTATCAGGCGGTTTGCCTAGTTGATCAATGACAACCCTCCTCGCCCCTTGTGGGAGAGGATAGAATTTCTTAATGAACGTACGTGAATTTAGAAATTCAGGTGAGGGGTGAAATCATCAACATGATGACCCTCTCCCGCAGTTGTAACTCGCTTCGCTCGAACAACTACTCCCTCTCCCTATGGGAGAGGGTTCCGTGTGCATTAAATCATTTACCCCCCTCGCCCCTTGTGGGAGAGGGGTTTGGTGAGGGGTTAGACTCAACAACCAAGTTTCTTTCTATTGAAAAATATGTCCATTTTATTGAAAAAACAGGTTCTGTTTCTAAGCAAACTCAAGGCTGGATGAAATCTTTTGAATAATTTCGTAAAATTATCCGGATACAGCTTCTCTTTTTACTACATCTATAAAAGTCAATTGGGCGTATCTGCCCAACCGATAACTTTTAAAATATAGGTTTACTTTTGGAGTGTTTGCTGTATAATGAATTTAATGGATGTGAGAGGGATATGAATATGGCGAAAAAAATAGCATTCTTATTTCCGGGACAAGGCTCTCAAAGCGTTGGCATGGGAAAAGATTTGTATGAAAATTTTGAAAGTGCAAAATCTGTTTTTGAAACAGCAGACAAAGTTTTGAATAAAAGTATTTCAACAATTTGTTTTGAAGGTCCTGAAGAGGATTTAAAGCAGACTGTTAACACTCAGCCTGCAATTGTTACAATGTCTATTGCTGCAATGGAGGCTTTAAAATCTCAAATTGATATCAAACCTGATTTTGTAGCGGGCCACAGTTTGGGTGAATATTGTGCAATGTATACAGCAGGGGTTATGTCTTTGGAAAATACTTTAAAGGCAATTCAAAAAAGAGCTGATCTTATGGGCGCTACAAAAGGCGGCAGTATGGCAGCTGTTTTGAACGCATCTGAAGAACAGTTGAGGGCAGGACTTGCTGAAGGTTCAAAAGTTGGTTACGTTGATGTGGCAAATTACAATTCACCTGCACAAGTTGTTATCACGGGTGATGAAAATGCTGTTAAAGCTGCAAGTGATTATATGCTTGCAAACGGAGTAAGAAGGGTTGTTCCTTTGGCTGTGTCAGGAGCGTTCCATTCTAAATTTATGGAAAATGCGGGTCATGAATTTGCATCATTTGTTTCCGGTATTGAACTAAATGACGCATCAATGCCTGTTGTTACAAATGTTGATGCTGAGCTGACAACAAACAGTGCTGATTTTAGAGAAAAAATGCCAAGACAAATATATTCATCCGTACATTGGACTCAAACTATTCAAAAAATGGTTGAAGAAGGTGTTGAGATATTTGTAGAAATCGGTCCGGGTAAGGTTCTTGCCGGCTTGAATAAAAAAATTGCACCAGAGGCAGTTGTTTATAATGTTTATGACAAATCATCTTTGGATGCCACAGTTTCCGCATTAAAAGAACTGATGGTTGGTGTATAGATAAGATGTAGATTGGGGTTTCCCCGTTAAAATAAGGAGAAAAACAATGACAGAAAGAAAAATTGCATTAGTAACAGGCGGATCACGTGGTATTGGTTTGGCTTGTGCGCTTGAACTTGCTAAAGCAGGTTGTGATATCATTATCAACGATATTTGTGATGCTGAAAAAGCTCAACCGGCTTTGGATGAGATTAAGGCTTGTGGTGCAAACGCATATTTTTATAGTTTTGATGTTTCAAATGATGCTGCTGTTCAAGAAAATGTTGATAAAATGATTGCTGAACACGGTAAAATTGATATCTTGTTGAACAATGCAGGTATTACAAAAGACGGTTTGTTCGTAAGAATGGATATGGAACAATGGGAAAGAGTTATCAAGATTAACCTTACAAGTGCTTATTGTGTAACTCATGCTGTTATCAAATATATGATGAAAGCTCGTCAAGGTTCTATCATCAATATGTCAAGTATTGTTGGCCGTCACGGTAATGCTGGTCAAGCAAACTATTCAGCATCAAAAGCAGGTCTTATCGGTTTGACTCAAACTCTTGCAAAAGAATTTGGTTCTCGCGGTATCAGAGTTAATGCAGTATGTCCTGGTTTTATACAAACTGCAATGACACATGATTTGGCTAATATCGATGAATACTTAAAAGCAATTCCTATGAAGAGATTGGGTACTCCTGAAGATATTGCAAAAGTTGTTAAATTCCTTGCTTTGGATACCGATTATGTTACAGGTCAAGCAATTGAAGTTGCTGGCGGCTTGATGCTTTAGTAAAGATTTTTAACAAAACACTTGCACATTTGTAAATTTGTTGCAAAAAAATCTTATGCTTAGTATAATGTTTATGGAATTGTAGTGATACACTAATAAATGAGGAAGAAGAAATGAGTACATTTGAAAAAGTTAAAAAAGTAGTAGTAGATCAATTGAGCGTAGATGAAGCTTTAGTTACTCCAGAAGCAAGCTTCACAGCTGATTTGGGTGCTGATTCATTAGATACAGTTGAATTGGTTATGGCTTTCGAAGAAGAATTCGGTTGCGAAATTCCTGATGAAGAAGCTGAAAAAATCCAAACAGTTCAAGACGCTGTAAACTATATTGATTCACATTCATAATTTGAATAATATATTTATTCGTTGAAAAAGTTTGCGAGAGTGAGGAAATATTCTCTCATTCTCGCATATTTATTGTAAAGGGATAAGAGATGACAAAAAGAAGAGTAGTAATCACAGGGCTGGGAGCCGTTTCGCCATTTGGTATAGGTGTTGATAATTTATGGAACAGTCTTGTTGAAGGTAAAAGCGGCATAAGCACTTCCGAACTAATTGATATAGAAAAACACGTTGTTAAAATTTCAGGTGAAGTTAAGAATTTTGATCCTGAACAGTATCTTGATGCAAAAGAAGCAAAAAAAATGGATAGATTCATTCAGTTTGCTATGATTGCTGCTGATGAAGCCATCAAGGATGCAAAATTGGAAGAAGTCAATGATGTTGATCCTTATAGGATAGGTGTTATGGTAAGTTCTGCCGCAGGTGGTTTTAGAACATTTGAAGAAAACCATAAACGTATTTTGGAAAAAGGACCTAATAAGTGTTCTCCGTTTACTATTCCGATGATGATTGTAAATATGCCATCAGGAAGAATTTCTATAAAATACGGATACAAAGGTGTAAATAAGGTTGTAGTTTCAGCTTGTGCTACGGGTACTCACACTATCGGTGATGCTTACAGAACAATCCAATATGGTGATGCCGATATTATTGTTGCAGGCGGTACTGAAGCTACCATTTGTGATGTTGGTGTTGGCGCATTTGCTAGTGCAAGGACACTTTCACGCAGAAATGATGAACCACAAAAAGCGTCAAGACCTTTTGACAAAGACAGAGACGGTTTTGTAATGTCAGAAGGCGCCGGTGTTCTTATTTTGGAAGAATATGAGCATGCTAAAAAGCGCGGTGCAAAAATTTATGCAGAAATTGTTGGTTATGGTCAAACAGCTGATGCATATGATGTTGTTGCTCCATGCCCTGAGGGTAAAGGTGCTACAAAATCTATGGAATTTGCATTGGATGATGCTGGTTTGAAGCCTACTGATGTTCAGTATATCAACGCACACGGTACAAGTACTGGTCTTGGTGATGTTGCTGAATCTAATGCTATTGAAAGATTATTTGGCGATAAACAGAAAAATCCTAATTTACGCGTTAGTTCAACAAAATCTATGCACGGACATGTATTGGGTGCTACAGGCGCTATTGAAGCTATTGCTTGCGTTAAAACAATTAAGGAAAATATTGTACCGCCGACGATTAACCTTGATAACCAAGATGAACATGTTGGTAATTTGAACTATGTTCCGCATAAAGCTCAAAAAGCTGATGTGCATGTTGCGCTTTCAAATTCATTTGGCTTTGGCGGACAAAATGCTTCTTTGATATTTAAAGAAGTTTAAAATTTTATGATATTAAAAAAGCCTCTTTTAAAGAGGCTTTTTTTATTCTTCAATCAAAACTCTGTCCAAGCAAACTTTTGGTGAATATGTCCATTCACGATAAGTTATACGCTTGACCTTAAAGCCACAGCGTTCAAGTATTGACTGCTTTTTCATATTCGAAACGGTTTGTTTTACGTTATCTTCAACGCCGTCAATTTCTACTATGAATTTTTTGTCAACTAGTAAATCCGCTTTCAAACCGGCAATTTCACTTCCTGCAAGGACTTCATGTCCAAGTTCGCGTATTTGAGCTGCAATTTCACGTTCAAGGTTGTTTTTGTATTCGTTTTCGTCGATTTGCAAATTCTCAAGTGCCTGTTGTTTATTTTGGTATTCTTTAATGTATGAAATATAGTTCCTGAAATGTCCTTCCGGAAGATTTGTTATATCTCGTGAAACAAAGTTTACAACCTTATATCTTGCACGTGTTATTGCAACGTTGAACAGATTTGGTTTTTGTAAAAATGTTGCGCTTTGCGGATGTGAATTGTTTGCAAATGCCCATGATATAAGAATTATATCTCTTTCATCACCTTGGAATGTGTGTGCTGTTCCGATTTCTATTTGATGTTTTCCTATCATATGGTCTGAAAGCACCTTTGATACAGAGGTTTTTAACTGTTCCACTTGTGCTCTAAATGGTGAAATTATACCGATAGACACAGGATTGTCTGGATTTTTACGTTCATCCTCTATAACTATCTCGTGCAATTTTTTGATTACAGCCTCTACTTCGGGTAAATTCCTTGTTGCATCAAAATCAACTTTGCCGTCAGGAACTTCCACAAGTTCCAACACCTTTTGGCCGCCGAAATCTTTTCTCATTATTCTTATTCTGTCACCGTAAAATTCGTGGTTAGAAAAATCAATGATAGGCGGTAAACTTCTGAAATGTTCATCAAGCATAACGGAGTTCATTGAGTAGTAATCCGCAAGATCGAACATGGAATTTGTTCTGAAACGCCACATCAATTGGTATTTATCAGGAATCCCGTATTGATTTAAGAAGGATTGTTCTTTTGCTTTTTCTAAGAATGACAAGTGCGGAAGCTGTTTGTCATCACCCACAATCACAGCACGTTTTGCACGGAACATTATAGGGAAACAGCTGGCAATATCGCATTGAGAGGCTTCATCAATAATTGCAACATCAAACATTCCGGGTTTCATCGGCAATGATTCTGATACTGCATAAGTTGTTACGCACCAGCATGGGAAGGCTTCCAATAGAGGTTTGAAGTCTTCCTCTTCAAGTATTCTGTTTTGAAGATTTTTTCTGCGCTCTACAAGTGATTTTGCATGTACTTTCAATCTTTGGCTCTTTATTTGATCGCGTAAAAGGCCTTTTAAAGCTTCACGACGTTTGTTTTTTAGTATATTTATTGCAAGATTTTTTTGTTTTTTCTTCATTTGTCTGATTTGTTCCATAAGCACATGAAGATTGCCGATTTTTTGAATTGAGGCTTCAATCATTCTTAGTTTACAATTCATTGATGCAACTTCAAGTTCGGCACTTAATCTTGCAAGGTTTTCGTAATCTACTTCAAATTCATTGAGTTTGAGTATTTTTTTAAGGTGTCTGAGGCTTGTGAAGTTTGCAATATTGGCGAAAAAGCCTGCTTTTTCCAAGTTGTTTTGTAAAATTTTTATTATGCCTGAGATGATATCAATTTCGCCTTTTTTGAGAGGGGTTTTGATAAATTGCATTTCTCCGATGGCTTTTTCCTGTTCAGTTGTCTCCAAAGACAAATCATGCCATTCACGCTCAAGTTTTATAATCTGTTCGCATTTCTTTTCTATTTCTTGCAAAAGATTTAAATGATCCTTCATATCTTTTGTATCAACAAGCAAACTGTCTTCAAAGTCGCTATCTATATCAACTTTGCCTGAGAGAAGATCTTGTAACTGGTAGCTGAGCTGTTTTTGATAGTTTAAACGTCCGGCCCTTAGCGCCAAAAAAGGTGCGCCAAGTTCATTCAAACGCTCTGCAACAACATCTACGGCTTTGTCCATGCGAGATGCTACAAGGACAGTCTTGCCGTTTGCGATAAGGTGTGCAACCAAATTCACTATGGTTTGAGACTTACCGGTTCCGGGAGGGCCTTGAACCGCAATAAACTTACTGTTATCAATATTTTTTATAACTTTTTCTTGTGAATCACTCAAAGATAAAGGAGTTATAGGATAAAAATCAGTTATTTCTTTTAAGTCCTTGATAGGAACGGATTTTTCTTTAGCTTGAACATATTCATCATTTATAATACTCAAAGCGGTTTCTCTATAAATTCCGCTTGGTTTTTCAGCAATTTGCGTAAGTTCATGCAAAACACCCGCTGTAACTGATGGTCTTTTGGTTAAAATAATTGCATTTTGGAATGTTACAACAACTTTTTCAAGCTTTATTGAAGATTTTTGGGTATTTTCACGCTCTTCTTCTTCAATTAATTCATCTATATTTTCGGAATTTATTTTTTCCTTATAAAAATCAACGGCTTCATCTTTTGAGATGTTATCTTCTGTCTCATTATCTTTAATATTTTGGCTAATTTCGACTTCCGGAACAACAGATTGAAGTGTTGTTAGGAATATATCCAATTTTTCTTGTGTTATCGGAAGATCAGGAACAACATCCAATATTCCTTCCAAAAGCAAATCAACTTCATCCTCATCATCATTTTTCTTCATCAATGCAGCAAGGGCACCCGTATTTAATGAAAGCATTTCGTCCTGAGGAATGCAATTTATGTTAATGCCGTTACGTTCAAGTTTGCAAGGAAGATACAAAAGCGGAGTCAGAAATTCATTTTGTTTGCGTGTTTTACTGTTTTTACCAACTAAAAACAAGTACCCGTATATGAGATATTTGTCTTTAGTATTCAGTTCACTTTGTATCATAAGTTCTGTGAGTTTGCTGTCAGAACCGTCAAGTTTTAAATATTCTTCGCCTTGAGTCAGGAGAGTTTCTTCTCCTTGCAAGAAAATCCATTTATTATCTTTATCTGCTTTCAAGTTACGGAAGGTTGAACTTTTAACCTCTTCACGTACGCAATCGTGAAGATATTGACTAAGTTTTTTTATAAAACTGTTATTAAATGCTGAATTTATAACTTTTGTGGCTTCCTGTAACATACTATTCTCCTGCTTGTTTATTATACCATTTTACGTTAAAATATGGAACATGGACATCATCAATATATATGATAATTCAGATAAATTGTACTATATCGGGGGCGTTGTTCGGGATAAGCTATTGGGTGTCAAGAGTTTTGACGTTGATATAACTTATGTTGGCAACGCTATTGAGGATTGTGCCAAATTTGGTCAAGTAATACAGGAAAATCCTGATTTTGGAACTATTAGAGTTAATGTTGGCGGTAAGGAGGTTGATTTTGCCTCAACCAGAGCTGAGATTTATGAGAAAAAGGGGCATTTGCCTATTGTTACAAAAATAGGTTGCACTTTAAAAGAAGATGTTCTTCGTCGTGATTTTACGGTTAACGCACTTGCAATGAGTGTTAAGACAGGAGAAATTGTTGATTATGTCGGTGGACAAAAGGATTTGAAAAACAAAGTATTAAGAGTTTTGCACGATGAAAGTTTTGTGGATGACCCGACAAGAATTATTCGCGGTTTAAAGTTTCGTGTGCGATTTGGCTTTGATTTGGAGCCAAATACAAGAAAGTTGCAGGAAGATTACTTGGCACATATAAATTATGATATGTCTTATAAACGTGTTAAAAAAGAGCTTATTGAAACGTTCAATTTGAATTCGCAATATGCTTTTGAATTGTTTGTCAAAGAGAGAATTTATAAATTAATTTCGCCTGAAGAATTTGACATTCCTAATGTAAACATAGAAAATCTCGTCAACAAATATCCGATCAAATCACCATGGATTATTTATATTGGGCTCTTACCGGATTTAAGTAGAATAGATTTTACCAAAGAAGAAAAGAAAATTATTGAGGATTTCCGCTCAATTGGTGAATTAAAAAATGATTTTGAAATATATAAGGCTTTTGATGGGTTAGCGTTAGAAAGTATTTTATTGTATGCAATTTCAAGGGATATGAAATCTGCCTTTAGATACTTGGATGTTTTACGCAATATAAAAATATCTATAACCGGTAATGATTTGAAAAATCTTGGTATAAAACCATCACCGAAATATCAGGAGATTTTTGATTATGTTTTAAAGGAAAAGTTGAAAAATTCTGATATGGCTAAACATGATGAGATTAAATTAATCGAGAATTTTTTAATTTGATTATTTTTTCGTAGGATTTTTCAATGTTTTTGAAAAGTTCTTCATCTTTTTCGGCTTTTTGGGCTATTTTTTCGATAATTTCTATTGTTTTTGCCTCTGAATTTCTGTAAATAAACATATTCAAGCCGGCTTTTATCCCCATTTCAACTGCTTCTACATCTCCAAATTTTGCGACACCCTTCATTATCATATCATCAGAAATCGCTACACCCTCAAATCCAATATTGTTTCTCAAATATGAAATAGCATTTTTGCTTAAACTTGTTGGAATTTCATCTTTTTCAAAGCAGGTGCAGTGAAGGTGTGCTACCATAACCAATTCAATTTTTTTAGCACAGGTTTTAAAAGGTTTTATATGAATTTTTTCCATTTCATCAAGTGACAAATCGATTCTTGGTAATGTTAGATGACTATCGGCATTTGCGTCTCCATGACCCGGAAAATGTTTCACACAAGGTATGATACCATTTTTTCGGTAAGTTTCAGAAACTATTTTTTCAGCTTTTATTACGTCATTCGGGTTTGACGAATAAGAGCGTTCGCCTATAATGGGGTTATTGGGGTTTGTATTTACATCAATACATGGGGCAAAATTCAGGTTTATTCCGTAATCCTTTAGTTCTTTTGCCATTAAATCAGTTTGTTTTTCTAAAAAATCCAAGCCTTTTTCAAACGCATATTTGGCGGATAAATATTTTTTACCGTTGTGGATATTTTCTGTTCTTTCAACCCTTCCGCCTTCTTGATCAATTGAAAGAAACGGTGGAATTTTGGCAATACTTTTGCATTCTTTAATTAGTGTTTTAAACTGTTCAGGGGTTTGGATATCATGGGTAAAAAATATTATCCCGCCCACACCATTATTCAGCGCTTTTTTATATCCATTACCGTCAGTTCCCAAAATGAACATTTGGTATACTTTTTCTTTTATATTCATAAAATTGTTCCGTATAATTCCAATAATTTTTTTAATTCACCGGTTTTGATGACATTGTGTATTTCTTCATTAACTTTTTCCGGATTATCAAGTTTTTTAAGGCTCTCAGGCAAGAATAAGTCATCTGTTGTCTTTGTGTTAACAAATCCCTTATTCATTATTATAAAATCTTTGTATACACTGAGAATTTTTTCATATTCAGGCTTAAGGTCATAATCAATACCCAAGTAATATTTAGCATCTTTTTTCAGTTGTTCAAGGTATTTTTCTGTAAATAATATTTCCTTTAAAGTTGCATCTTCATCATAAACTTCCCCAAGGCTAGGATTGTTTAGGATGTTTTTGGTACCTAAATCTTTTATATAAGATGCCCACAAAAGACAGCCCAAATAAAATGCTATGTTATTATCTACAAGATCAATTATTTTTTTATAATATATTTTGAATTGAGTTTTCTTTTGTCCAAGATTTTTAAATCTCGAAATACCTGAATAAATGTATTCAATATTTGCTGACAAAATATTTGTATGCTCGGCAAATCCCGGGTCAAATAAGACACTGTTACTCATATTTAATATCTTTCATCCTTTTCTAAAACTTGCATCTGATAATCTTCATCGTAGTTAAATTTCATACCTTTTACAAGACTTTTGACTATAGCATTAGCAAAAGGTCTTCTTGCAGTCCAATAGGATGTATGGGCAAATAAGAAGGGTCTTTTGCTCCAAACTCCTGAATTGTCATAAACTAAACCGCTTGGATTGTTTAAATTTATACCAGCTCGGCTTTCAATTTCTTTTGGTGTAAGGTTTCTTGATGATGGGAAGCCTAGAGGATCCTCTCTAAAATTGACTGTAAGCCAGAATAACCCATCATCCATGATATATTTCAACAATAGTTTGTTATAGTAAGTCAACTCATAATCAGGATCTGCTAGGTCGGAATAAAATAAGACAAGCGGACTTGCAAAATTTACAACTCCTTTTAATGTATCTTGAGGAGCACAGACAGAATCAGTAACTTTATCTAAGTTTTGATAATTTTCTTTAAATGTATCATAACGTGGATCCATTATTAAATGTCCATCACTTGATACAACCCCTATTTTGCCTTTTTCAAGAGCGGCTATGCAGGTATTTTTTATGGGATTATCCTGAATAAATTTTTTATTCTCATCACTTATTTTGACCACGTTAAACAAATCAACTAAATTCAAATAAGGTAATCTGTTTACCATATATTGATATGTTACAAAGGTTCCTGCTGAATAGCCAAAAAGTACAACCTCATTACCTTTTTCATATTCGGATTTTACAACCTCGTTAAGTTCATCTAAAATAGGTTTCATATTGTGAGTTTTTTGAACCCAAATTGCGTCATGCAAATATGCAGTGAGCATATTTTTTACAATGTATGACATAGATGAACTAAGTGCTTTTGCTATATCCAATTGTTCTTTTACAAAGGTAAGATCTTTTTTGCTTTTGTCACCCCAGAAAAATATTACAGGCTCTTCGTTGATATGATAAATTCCGGTTTCTTCATTAAACCACTGTTTGGTGTCGCGATTTTTTTCAAACCTCGTTTTCAATGTCGGATGAAGTTTTTTGACGCCTTCTTCATACCAATTTTTCATTTTTTCATCATTGTTGTTTGAGCCGTTGATGTAAATGAAACTGATGTTTGTCGGCTCGGCTAACGTTATATTCTGTGCAAATAAAAACAAAAGTAATGCTAAAATAACTTTTTTCATAGGAATATTTTAGCATAATTGTTTATATTAAATTAAAATGTAACGATATTTTTAAAATAAAATCTAATCACACGGTGTTTCAGATACAAACCTATAGGTATAAGCTGCAGCGATTGCTGCAATTAAATTTGCAAGAATTGTTAATAATACACAGCCCCAGCAAGTTACTTGATATATACCAAGGCCAACGGCTACAGCAGGGTTGAATGCACCATAGCAAAATATTCCGCCAACTGCAAATGCTCCGACCGTGACCGTACTACCTATTGCAAGTCCAAAAAAAGAATTACCTTCAAGTTTTTTCGTAGTTGCAGTTTGAAGAACAACATAACATAAAGCGTAGGTGAATAAAAATTCTCCAAGAATGAGTGCTATAGGATTATACTCACAACATTCAGAATACGGCGGATTTATTACAAAAATATTTAATAAAACACTTGCAACTACTGCTCCCAAAACTTGTGAGATCCAATAAGGTACAATTTGGTTCTGCGGTAGGGCTCCTCGTATAGCTGCTGCCAATGATACGGCAGGATTATAATGTCCGCCGGAGATATGACCGCCTGCATATACCATAATCATTAATACAAACCCTATAGATATAGCCGGAATAACTCCTTTGCCACCGAGTAGTACGGCCGAACCTACCGTGAATACAAGAAAAAATGTTCCGATAAATTCTACTAAATATTTTTTTAAATAGTTTTTCATTTTTACTCCTTTAGCTTTTGATTATTTATTTTAGTTTCTTTTTTGAATTTTATACAATTAGACAACGGAACTAATTTTGTTGTATATTAAAGATATGTTTTATTTTGATGAAATTAATGGCAAAAAGATATTAAAATCTGATTTATTAGAGGGGGTAACGCATTTTTTTACGACACGAGAAAGTGTAATATATAGTAAAGAACCTGAGATGGCGGAGCTTGTAGAGCATAATCGGGAGCTGATTAAAAACTTTTTAAAAGTCGATGAATTAGTTTTTCCAAATCAAACACATAGTGCAAACGTAGCTTTTACAAAAGTCGGAAAGACTGAATATCCCGAAACTGATGCTTTGATATTAGATAATAACTCTCAGGCTATCTTTTTAAATTTTGCCGACTGTACTCCTATAATTCTATACGATAAAAAACAAAATATTGCGGCAATTTCGCATGCGGGTTGGCGTGGAACTGTCCAAAAGATAGCACCTAAAACCGTTGAAACTATGAATTCTAATCCCAACGATATATTGGCTGTTATCGGACCTGCTATTTCCAAGTGTTGTTATAATGTTGGTGATAATGTGTTTAATCAATTAAAAGAAACTGTTGATGATTTTACAGGTTTGTACTCTCAGAAAAACGACTTGCTTTTTGTTGATTTGAAGGGTATAAATGCAAGGCAGCTTAGAGAAATCGGAATAGATAAAATCGATGTTTGCCCATATTGTACAAGCTGTGATAATGATATGTTTTTTTCATACAGAAAAGAAAATGCCACAACAAGCCGTCACAGTGCTGTTATAAGGCTATGATATTTATATTATTAATGATGCACGTGTTTTGGGCGCAAAAGCAACATCTTAGTGTTTTCAATAGCTTTTAAACCATGTAGTTTTTTAGCAGGCATAACTATCATTTCACCGGGGTTTAGTCTGTATATTTTATCTCCGACTGTGATATCTGCCAAACCTTCGATGATTTGGGCTACTTCATCTTTTTCATCATAATGCAAACTTCGTTCAGCTCCGGCTTTGAATGAGAGCAGAGTTAATGAACTCTGCTCGTTATCAAATACAAGTTTTTTATTTATTGTGTCTATAAATTCAATGTCTTTTAGATTAATAATTTCTGTCATTGTTTCAAAATTTCCTTTAAATCTTTTTCAGGTGTTGTGATAGGTTTTATTTTAAACTTATCCACCAGTATATTCAATACGTTTGGAGAAACAAAAGCCGGTAATGTCGGGCCAAGTCTTATATTTTCCATTCCTAAATAAAGAAGTGTCAGCAAAACACAAACAGCTTTTTGTTCATACCAAGAAAGTACAATTGATAAAGGTAAATCGTTTACTGAGCAATTTAACGCTTTGGATAACTCTACCGCAACTTTTATAGCAGAATATGCGTCATTGCATTGTCCCATATCAAGGAGTCTTGGAATCCCATCGATTTCGCCTAAATCTATATCATTAAATCTATACTTTCCACAAGCCAATGTCAAGACAATAGAATCTTTCGGGACTTGTTTTACAAAATCCGTGTAATAATTTCTTCCTGTTTTTGCACCATCGCATCCGCCGACAAGAAAAATATGTTTTATATCGCCGGCTTTTATAGCAGATATAATTTTATCGGCGACGGACAAGACTGTATTGTGGCCAAAACCCACGGTTAAAATGTCTCCGCCGTTTATACCTGTCATTTTTTTATCTTCTTTGTATCCGCCAAGCTCTAATGCCTTTTCGATTACAGGTGTAAAATCTTTGTCATCTCCAATATGTTTCATTCCTGGATATTCTACTACCGATGTTGTGAAAACTCTGTCTTTGTAGCTGTCTTTTACAGGCATGATACAGTTTGTTGTAAATAAAATGGCTGCAGGTACGTTATCGTATTCTTTTTGTTGATTCTGCCAAGCGGTACCAAAATTTCCTTTCAGGTGAGTATATTTGTTCAATTCAGGATACGCATGACATGGCAGCATTTCTCCGTGAGTATACACGTTGATGCCTTTGTCTTTCGTTTGTTCAAGTAATATTGCCAAATCTCTCAAATCATGACCTGTGACAATAATAAATGGGCCTTTTTCTATATTGGTTGTTACTTTGCGGGGATTTGGGGTCCCGTAAGTTTCTGTGTTGGCTTTGTCTAAAAGCTCCATGCATTTGAAGTTTATTTTGCCTGTTTTAAGCACTAAATTGAGTAATTCTTCCTTAGAAAGATTTTTGGATATATCTTGCATTGCTTCATAGAAAAAATTGTCAATGTCTTCATCTTTATATCCCAATACCCTTGCATGATGGGCGTATGCTGCGATTCCTTTAAGTCCGAAAAGGATTAATGATTTTAAGCTTCTTATATCTTCATCACAGTTCCACACATTTTTGATGTCAAATTTTGAATCGCAATTTATATTTTTTTGAATATTTTGAATAAATTTTTGAATAGATTCATCATCAAAATTTACATTAGTAATAGTTGTAAATAATCCGTCTATTAGTAACTTTGTATTTATCTCATTCTTTTCATTGCAATTAGCAAGCTCTATAAGAGCGCTTGTAAGTTCATCTTGTAGGTTTGCCGTATCTGATTTTTTGCCGCAAACCCCTTGAATGGTACATCCCTTACCGTTTGCAGTTTGTTCACATTGAAAACAAAACATTTCCATAGGGTCCTCCTTATGTTTTACATGACGACAATTTCAACTTAAAACAAATGTTGAGTTATTGTCTTGATGAAAATAGGTAACATCTGAGGATGAATTAATTTTATGAAAATATTTAAGACTAATAGGAATAATTATTTAAATTCTATTTGCCGCTCAATCCATCTTATAATTATTGAAACCAAGTATTCCTGTTGATTCTGTGATAATTCTGTACCTTTTGGAATTTTGTGCCATTTTTCAATACAACCACGACAGCAAGTCGCTGTAGCATGTTGTGCGATAAATACGGGGTGTCCTTTCATTGGTGTTTGTTTTCCGTCATTTGGAATTACTGCAGGGGCAATTCTGTTTTTTATAAAATCCTTTGCATGCGAAAGTATTGTATCAAGACCTTTTGTTTTGATATATTTCTTATCTTTGATTTTGAGCTTAAATTTGCTTCTGAATTTTGATTGCGCAAGTTTGTCTAAAATATCCATTG
>CALVBY010000037.1 GCA_944325905.1 Candidatus Gastranaerophilales bacterium | reverse complement strand
GGAATAGTAATAGCGGCAACAACGCCTAAAATGCCTAAAGTAATCAATACTTCCGCTAATGTAAAGCCTGTTTTCTTCATAAGAACCTCCCATTTCCTTAATTAAATATTATTTTTCATATTTTGTCAAGTTAGGAAACTATTTTCACGCCTGAACTTGTTCCAAGTCTTGCAGCTCCTGCTTTAATCATTCTTTCTGCCGCTTCCTTGTCTCTAATTCCGCCTGAGGCTTTGACTTGTAAACCGTGTTTTGAAACTGTTTCGTACATAAGTTTTACATCTTCTTCTTTGGCGCCAACGCCGTTTTTTACAAATCCTGTAGATGTTTTTACTATATCAGCACCGCCTTCAATACATAGTTCACAAGCTTTTTTGATTTCTTCTTTTGTTAACAGATCTGTTTCAAGAATTACTTTTAAAATATGATTGCCTGCAGCTTTTTTTATTTCTTTAATTTCTTTAATTATAAAGTCATATTTTTTATCTTTTAGCCATGTAACATTGATAACCATATCAACTTCATCTGCACCATCTTCTATTGCACATTTTGTTTCAAAAACTTTCACTTCAGTCTTATTTGCTCCGAGAGGGAACCCAATTACCGTAACTATTTTTACATCGCTTCCTTTTAAACAATCGTGTGCAAGTTTCACGTAGCAAGGATTTATGCAGACACCTAAAAAATTGTATTTTTTTGCTTCTTCAAATAGATTGATAAGCTCTTTTTCTGTAGCGTCTTGTTTCAAAAGTGTATGTTCAATGTACTTTTCCATATTTTCTCCATTTCTATAATAAAACTATCTTATGGTATAAATTATAGCATGAATTTTTGTGTTAATATTTAGTTATGTTTTCCAGTTTGAGAGCAAAATTTGAAATATTTATTGGTGATGTATTTGGAGGGATTAATTCTGCAATAATCGCTTTGCCTCAGGCTTTGGCATTTGGTGTTGCTACTGGATTTGGAGCTGGGGCAGGGCTTTGGGGTGCTATTATTCTTTGTTTTGTTGCCGGTATTTTAGGCACTAAAACCCCTATGATTTCAGGCATTACTGGCCCTTCAGCGATTGTTATTGCATCTGTAATGCATTCTTTGGGGCACGATATAAATACTGTAATTTTAATTATGGCAATGGCCGGAATTCTGCAGATAATACTTTCAATGACTCAGTTAATCAATATTGTTAAATATGTTCCATATCCCGTGATTTCCGGATTTATGAACGGTGTTGGAATAATTATCATAATACTTCAATTGAACCCGCTTCTTGGCTACCCTACACTATCAAGTACTGTTGAAAGTATTCAAAAATTATTTATAAATCTCGGGGCAATAAATTATGAGGCTTTATTGCTTGGAGTTTTGACGTTGCTCATTGCATTTTTTACTCCAAAAAGAATTTCAAAAATTATTCCGTCAACCGTAATTGCGCTTATTGTATGTACATTTATTTCTATTAAATTTGGTTTTAATGTAGAAAAGTTAAATGAAATATCTATTGCTCTTCCTAAATTTGTTCTGCCTCATGCCAGTTTTATTGAAATTATAAACAATCTTCAGTATGCGCTTACTTTGGCAATTATTTTGTCATCGGAAAGTTTGTTAACAGGTTTGGTTTGTGACTCTTTAACAAAAAACAGGAATAACCCAAAGCATTTGATTGCTGCTCAAGGAATTGGTAATGTTTTGTGCTCAATGGCCGGAGCCCTGCCTGGTTCTGCTGCAACAATGAGAACAGTAGCTGCATTGAAAGCGGGAGCAAAGACAAAAATTGCTGCTGTAATAAGTCCTCTTGTGTTACTTTTACTTTTGTTTAAGTTATCGGGATTTGTTGCTGAAATTCCGCTTGCTGTTTTGGCAGGTATATTGATTAAAATAGGTTATGATATTGTCGATTTTAAATTGTTAAAAGTTATCAAGTACGCATCAAAAGACGACAAGTATGTTTTGTGGGTCGTGTTTTTCTTGACAGTATTTTATAATCTAATTGTTGCTGTTGGTGCGGGTATTGTACTTGCTGCACTTCTTTATGCAAAAAAAGTTGCAGATAGTGCAAAATTGGTTCATAAGACGGTATACGATAAGGATGTAATTAAACTGGAAAAAGCCTTAGAAAAGGATTATAAACATAAAATTCGTGTAGTTCATATTGACGGACAGTTTTTCTTTGGTTCTGCTACACAGCTTATTTCACAATTTGATGAACTTTTAGGTACTAAATATCTGATATTGAATTACGACGTAAATGATCTTTTGGATATTTCTGCAATATTTGCGTTTGAAGATATTGTTCAAAGGTTAAAAAGTCAGCACATTAAAATTCTTCTTGTAATTCACGATAAAAAATTATATGAACAGCTTGAAAAACACGAAATTATTAAAGAAATAGGCGAGCATCACATTTTTTATTCTGAAATTGAAGCTATTGATTTTGCTAAAAAATCATTGAGAAAAAATATTAAAAAAAGAGGAATTTAACCTCTTTTTTAAAAGCTGTATTCAGGAATACAGAATTTTTCATTATTAGCATCTTTTTCTACAAATGCAAGATAGTATTTCATTGCTTGTTCTTTTGTCTCATTGTAGAATCCTTGAGAAATATATTTTTTATGTAATTCGGTTCTGTCGCCGGAATAGTTTCCTAAAATTGTGGCATATTTTTCAATGTCAGATTTGTTTAAACCGCCACCATAGGCTTTTGTTTTGGCATCAGTACCGGATGGTCGAATTTCGATATATTTATCATCAAATTCCATATATGTTCCGTCGCCTACAAATTTTATTGATTTTAGGTTTGAAAAATTGAGTTCATTAAAGGCATCAGAAAGTATCTGTTTCACTTCCTCTAAGGACACTTTCCCTTCTCTTATAGCAATTGCAAGTGATAGGTAGAACAAATCATTTTTTGTTCTCAATTCTTCACCTATAATTTTTGCTTGTTTTAATTTTTCAATATCTGGCTCGGATTCGTTGTAGTATGCGATATCAACTCTTGTATCAAAACGTCCAATTATTTTATTTTCGTCAAATACATTTAACAGATATTGAGAAAGTGATATATTTTCCTTTTCTAATTTCGCAACAAGAGCAGACGCTACAACAATGGCTTCTGTTGCACTTTTTTCTCTCATTGCAATAGCAAATCTTCCGTGCATAGATTTTATCAATTCTTCTGTACCCATTATCATTCCGCCGGATTCCTCGCCGCCAAAAAGAAGTCTAGGATTTTTGCCTAAATTTATGCTGTTTGAAAATACATCATCAACAACAATATCTTCTTCAGGATTATTTTTTAATTTAAGTTCGACTTTTTTCATTATGTTTGCAATTTCTTTAAACCCAACAGGAACGTTTACAACTTTAACCCCGTTGTTTTTAGCCCATTCATCCCAAGAAAGAGCTGAGGCGGTTGTTTTTATCATAAATCTCGGGTGATTATTCCATGTACCCATTGCTTTTTGTTGTTTGCTCCAAAAATCCATTAGCATCAAAAATGCTTGGTTTGCAGTAAAAACAGTTAAAATTGTTTTGTCGTTTAATTTTATATAATCAATCCCGGCTTTTTCAAGTTCGGGAACTCTTGAAATGTCTTCAGTCTGGGTTATTGTTAATCTGTCATGGTCAGGATCTGTTATCAATACGACTGTATTTTTGGGGGCATTTTTTAATTTTTCATCATAATGAAGCGTATCAATTACTGGGAAAAATTTTGTTCCATCTGGCTTTTGGGCCAATACTGTAGCATCTACGGAATAATCATAGAAAGCCTTTTCTCCTTTCGGAGTGGTGTCGTATTTTCCTATAGAGTGGAAAAAAGGATCTTCTTCTGTGTTGAACCATTTAAATTTGTCAGCGATTTCTAATTTATCAAGTACGCGGCTTAGAGTTCTATAAGCAGAACCACCGACATTTTCTACATATACTTTGTTTTGTACCTCTTTTATAAGGTCAAGATTGATTTTCTGAGCTACGCCGGATTGTAGATATTCAACGTATAGGTTGACTCCGTCTTCAAGTTTTTCCATTATGGCTTCATTGATTAAAGGGTTATTTTCTGCTGCAATTTTTATCTCGTAAGTTCCATTTTTGCGTGTTTGTTCAAAAATTTCACTTATTTTATTTACAAATTCAAGAGATTCTTCCGGCAAATACTGGCTTCCTTGTGAATTTAGGTCTTTTGTCGCATTTTTTACAGAAATACCATGACTGGAAGTTATGTATTCACCGCCTAGTAGATCGAGTTTAAATGCCAAAAATGAGGCCAACCATATTGGTATTGTCTTTTTGTCTTTTGAGATTAGGGTTGTAATACCCTGTGCTGCTTGAATTCTTGCTATCGCATCTAAAAACAGTTCTGAATTGTAGCGAACTTCGCGACCAGCTACTTTATATATTTTTCTGTTTGGATATTTTTCTTTTGCTACAAGTGCTTTAGCTAGTGTTGCAAGAATTATGCCAACTAAGTTGATCGGAAAACGTGTGTCCTGAGGGTATAAAATGTTTTGCGGACCTCTAATACCGGCTGTTGAAACTTTCGCCTCTTTTGCATAGTTCTCAAACCATTCTTGAAGGCCCAAACCTTCAGGATTATTTTGGGCATCGTATTTTTCAAGGTGCTCCTTTTTGAGCGTAAATGTAAATTCCCCTTGGTTGTTAAAATTAATCAAATTTAATTTCTTAATATGTTCAGGTGTTTTATCACAAATGCTTTTAAATAATTCATTTTCTAAGTTATTGTTCATATTGCTTCTCTCCCTCAGTTAATTATACAATAAACAATATTCAAATGTCTATTTGCTAAAATTCCTATTTTTATGTATAATTCTAGTACTAGGGAGTTATATATTATGACAGCATTAAAGGATGATATTAAAAAAAAGAAAGAACGACGTAGTTATTCAAAGCGTGATGCATCAGAGTATAATATATTTAGAAAAATATTTTTGTATTTAGTAACAAAAGTCGGCTATATGGTCAGATTCAAGCTTGTTTATAGGTTGAAAGTTTATGGTAAAGAAAATGTGCCGAAGGACAATGGTTATATAGTGGCTGCAAACCATTTGTCGACGCTTGATCCTCCGCTTGTTGCTGCGGTAATGCCCAGACCGGTTTGCTTTATGGCGAAACAAGAACTATTTGACATTAGATTTCTCCGTTGGTGGCTCGATTGGTTAGGCGCTTTTGCGGTCAATAGAGAACATTTAGGTGCATCAACTATTAAGACAGCAAAGTCTATCAAGCAAACAGATTGGGTCTTAGGATTGTTTCCGCAAGGCACAAGATGCGAGCCTGGTGAGATTAAGGATATAAATAAAGGTTTTGCAAGTTTAGCCAAAGTAACAAAATGTGGAATTTTGCCGGTTGGAATTACTGGTACAAATGAAATTAAAAAACTTCCATTTTCCGGTAAAATAATTGTCAAAATTGGTAAGGTAATTCCTTACAGTGATGACTTGGACTTAATGGTAGAACAATGGGTTAAATCTATTGAGGAATTAACCGGTTTTAAATATGTTAAGGATTAGGAGTTAAGAATGTCGCAAAATAAAGGAAGAAATTATAACAGAAGATATGCAAGGGAGTATAACTGGATGAGGTCATTGTTCTACTTGACTTTTTTGCATGTAGTTGTTGATAATTTCATGAGAATTTTCTATGACTATGAGGTTATTGGGCGTGAAAATGTTCCGAAAAACAATGGTAAATATATTTATGCCGCAAACCATGTCTCTATTTTCGATCCTCCCATTGTTTCTTTTGCTACAAGAAAAACTATAGCATTTATGGCAAAAGAAGAACTGTTCGAACCCACAGAAAAGTTGCAGTGGCTTGTTAAAAGGTTAGGAGCTTTCGCTGTTAACAGAACAAAACCGGAAATTGCTACATTTAAGACTGTAAGAGATATTTTTACGACTAAATGGTCATTAGGTGTTTTCCCTCAAGGCGGAACTCATCCATATGGAAGATTGGAGGGAATTAAAAAAGGCTTTGCTGTTATAGCAAAAAATGCAAAGGCTGATATAGTCCCGGTTGCAATTTCTGAATTTAGCGGATATCCAAAATTAAAACCGTTTACCCGTCGCAAATTTAAAGTTTATGTGGGTAAGCCGATTTCATATAAATTAAATGAAGATGAAATAATAAATGCTTGGTGCGAATATATTTGTCAGCATGCTGACTATGAAAATTTTAACAATGTGGAAACTCCGGTGGAAAATTTAGTAATGTAGTGTAAAAATGTTTATTTATAAAAATTGAGAAGTCCTCTATTAGAGGACTTCTCTCTTTTTCTATTTAAAGAAAGGAATTCGGTTTTGTTTTTTTAGATTTGGTTTAATTTTTCAAGCGCTGCGTTTGCTGCTTCTTGAACACCCTTGTCTTGGTCGTTCTTAGCAATTGTGAACAATGTTGTCAAATCCTTTTTGTATTCAGGAGTTTGGATGTAACTCAATGCTTCGATTGCTGAAGTTCTAACCATTGGGTTAGGGTTGTCTTTTAATTGATCAACAATTGTCATTGCTGCAGGTAATTCTGTAAGAGGTACTTTATTACCTGTTAACTTAGCTACTTCGTCACCGTAGAGTTTTTGTAAGATTGCTGATGTGAACATTGCGTAGCTTTTATTTCTTTCAGCTTGTTCCATTGGAGTGATTGTTGTAGCTAAAGCTTTTTCTTGATCAGAAATTTGTTGGCCAGACATCAATTTTTGTCTTGCAGCAATTTGTTCTTGAGTTGGGCCTGCTAATTTGCTAGAATCAGTGTTGATGATATTTGTTAAAGCATCAACAATTTTTGAATCTAGTAGTTCAGTTGCTTTTGCTTTTTGGTTTTCATCATTCACCATATTTGCAATTTCTTCCATAGCATTTGCCTGAACTTCGAAATTAGGATCAGCTAATTTTGCTAAAAAGCCATTTAGGTCAACTTGTGGCTCAGCTTCGACAGGTGGTACAACTTCAACCTTTGGAGCTTCTGCAGGTGTTGCGATTTGTTCTGTAACTACAGGTGCCGGTTGAGGTGCTTGGTTAATATTTATCTGTTGAGGTGCCGGTTGAGCCGGCGCACTTGCAACTGCTGCGGCTGCTGCTTCAGCTACTTGTGGTGCTGGTACAACCGGAGCAGGGCATGGAGGGCAAACAATCGGTGCTGCAGGTTGTTGAACTTGTTGAGGTTCGTTAACTGCTGCACTTGCGTTTGCTGTTGCATTTGCATTTACGTTAACAGGTTGTACAGGCATATAGTAAGGCTGAGTATTTGCTACCTGTGGGTAATCATATAATTGAGTCTGTGGATAGCTATAATATGGTGCTGTTACCGGCGCATATTGAGGAGCATATTGCGGTTGCGCAATTGGGTTTGTTGCTCCACCTACAGACGGATTGTGAATATCAATTTTTACAGCATTATAACTTGGCTGTGGTAATTGATAATTGGGTAAATTTGGAATTTGTAACATTCTTGGTCTTCCTTTCAATAAATATAGTCATATTTCTATTCTACCGTTTAAATACTCCTCAAGAAATTTAATTGCTTATTTTTAAGAATTTTTTAATAAAACTTAACAAATAAAATGCAATAAGCTACTATAGCCTGCTTTTTGGGCTGTGATGTTTTGTAAATATTGATTTATATAGTTACAAAAGGAAAATTGTTTATGATATAATATCCTTGTGAGGCTTTGATTGCCCGAAATGCACTTCCAGTCTATGTGGGGATATAATGAAGATAGATAGAAAAGTTAAAAACTCTATGCGTTCTGCGTTTGGAAATGCGCTCGTTGAGGTTGGAGAAAAAAACTCAAATATTGTTGTTTTGGATGCAGATTTGGCATGCTCTACTCAGACTCAAATTTTTGCAAAAAAATTCCCGGAACGATTTTTTGATTCAGGTATTGCCGAGCAAGATATGGTGGCTACGGCTGCGGGATTAGCCGCGGTTGGTAAGATACCTTTTATTTCAAGTTTTGCTATGTTCGTTACCGGTAGAACATATGACCAAATTCGAAATTCGGTATGCTACCCTGAGTTTAACGTGAAGATTATCGGTACCCATGGCGGAATTACTGTTGGGGAAGATGGCGCAAGTCATCAGGCGCTGGAAGATGTGGCTTTGATGCGTAATATTCCGCATATGACTGTTATTGTGCCGGCAGATTCAAGAGAATGTGAAGAAGTTATTAAATATGCGGCTGTTCACGATGGTCCTATTTATGTAAGGGTCGCAAGAAGTAATGTGCCCGATGTTTTCGGTGATGATTATCGTTTTGATATTCATAAAGCACTCATAGTTGAAAAAGGTACGGATGCTTCTGTGTTTACGAATGGTGAGATGTTAGCTGAAGTTTTGGATGCTGCTGAAATTTTGAAACAAGAAGGTATATCAATTGAAGTTGTCAATGTTCCAGTTGTTAAACCGCTAGATATGGAAACCGTAATTGAAAGTGTTAAAAGAACCAACACCGCGTTTGTTGTGGAAAATCACTCTGTGATCGGTGGTTTGGGTTCAGCTATTTGTGAAACATTATGTGGGCATTATCCGGTAAAAGTTTACAGAATAGGAATTCATGATGAATTTGGTCAAAGTGGTGAGGCAGGTGCACTTTTAGAACACTACGGACTAACTGCTGAAAATATTGCCAAAAGAATTAAATTAAAATTAAAGGATTAAGAATAATGATACAATTTCGTTCAGTTACTAAAAAATATGATAACGATCATTATGCATTGAAAAATGTTAATTTGGATATTCTATCCGGAGAGTTTGTTTTTATTGTAGGAGCTTCGGGCGCTGGTAAATCTACGCTTATGAAGTTGCTTTATAGTGAGGAAAAACCTACTAGTGGTACAGTTACTATAGGTGGAATTAACGTTGCAAATCTTTCAAATGACAGAGTTCCCAATTTGCGCAGGTGCATGGGAATCGTTTTTCAAGACTATAAATTACTGCAAAATCACACTGTCTTTGACAATGTTGCATATGTTATAAGAACTTTAGGGATAAGTTCCAGAGAAATAAATGCACGTGTTTCAGGGGCTTTAAAAATAGTTGGTTTGTATGATAAAAAACATGCCAAACCTTCTGAACTATCAGGTGGTGAACAGCAAAGAGTTGGCATTGCGCGTGCTATAGTTAATGGCCCGCCGCTTTTAATTGCGGATGAGCCTACCGGAAACTTGGATCCAAAGAATTCAATGGAAATTATGCAGATTTTGGATCAAATTAACCAAAGAGGAATTACAGTAATAGTTTCTACTCACGATAATGCGATGGTGGATTACTTTAGAAAGAGGGTAATCACGTTGGATAATGGTGAAGTTGTTAGAGATATTCAGGCAGGTACATATGAATAATCAAAAAATGAAAATAAAGAAAAAAGTAAAAAAGCACATTCCAAAAGATTGGTTGTGTGAGTTGAGAATATTGTATCGTATTTCTATGGAAACATTTAACGATGTTAGGCGTACCGGTATAGTTAATTTGGTTATTATAACGACAATGGCTGCTATACTTACAATTTTCGGTTCTTTTTTTAGAACTGCGTTGTCTGTTTCTACATTCGCGCATGAACTAGGTAATGTACTTGAAATTTCTGTATATTTAAAGCATGGTACAGATACAAATGCTGCTAAAAAACGTATAAAAGATTTTGAGCATGTGGAAGCTGTCAAAGTAATATCAAGAGATGTATCTTGGGTTAATTTGAAACGTGAGATGGGACTTCCTGATATCGAAAATCCATTGCCAGATACTTTGCACGTTAAGGTAGATAAGCCTGAAAATATTGATAAAGTATTCAATGATGTTAAAGCGTTATCGATTGTTGAAGATATGAGTTATGCTCAGGATTTGGTACAAAAAATTGAAACTTTAAATAAGGTTGTAAATTCGATAACGGTTGTTGTAATTATAATTATGGCAATTTTGACTATAACAATCATAAATAATACTATTCAGCTAGTAATCCAATCCAGAAAAGATGAGATTGAGATTATGCGATTGATGGGGGTAAGTAACTGGTATATAAGGTTCCCGTTGATTATTCAAGGTGCATTTTATGGTTTTATGGGGTCAGTTATTGCACTTTTCCCATTGAATATTGTTCAAAACGGTTTGAATAACATGCACCAGTTCTTTATGATACCGTCACCTTTGTATGCGCAAAACATTGTTGTAATTACAATGTTTGCTATGGGCATTTTATTTGGTGCAGGTGGTAGTTTCTTATGTATCAAAAAACATTTGCAGGTATAGGACTCAATGATTGACGATAATATATTATTAGTTACTGACGATGAAGATGCAGCGGAGAAGGTGCTTTCAAAATTAGTTCTTTTAAGAGAAAGTGATAGTATAGCTGTGTGTGATTACAAAATGGCGAAACGTATTTTGGAGCAGCCTAGCGTTTCGATTGTTTTGGTTCATGAAAATGAAAGTAGGGAAAAAACATTAAAGTTAATTCAGGCTATTAAATCTGCTGAATACGAGATAATTCTTTTGGTAAATGATTATGATCAGGATTTTATACTTGAGGCATACGATTTAGGGGTGTCAGATTATTATTCGGTTACTTCTGAATCATATGAGATGCTTATAAGAACAGTGAATTGCTTTAAAAGTCGGTCTTTGAAGGTTAGGTTTGCAAGAGATTTGGCATTGTTAGAAAAACTCGGTGTCGTCGATGAAGAAACAGGTTTTTATAAATACAAGTTTAGCAGAGAATTGTTGGCTGAGTTCATAAAAGATGTCAGAGTTAAGAATGGAATGTTTATAATTCTTGTGCTGGATGAATCTTGTAAAACCAGATTTTCGGCAGATAAGTTGTCAAAAGCAATTAAAAGATCTGTAAGATGTGATGATGTTGTATCTGTCGCACGTGGCGGGAAATTCTATATTATTCTGCCTAATGTAGACAAACTGGGAGCTTTTGCCGTTGTTAATAAAGTTCAGGATATACTTGGTGATAAGTTAATTGTTCGTGCAGGCGTTTGCAGAATTGAAAATAAATCTTTTGATAGGCTGGAAAAAGAGGCTTTTGCAGCTTTATCTGAGGCTTGTTTAACTAATGAGACATCTGTTTTCTTGGAAGAAAAGGTCAAAACTTTAGATGATTGGCTTGATGATAAAGAAAAAGATGATAAAAATTTCAAATTATTTAAAAATGCATATAATAATAAACTTGAAAAGGTCATAGCACCTGTATTTTTCAGATTGCAAAAAAGCTATGAAGAAAAACTTTTTCACACTAAAATAGAGCAGTATTCGGATGAATTACAAAGTGTATTTCAGTTAAATCATGATGGTTTAGAAAGCCGTTTAAAGATTATTTATCCCGGCTTTGCTAAAATTGTCATATATATAACTCATGAGGGTCTGGATACTCCTGAAAATCGTGAAATTAGTTTAAATCTGAATGAAGTTACTCAAGATGGTTTGGCGAAAATTGTTGAAGATTTTATTAAAGAGTTTAAAAAGTCAGTAAAGGATTAAATTTTATGTTAAATATTGAAGATAGTTTGATAGTTATTATTGATATTCAAGAAAAATTGGTCAATGCGGTAGGAAAATATTCTCCTGTTGATAAAGTTTGTAAGATTGCTCAGGCTGGTAAAATTTTAGGTATACCTACAATTATTACCGAGCAGTATCCAAAAGGTTTGGGAGAGACTGTCCAGCCATTGAAAGAGGCCTTAAGTGAAGATTATCTGTATGTTGAAAAAAAATCATTTTCAACGTTACTTACTCCGGAATTTGTGGAAAAATTAGAAAATACACATAGAAAGCAAATTGTTATTATGGGCATAGAAGCACATATTTGTGTATATCAAACAATCTGCGATTTGATTGATCGTGGGTATGAAGTTTATTTTGTAAAAGATGGATCTGCAAGCAGAAATAAATACGAATTTAAAACAGGTGTTGATTTGATAAGACAAGTAGGCGCAAAAGTTACCTGTTGCGAGATCGTTTTGTTCGAGTGGCTGAAAACATCTGCTCATGAAGATTTTAAGCCTGTGCAAGCCCTAATAAAATAAAAATTAAAATTTAGATAAATTCTCTATATCAGTTTTTATTTGTTTTTTCAATATTGCAATGGAATTGAATTTTTGTTCTTTTCTAATCATATTTAAAAATTCAACTTGCAAACTTTGTCCATAAATATCTTGGTTAAAATTAAGTATATGCGTTTCCGCAACGGGCTTTTGGGTGTTGCTGACTGTGGGGCGTACGCCAAAATTTGTGATACCTTTGCCATGTTGTGTATTTACTGCATAGACTCCAAAAGGAATATCGACAAGTTCATTTGGGTAAATCAAGTTCGCTGTTCTAAATCCAATAGTTCTGCCGAGTTTTTGACCTTCAACTACTTTTCCTTTAATTGTGAAGTTATGTCCAAGCATTTGGTTGGCTTTTTCTATTTCACCAAGTTGCAAATATTTCCGGATAGTTGTGCTGCTAATTATTTCTCCGTCAAGTTTTTGAGGAGGAATTTCAAAGTATTTGTATCCAAATTTCTTTTCATTTTGTCTTAAAAATTCTACATTCCCGGATTTTTTTGCGCCAAAGTTGTGGTTAAATCCTGTAGATATACTTAGCGGGGAAAAGTATTTTACTAAAATATCCTCCAGGTATTCTTTTGCACTTAATGAGCATATTTTTTCATCAAAATCAATTTCGTATAAGTAATCGACACCAAGTTTTTCAATCTCTATCTCGCGGTCTTCTCTCGAAAGAATATACTTGGGACATAACCCGTAAAAGTGGCAGCAAGGATGATCTTTAAAGGTTATTACTGCTGATTTGTTACCATTTTTTTGGGCATATTGCACTGCAGATTGTATGACTGCCTTGTGTCCCAAATGTACGCCATCAAAATAACCCAATGCTAAAGACAAATTTTTATTTGAACTTAACTCTGTAAAGATTTGCATAAAATTATTATAATACAAATTAATAAAGCGTTACAAACTGTCAAAAAATTTTTTTATATGATTTATACTTTCTGTTAAAGGAGAAAAAATGCAACCTATTCAACCAATAAATTATAGAGCTAGCAACTCTTATAAACCAAATTTTACAGCTCATTTACCAAAACATTTTTCATCAATGATGAATTATATATATAAAAAGACTCCAAGTGATATGTTTGAATGTGGTGATGTAATGCGCGTATCCACAGTTTTGGATAATGGTCGTGAAGTTTCTGGCGTTGTGAATTTTTTAAATGGTAAGTATCACAGCCTTGTCTTGGATGAAGGTTCAGAACATTTGAAACAAGAGTTTATGCGTACTGCACTTAAACGCTATAATATGCATATCACAAATCGTCGGATGCAAGAAAAATTAGGATACATACAAAAATAAAAAGAGTTGCATTTGCAACTCTTTTTATTTTATAGGTTTACTTGTGTTGTTGAACTGTGCTTTTTAAGTGAAGTTCTCTTAGTTGTTGAAGAGAAGCTTCACCTGGAGCGTCGCTCATTAAATCCTTTGCTCCCGAATTTTTCGGGAATGCAATAACGTCACGTATTGAATCAGTTCTTGCAAGTAACGCTACAAGTCTGTCCAACCCAATTGCCAAACCGGCATGTGGTGGTGTACCGTATTGCAATGCGTTAACCATAAATCCGAATTTTTCCTTGGCTTCTTCTTCTGTTAGGCCAAGAGCTTTAAATATAGCCTTTTGAACTTCGGATGAGTGAATTCTTACACTTCCTCCGCCAAGTTCAGTTCCGTTATAAACGATATCGTAAGCTATTGATTTAACATTGCCCAAATCACCGCTATTCAATTTTTCTAAATCTTCAAGACAAGGTGATGTGAACGGGTGGTGCATTGCCATATATCTGCCTTCTTCATCACTCCATTCAAACATTGGGAAGTCTACTACCCATAATAAATTATGTTTGGATTCATCAATTAGGTTAAGTGATTTACCAAAATGTAATCTTAATCTTCCCATAATGTCATAAACTAATTTAGGTTTGTCTGCAACGAAGAAAATTATATCTCCGGCTTCAGCTCCTGCTCTTTCTTGAATACGTTTAGCCTGATCTTCTGTAACGAATTTCAATACAGGAGATTTTGCAGTGCCGTCTTCATTGTAGATAATATTAGCCAATGCTTTTGCACCGAATGAAACAGCAAGTTTTGTGATATCATCAATATCTTTTCTTGAGAATTTAGCTCCACCTGGAACCCTAATACCACGAACGATACCGCCATTTAAAAGCGTATTTTTTACAATGTCAAAATTTGACTCAAGGATTATGTCGCCTATGTCGAATAGTTCTAATCCAAAACGAGTATCAGGTTTGTCAGAACCATATCTGTCCATAGCTTCTTGCCAAGGCATTTGGATGAACGGAGGTTTAACCTCAACTCCTGCTGCTTTGAATGCATCAACAATAAGTCCTTCAACAACTTTGATTACGTCTTGTTGTTCTACAAAAGACATTTCAAGGTCAATCTGTGTGAACTCAGGTTGTCTGTCAGCACGTAAGTCTTCATCACGGAAACACTTTGCTATCTGGTAATATTTTTCAATGCCACCTACCATAAGTAATTGTTTAAAAATTTGTGGTGACTGTGGAAGTGCGTAGAATTTACCTTCTTGTACTCGTGAAGGTACAAGGTAATCTCGGGCACCTTCCGGGGTTGTTTTTATTAAGATAGGTGTTTCAACTTCTAAAAAGTCAAGATTATTCAAATAGTTTCTTACAGCTTGAACTATATTGTGACGCAAGACTAATTTTGATTTCATAGATTCACGTCTTATATCAAGATATCTGTATTTTAATCTAACGTCTTCAGAAACATTTTCATCATCAAGAACGAACGGAAGTGTTTTAGCTTCAGATAAAATTTCAACAGATTCAGGATACATTTCCACTTGACCTGTAGGGTATTTTTCATTGTAAGTTTCTTCAGGTCTTCTGGTAACTTTACCTTTAACAGTTATAACGTATTCACTTCTAACTTTTTCAAATGCTTTGTGTACTTGCGGGTTAATTTGCGGGTTAGCAACAACTTGGAAAAATCCTGAGCGGTCTCTCAATTCAATAAAAAGAATTCCGCCCAAATCACGCACAGTTGCAACCCATCCGGATAGGGTAACTTCTTCACCTATGTTGTTTAGGTTAAGCTCTCCGCAATTGTGGTCTTTCATTCTTGTTTTAATCATTATTTTTATATCCTCTTTTCATTAAAAATCTCTACTAAAAATACTAACAAAAACATAAAAAAAACGCCATAAATAATTAAAAAATCGTTATTTTTTGTGAATTTTGTTTTACATAAT
>CALVBY010000036.1 GCA_944325905.1 Candidatus Gastranaerophilales bacterium | reverse complement strand
TCTTTAACAAGGATTTCGACCTCATCCGCGTAGCTTTTTGTTTCAAAGATTTGAGAACCTATATGCGCGTGAATACCCTTTAGGGATAGTTTTTTAAACTTATTCAAAATAAGCTCAACCGCCTCATCAATTTGGGTTAAATCAAACCCGAATTTTGAATCCAAATGACCTGTTTGAATATATTCATGGGTATGGCATTCAATCCCCGGCGTAATTCTCAAAAGTATATCAGCTGTTTTGTCTTTTTCCAAAAGAACCTGGTTAAGCAATTCCAGCTCATAAAAATTATCAACGGAAATTCTTCCTACACCCAAATCAATCGCCAATGATAATTCGTCAAAAGACTTGTTGTTACCGTTAAAAAGCACATTCGACATATCAACGCCTGCTTTATAGACGGTATAAATTTCACCTGCTGATACCACATCAAACCCAAAACCTTCATCGGCCAAAATCTTAGACACTGCCATGTTACAAAGTGCCTTAGAAGCGTACATCATACGCATTTTAGGATATTTGGCAAACGCCTGCTTATAATCCTTGCATATACTCAACAAAGTTTCTTTATCAATAACATAAAGCGGAGTCCCATATTGAGCTGCAAGCTCCACAAGGTCGCACCCGCCCACTTCAAGATTACCGTTATTGTTGATTTTGGTTGTCAAAGGTCTGACTGATTGGTTTGTGCTCATAATAAATCCTCTCTCTATTCAAGGTTAACACAAATCAAAGAAATTTTTCAAGCAAAAAAGACAGACAAACCAGCATAGTAAAATAAGTATTAATATTTCTCGCAAGATACAAACGCAAGTAAAAACTCTGCGTTCCCTCATCGACTATATGCTCCCAATTACCCAGAGGGTAATTCCACCAAAAGATTTCCGGCACAAAAGTTTTATCTCGATTAAAAACCTTCATTGTTTCATACAATTTAAAAACAAGCGGCAAAGTTAAAAAGGCCGAAAACAGAATATACATGCCTGATTTAATTGCAAAAACAGTAATTGCAGAGTAACCAATCAAATAAAAAGCCGCCAAAGCCTTTAACGACTCATCTTTATTTTTAAACGAGCAGGCAAGCGTTTTTTTATGAGAGCACAAATCCCCATCGTAATCGAGCACCGTATGAGTATATAAAAAAGCGATTACAAACATACAAACAGCAACAGAAAGCAGTAATAACTCTTTTGAGAAACTTCCCGTCATGGAATAATAAACACCCTCAAAAAGCAAAGGCCCATATGTAATCCCCACCGCAAATTCACCGAGCCCGATGAGAGTGAATTTTGAATAAAAAACCACAAAAATTCCCGCCAAAAGTGCAACGTATATAACCCCCGCCCCTGACAAGAATACCAACAAAGCACCGATTAAAATTGCAATAAAAAGACATACCAAACCCGCTACCAACATCCCTTTATGCGATACAAGCCCGTCTGTTATAAACTTGCACTTACAAATCTGTGCGGATTTCAAAAAACTTTCGTCTTTTTTCAAAATATTATAATCGTTGTAATCATCAAAAATATTAGTAGCCAAATGTGCAAAAGACACACCGACTAAGGCAATTATACCTTTTAGAATATCCCCGCCCTCAACAATGGCGTAGATAAACACAACCAGCCAACTCATAACAGTAACAGGGAGCGCAAAGGCTCTTGAACAATTCCACCAGAACTTTAATCTTTCAGTCAAAATCATTCTAAAATACTTCCAATTCCCACAACAGATTCGTAACTTGCGCCGGCCTCCAAAATTTCCTCAGCAGAAAGCCCGAAAAGCGTAATCAAGCCGTAAACATTTTTGTCGCCGTTTTTAAGCATTTCAACAGCTCTTTCAACAGCCTCAACTCTTGAAAGCCTCGAAAATTGGTCATTAATACCTAAATGCAAACTTCTTTTCTTAGCCTTTCCCACTGATTAAAAAACCTTTCTAAATCCCAAAAGCGCAGCACCAATCATCCCGGAATAATTTCCTGCCTGAGCTTTAACAACCTTAGTCGGCGTTGTCACAATCTCATCATTTACAGCCTTTGTCAAAAACTCAACATCGACAAATTCAGCCATAGAACCGGACAACACAACGACATCCGGATCAAAAAGATTAGCAAGCCCGATTATTCCTTGCAAAATATCGTTTTGCCACTTGTTAAAAATCTCCGTCATAAGCTCATCGCCCTTTTGCCAGCCGCCAATGATGTCGTAAGTTGTAATATCAGGGTTTTTGGAAATTTCTTCGCCAGTAAGCTTCAATCCTGTGCCTGAACAATAAATTTCAAAACAATCCCACGAACCGCAAGTGCATCTTCTGTGTTTATCAGTGCGCATTTTAAAATGCATCTCGCCTGCTGCACCGTTTTTGCCCTTCAAAAGTTTTCCGTCCACAATAATTCCGCCGCCGACACCAGTTCCAAGCGTAAGCATAACCGAATTTTGGCAGCCCTTAGACGCCCCAATTTCAAATTCTGCCCAAGCGGCGCAATTGGCATCGTTTTCAACAAATACAGGTTTTTTAGATAAACTTTGAAAATCCGTATTCGGGTACTCTTTTGCAATATTTCCCGTTGAACCTATAATCTTTGTATTTTCATTATTAACGGCACCGCAGGTTGAAAACGCAATCAAATCAACCTCGTTTTCGTGCTTTGCTACGACAGATTTAAAAACAGAAAGAATCTCGTCATAATTTTTAGACGTAGCAAATTTTTCAATATCACCAACTATTTTGCCATTTTCATCAATAATGGTACTATAAATCTTAGTTCCGCCAACATCAATGGCAAGAGCCTTTTTCATCTACTTATTCCCCCTTTGTACAAAACGTTTTGTAATAAGCTGAGGTCTTGTAATTGCAGAACCTATAACAACGCAGTGCGCACCTAATTCAAAAGCCTTGTCAACATCTTCAGGCTCCCAGATTCTGCCCTCTAAAACAACAGGAATATCAACATCTTTCGCTAATTTTTCTAACAACGGAAAATCCGGCCCCTGAGGGGAATCCTTTGATTCAAGAGTATAGCCCGCTAGCGTGCTTGATAAAATATCCGCACCCAATTTTGCCGCCTCAATTCCTTCTTCATAAGTCGAAATATCCGCCATAGCGATACGTTTATTTATATGGATATACTTAATCATATCACCCAAAACCGCTTTATTCGGACGAGGTCTTTGGGTACCGTCAAAAGCAATTATATCTGCCCCGGCATCCACAAGCGAAATTACATCATCCAAGGTCGGTGTGATATAAACAATTTCCTTGTAATTAGCAGGAATAACATCCGGCTTTGTAATCCCTATAACAGGAATATCGAATAAAGTTTTGGCATTTCTTACATCACGCACGCCTGCAACCCTCAAGCCGCCTGCTCCGCCTTTTACAACAGACTTCATCATAGCAGCCAAGCACTTTTCCAAATACAACGGCTCACTAGGCATTGCCTGAACAGAAACCACTACCTTATTTTTCAAACGTTCAATAACATCCATATAACTATTATACCCTAAAAAAAGATTTTTGGGTTATAATTATTAAAAGAGAGGGGTAATATGAAAAAAACTTTAGTAAAATATCCATACCTGACACAAGATGTAGAGGTTTATGAAAGAGAAAACGGGCATACAATTGTCCTTGCGCATAAAGAAGGTCTTTTGGCAAACGTAAGCACATGGGTTAAAACAGGCTCAATAAATGAAGATGACCGCATCAACGGTATTTCACACTTTTTGGAGCATTTGATGTTTAAAGGAACCCACAAGCATAAAGCCGGAGAATTTGACAAAACTCTTGAAGCAAAAGGTGCTATCGTAAATGCTGCAACCTGGAAGGATTACACCTTCTATTATGTAACCTTACCCAAAGGTGAAAATTGTGCTGATTTAAATCTTGCAATAGAGCTTCACGCTGATATGATGCTGGATCCTGTATTACCCGAAGAAGAAATCGGCGCACCTTTTGATTTGAATGACAGTACCGTGACAGACAAGCGTGAACGCCACGTTGTTATTGAAGAAATCAGGATGCGTAAAGACCAATCTTGGACTAAAGTTTATAACACATGTAACTTCAACATGTACACTCAACACCCTTATAAAAGAGATGTTATAGGCACGCCTGAAATAATTTCACAAGTCACAAGAGATGACATAATGAATTATTACAAAACCTTCTATACGCCGGATAATATGACAACTATTGTTGTCGGCGACTTCAATCATGAAGAAATTTTGGCAAAAATCGAAAAAGAATTTGATTTTAAAAACCGCCCTAATGCACCTCATAGAGAACACCAAATTGATTTGCCGACACAAGAAACCAAATATATTGAAGAAACTTCGCACATAAATACATCATACGCAATGTTTGGCTGGCTCGGTCCTAAGGCAAATAACCTGAAAGACACTATTTGCCTTGATTTAATAAGCATTATTTTTGGCGACGGTACAAGCTCAAGACTTTACCAAAACTTGATTGAAAAATTGCCTGAATCCGTATTCAATATGGTAAGCTCCGAACACTACCAATTCAAAGACGGAAACAATTTCTTCATTCAAGCAAACTTCAAATCCGAAAAAAAAGAAGAAGCCCTAAAACTTATAAAAGAAGAACTGGAAAAACTTCTAACTAACAAAATAACAGAAGAAGAACTTCAAAAGGCCAAAAAGAAGACAAAATCAAAATTTGCATACACAGCAGAAACTGTTTCCGAAATAGGAGAAAATATCGGTTACTATATGACTGTATGTAATGATTTAAAAATCATTGAACACTATCTTAACGATTTGGAAAATATAACCGTTGAAGATTTGGAAAACGCCATCAGAAAGTATTTGAACATAAATAACGCTGTTATTTCAGTTTTGGTGCCGGAAGTTTAGTGTTTAATCCTTTTTAAAACATCAAAAATTTTGTGAAAAACAGTCTTATATTTGGCGCACTCATGATCTAAAAGGTAGAGCTTTCCTTCTTTGGAAAGTCCGATTTGATGAACGTCAAATTCATCCAGATCATAAATTCTATAACCTTTTTCTTTAATTTTTTCTCTAATCATCTGAACAAATTCCATCGTAAGCCCGCGACTGGAACACTTTTCTTCCAAATAATAGTAAGTGCGGCCGCACTTGCCTTTTTTATAAATCGGGGCATCGAAATCCTCAACAGGACGATTCATCCTAAATTGATTTCCGTCGGCAATTTTCAAAACCTTTCCATCATCTGTTTCAAACGCAATAGCAACAGAACCGCTGCCGATTATTCTTTTTACATTTGTGTCTAAGACATCACTACCCTGTAAATCCTTCAAAAACCGCTTCATAGTATCTTTGTGAGCTGCAACACCCAAAATTTCTTTAAACCGCTCCAGAGAAGAATCGGCCAAATCAGACAAAACTTCCCCGAGCTTTCTTGTTTTATTCAAGCTTAATAAAACACCGTCATCATATGAGCTCGTCAAATACTCAATTTTTCCGACCGATCTGAATTTTCCCGCGCTGTCGGGTCTTGTTAGTTCATTATTTGCAGGAAATTGATAGGGGAATATATTACGACCTATTTTCATATTTCTTACAATACCTCTGAATAAGAATTTTTGCTATATAATAAGAAAAAAGGAACATAAAATGGCTGAAAATATTGAGCAAAAGCTTGATGAAGTAAGAAAAAAATGTTTAAATTGTCAAAAATGCAGTTTGTGCAAAACTCGCACAAATGTGGTGTTTTCAGGAGGCATACCGAACCGCAAGCTTATGCTTATAGGTGAAGCCCCCGGCTATTATGAAGATCAAAAAGGCGTTCCCTTTGTAGGCAAAGCAGGTCAGCTGCTGGATAAAATTTTTGCCTCAGTCGGATTATCAAGAGAAAAAGACGTTTATATCTGCAATACCATAAAATGCAGACCGCCCGAAAACAGAGATCCTTTGCCTGAGGAAAAAGAAGCCTGCAGAGAATATCTTGACGCACAAATAGATATCTTGAAACCCCGAATAATCCTTCTTTGCGGACGTGTCGCGGTAAATTCCATAATGGGCAGCACACAAGGAATAACAAAAATCAGAGGGAAATGGTTTGAGGGGCCAAATTTTTCAAAAATGATGCCGATATTCCACCCGTCATATCTTCTTAGAAACGACAGCAGAGAAAAGGGCAGCCCAAAATGGCTTATGTGGCAAGACATTCAGGAAATCAAAAAAGCCTACGATATGCTTGACTAAAGCCCTCTTACCATCGTTAATTACAGAACTTCCATAGGCTCAACAATACATTCGACAACAGCAGTTCCTTTTTGACCAAAGGCCTTTTGCAACGCCGGAATAATTTCATCTCTTGATTTTACTCTATATGCAGCCGCGCCGTAGCTTTCTGCAAGCTTCATAAAATCAGGGTTTGAGATTTTCGTTTCAAAATATCTTCCGTCGCACTGTTTTTCCTGCAATTGTCTTACCATACCGAGATATCCGTTATTCAAAATCAAAACTTTTACAGGCAAATTGTAATCCATACAAGTTGCCAACTCCTGCATGTTCATCTGGAAAGAACCGTCGCCTGCAACACAAACAACAGGTTTTGAAATATCTGCAACCGCAGCCCCGATAGCTGCAGGAAAGCCGAACCCCATAGTGCCTGAGCCGCCTGAGGTTATAAACCTGCCAGGTTTATTAAAATGTAAATTTTGAACCGCCCAAAGCTGGTGCTGACCGACTTCCGTTGTCACATACAAATCTTTATCCTTAATAAATTTATCCAATTCCTGCATAACTTCAAATGAATAAAGATTACCCGTTTTGTTCTCACGTTTTACATTTTTCAGCTTCAAACTCTGAATTTCATCTGACCATTTAGAATTTATAATAAATTTTTCTGACTCAAGTTTTTGAATCATATCAGAAATCACGCACCCAGCATCTCCGACAATTGACTTGAAAGCCGGAATCACGCGTGAGATTTCATTCTCATTTATATCAAGCTGAATGAATTTACGCTTCAATTCACCATTTGGGAAACAGCAGGTAATTCTGTCATTAAACCTTGCACCGATTGAAAAAATCAAATCGCTTTCTTTTAATATCTGATTGGCGGAAAAATCACCGAAAATTCCAATCATGCCGAAATAATTTTTATCCTCCTGCGGATAAACTCCAACCCCCATCATAGTCGTTACGACGGGGAAATTTAAAATGCCATTGAGTTTTCGAACCTCTTCAAACGCACCGACAGAGCCGCCGCCTGTAACAATGACGGGATATTTTGCCGCGCATAATTCTTTCAAAATATCTGTCACATCTATATGAGATTTTACATCACAAATATTTTCAATATCGCCCAAAAATTCCGCATTATCATACAAAATATTTTTAGCCAAATCAACGACTACAGGGCCTTTTTTGCCGGACATAGCGACGTTAAAGGCGTCTGCCAAAGTTTTTTCCAAATCATTGACATCAGTTACTTGATAAACTTTTTTTGTGCAGGATTTGGTCATATCGCAAATATTTGCTTCTTGAAAAGCATCCTTGCCTATCAAATTTGCAACAACTTGTCCTGTCAAAACCACCAACGGAAACCCGTCAAGATAAGCGTTTACAATTCCTGAAACCGTATTTGTAGCCCCCGGGCCTGATGTTACCAAAACCACACCCGGCTTTCCCGTAACTCTTGCATACCCCTCAGCAGCATGCACAGCTGCCTGCTCGTGGCGTACAAGAATATGCTTGATATCATTTTGCTTATACAATTCATCATAAATTGAAAGCACAATCCCGCCGGGGTAGCCGAATATTTTTTCTACTCCGAATTTTTTGAGGGTTTCTACTACAATTTTTGCGCCCGTTAAAGTCTTTGTTTCGACTAAATTATTCATACCCCAATTTTAACACAAAAAAGCCTGCAAAGTGCAGGCTTTTTATAATTTTCTAAAATCAATTAGTTATTGATTAATTGATTCCATTGTTGTTTTTTTGTTTCAATACGTTTTTGTGCAGCTTCACGTTTTCTTTGTTGTTCTGCTTGTTGTTTTTCTCTTTGAAGTCTTGCTTCTTCTTGTTGTTTTTTGTATGCTTCTTGCTTATCTTTCAATGGTTGAACTGCAGCAGCTTCTTTTTTGTCAATTTTGTCAGCTGTTTGTTGAGCCCAATCTCCTAAAGGGCCTGCAAATGCACCTGATGCTGCAAACATCAAAACCAGTGATGCGATTAAAGTTTTTTTCATAGGTAAACCTCCTTTATTCCTCTAACAGTATTCTCAACTGTTCTCTTTTTTCCTCTAACCTTTTTTGATTAGCTTCATATATTTCTTGTCTTTTTTGTTGTTCTTCTTTAATTTTCTGTTCTCTCTCGGCTTTCTTTTGCTCGTATTTTCTTTGTTGCTCGGCATTTTTAGCCTGTTGAGCATCAATTTTTGCATTTATGTCATCATTAAATTTCCATAACTTGCTAAAAAATGATGAAATAGGATTAGTCGATACCGCATCAGTTGATGAGGCATCAGCAGAAAATGCAGGAACAGATAAAATCATTAAAGCAGCCATTAACAAAATTATGTTCTTTTTCATTAACACCAACCTTTCTTATTTAAACATTATAGCAATATTTTTAGTACTTTGCAATAATTTCTTGAATTCCTTTTTTAGCAACTTCAAAAATCTTCAGCATATCATTGTAATCATAGGGTTCACCCTCGGCAGTTGTTTGAAATTCAATAATCTTACCGTTTTTTGTAAGTACAACATTGGAATCCACCTGAGCATGAGAATCTTCTTGATAATCCAAATCAAGTCTGACCTCACCGTCAATAATTCCTGCAGAAATTGCCGCAATAGGTTCAATAATCGGATTTTCAGCCAGAACACCCTCTTTTATAAGCTTTTCCACAGCATCCGATAACGCTACAAAACCGCCGCAAATACTTGCAGTTCTTGTGCCGCCGTCTGCTTGAATAACATCGGCATCTATCGTTATAGTTAAATCTTTCATCTTATTCAAATCTACACAAGCTCTCAGGCTTCTGCCAATGAGACGTTGAATTTCCTGAGTTCTTCCGGAAATTTTTGTACGTTCTCTTTGACATCTTGTATTGGTAGATGCCGGCAAAAGAGAATATTCCGCAGTAACCCAGCCTCTGTCATCTTCCATCCATTTGGGCTTGCCATGTTCCACCGATGCGGTAACTATTACCTTTGTGTCTCCAAATTCCGCCAAGACAGATCCCATAGCGTGTTTTGTGTAGTTTCTTGTGAATTTAATTTCACGTGTTTCGTTGTTTTTTCGATTTTCTCTCATATTTATTACCCTCTATAATCGTAATCCCACATATATATTTGTCCGCAATAACGGCAAACTGCATGTTCGTTCATAAACCTTAAATCAGGTACAAATGTGTAGCCGTCAACTGTTATCTCAATTTCGTTTTTGTCATTATAGCGCTGTTCAAAGTGTCTTGCGCCTTTGTAATCAGGTGCAAACATAAGTTCAAATTTATCTCTTGATTTGCAATTTTTACAAATAAACATTATTTTCCTGATTTTTTCTTAGTATGATTTTCAGCTTTCACATCAGACAAATTTTTATACCACAAAGTCCAGCATATACTTCTCATCGGAAGCGTCAACCCGGCTACCACAAAAAGTATTGACGAAGCAAGTATTTCATTCGCAATCATCAATGGAGTAATTGTCGGCATTTTGAAATACATTAACGTATTATTAACATCATTCAAAGGCAAGGTAGAAGCCCAATTTTCAAAAATTCCTTTAAAAAATTCACTCAATCTTACAATATCAAAAAGCGCCGCAACACCTATGTTTATAAGATAATGCGAAATTATTCCCAAAAATAGCATTATAAGAAATGTTCTTGCAAAATTTCCTTTTATAAGAACAAAACTTCTCTTGAAACAGCCTGTGATAGAAGCCTCCGGTTCGAATGTAAACACTTGAAAAACAAGAACAAAATATATAAAAAATATCATCCCTAAAACCCAAAACAAAGGGTTAATCGCAACAAGGGAAAGAATACTTATCAGCAAAAGCAAGAAAATAAATTTCATCGAACGGCTTGTCACGACTTCATTGTGAGCTTTAAAATCGTACAGTTTGCCGGTTGTAATAACAGCCTCGGTCATGGAATTCAAAGCCCCGTACGCAACCAAATAATCCCAAAACGCCTTCAAAAATATCACAAACCCAGGTACGGTAATTAAGACAAGGGCTAAAGTAATCGTCGTAAAGCTGTTAAAAAACGAATATTTTTCGGCTAAAAACGGGATTTCTTGAGCTAACCAGCCTGAAAGCCCAAAAATCAACCCCACACCGATAATCTGTCCAAAAACAGGGAAAAGCATATACTGCGTAAATTTCAAAAAATTTGTAAAGTATATTTTCAACCCTTCTTTTAAAACGTTCCAAACACTATCTTTTATCTTAAATTTAGCCATATTTTCTCCTTTAGTGTATAATAATTTTATTACAAATAAAACTAACTATGATAAATTACAAAGAATTAATAAGAAGTTTTACACAAGAAGATTACGAAAACAATCGGGTGAATTTACATATCCACTCCAAATACTCTGACGGAAAAGGCGATTTCAATGACCTTATAAAACAAGGTTCAAAATACAAAAATATAGCAATCTCCGACCACAACACAGTTAAAGGCTATTTGGAAAATGAAATTCCTGAATACGTAATTCCGGCGGTAGAGTTTGACGTCTGGTGCGGATATGTGTTTATGCACCTTTTGGCTTACGGAATAGATGTAAAATCAAAGGCGTTGGAGCCTTTTTTGGCAAAAACAAAAAGAGAAACCGAGCTTGATATAATCAGAATATTTGCCAAAAGAGATATCAAAAAACTAATAAACGCAATCCACGAAGCAGGTGGCATTGCAGTAATTGCACACCCTGCCTGCTGTTGGGCGCTGAGCCTTGACCGGTTCATAAAAAAACTAAAATCTTACGGACTTGACGGGGTTGAAGTTTACTACCCATACCCCAGACACCGCGGAATTATCAAATTTAATACAGTCGCAAACGTCAAAAAAATCGCCGAAAAATATAACCTTATTATGACAGGCGGCACTGATCTCCACGGAGAAGTTCTTTAATTCTTTGAACTATTCCTCAAATATTCTTCGATAAATCCGTCCAAATCGCCATCCATCACGGCATCAACATTACCTACTTCAAAGCCTGTTCTGTGGTCTTTTACCATTTTATACGGGTGGAAAACATAGGATCTTATTTGTGAACCGAAATTTATATCGACATTTTCGCCCTTTAATTCGGCCAATTTTTTCTCATGTTCTGCCTGTCTTATTGCCAAAAGTTTTGATGCCAGCATTTGCATAGCGTTTTCTTTATTCTGTAATTGAGAGCGTTCCTGTTGGCATTTTACGACAATACCTGTGGGTTTGTGCAGAATTCTGACGGCGGTTTCGACCTTGTTAACATTTTGTCCGCCAGCACCGCCTGAGCGCATTGTATCTATTTCCAAATCCTCAGGAGGAATTGTTATAGTTTTTTCATAATCCTCTATAATCGGTGAAACTTCTAATGACGCAAAACTCGTTTGTCTTTTGCCGTTTGCATTAAAAGGTGAAATTCTGACAAGTCTGTGAACGCCTTTTTCTGCTTTTGCATAACCAAAGGCGTATTTTCCGGTTATTTTTATCGTTGCAGACTTTATCCCGGCCTCTTCACCATCAAGCTTGTCGAGCAATTCGACTTTCCAACCTCTTTTTTCAGCCCAGCGCATATACATTCTCAAAAGCATACTAGCCCAATCCTGCGCATCTGTTCCGCCTGCACCTGCATTTATTGTCAAAATTGCGTCAGCCTCGTCGTATTCACCGCTGAGCATTTGCCTTAATTCAAAACTGTCTAGTTCTTTTGAAATTCTACCCAAATTTTCTGCTGATTCATTAACCAAATCCGCATCCTGCATTTCAAGTGCCACTTCTGCATCATCCACGGCGGAGGTCCATTTTTTTATAAGCTCAAGATTATCCTTAATTTCGCGAATCTCACCACCAAGCTTTGATGCCAGATTTTTGTCAGACCAAATCTCGGGCGACTGCATTTTCCCTTCTAACTCTTCAAGTCTTTTCTCGAGACCTTCAGGGTCAAAGACACTCCTTTATTTTTTCAATCCTTGGTTTTAATACGGATATTTGCTGTTTTAATTCAGTTTCCATAACCAAATATTACAATAAACTTTCTTCTATTGCAATTCACCACAAAAAATGCTATCCTTAGAGAGAGAGATAAAGGAGTTTTTTATGCTAGGAATAAAAGATGCTATCAAAAGAATTTATTCAGGCGAAGATGCGCTTGTAAAACACATTATGTTGTTTGTATTGACAGGTGTGCCCGTGATGCTTTCTACGCCTTTGAATGAAATAAGCAAACGCGGCAGTATTACCGCTATGGATTTTTGGATGTCATTGGCCGCATTGGTTATTATGGCTGTTATATCCATTTATTTGGGCGGGTATATTTACGGAATAATCCACAATTCTTTTGACGATTCTAAAGAAAATATTTTGCCCGACTTTGATAAAAGTTGGTTCAAAATTTTCTTTAAAGGTTTGCCTTTACAGATTTGCTGGGTATTATACATATTTGCAATTTTTCTTGTAGCATTTGCTCTTAAAGTCGGTCTTTTATTTGTATTATCACCTGCAGCATCTACAGTTGTTGCAAGCGTATTGTTTTTAACGGTATCAGCATTTATTTTCTTGATGCTGCCTTTTGTATTCACTATATTTTCAAAAGAATACAAACGTGATGGTTTATACGCTTTTAACATACTATTTAAGTATTTTAACAAAACAATAAAAAGTGTTTTGTGGCTGATAGTTAAAGCTATTCCGATATTCCTGCTTGCTTCTGTAATAAGCGTGTTGGGATACGGTGACAATGTTGTGGCATATCTTTTATCCGCACTTGGGGCATATTTATTGACAATGGTTCAATACGTTGTAAGCTTCTGCTACGTCCAAATTTACAGAGAAAAACTAGAAACAGTTGAATAAATTAAAAAGCGGGCTTTAAAAAAAGTCCGCTTTTTTTTAAAACTTTTAAAACTCCATTTTTTTGCATTCCCATTTTTCAGAAAGCTTTTTAAATAATTCTTTTGCGCTATCATCAACCACCTCAAGCAGTACAATGCCGCTATTGGAGCATACATCACCGACCGCATCGTGCAAACCTATTCTTGTTTTGATTCCGCAACCGTATTCGGTTATAATCTTTTGGAATGCTTCTGCGTCAGACTTTCTGTTTTCTAATTTTACTCCGATAATTGTTTTCATATAAACCCTCCATAATTTGTGTTACTATTATATATCTTATTTAAATTTTTGTCACTATTTTTACCAAAATTGCACCCTTTGAGGTCAAATTGTTTTATGAATAATAAAAAGTAAATAATTAAGATTATAAAATATATTACAAAAAAAATAACACCCTCTATTGGGTGCCATTTTTCTATAATATGATAATCGAATACTATTGATTATCTTCGGCTTGAAGCTGTTTTTTCTTAATGTTGTGCACAACCGCATCAACAAGCAACTCATAAGACTTCATACTCTCAATGTGAGGAAATTCTGCCTTGAGTTGATTTCTGACCATTGCTTCCAGCTCTGCTGCGTCAGACATTGATTGCAGATTAACCCCGCTAACCATTTGGATATAATCCGTTGAGGTTTTGTCTGCGTTTTTATTCGCAAAATTTAGCCATCTTAATTTTGGGCTAATTTCTGATTTTAACTTTTTAACAATTTTTAAATTTTGGAATCGGTCGAACATCACTACCTCTGTTTTGCCTTCTTGTAATATTGTAAAGTACCCTGAAAGAAAATATTTACTTTTTTAAGAGCATAATTTACAAAATTTAATATAATTATTCAAAAGTCTGTTATAACTTGCTAAAATCAGCCAAAACTTCATATTTATGTTTCAACAAAGTTAGTAAAGATTGTCTGTTTTTCTTAACATTTTCATCTTTATCCATTACCAAAACATCCTCGAAAAACTTCTCTACTACAGGATTTATAGCTTCTAAAGCTTCTAAATAAGCTCCGTATTTGAAGTTTTCGTTTACGGAATTAATTGCTTCATATAGCATGCCTTCTGCGGGTTCTTTAAACAATTTTGCATCTACAGGCGTTGAATTTTCTTCTTTCAAAATTCTGATAACCCTATTGGCGCACTCAAGCATTTGCTCTGAATTTAATGTTGAAACAATTTTCACTCTTTCAACATAATCGTTCAAATCGCACAAAGGATTCTTAACTGCAGCGCAAGCCTCTAAAACATTCTTTTTATAAGTATCGGAAAGCATAATTATAAGACGTTGAACGAAAAATTCGTTTACTTCATCCGCACAATCTTTTTGTACAGGTAGAAGTTTTACGGCTTTATCAATATATTTTTTGATATTTATTTTCAATCCCGCATCCAAAACAGTTCTCATAACACCAAGTGCAGCACGTCTTACCCCAAGAGGGTCAGAAGATCCTGTCGGCTTTTTACCGTCAGCAAAAACTGCGCAAATCGTATCCAATTTATCCGCAATACCGACAATTTGACCTTCAATAGATTTAGCTGTTTCACTTTCGGCATTCAGAGGGAAATAATGTTCCTTAATACCTTGTGCAACTCTATCATCTTCTTTGGAAACTCTGGCATAATCAGCGCCTATAAAGCCTTGCAATTCGGTAAATTCGAACACCAAACTTGTTGTCAAATCAGCTTTACAAAGCAATGCAGTTCTTTCGATTGTCGGAGACGTTTCTCCCAAATCTCTTGCAATATCTTTAGAAAGCTCGATAATTCTCTGAGTTTTGTCATAAACAGAGCCCATACCCTTTTGGAACGTAACCCCTTTCAAATCCTCAACATAGTCAACCAGAGGTTTTTTAGTATCTTCAGTAAAGAAAAATACCGCATCATCAAGTCTTGCCTTTATTACGCGAACGTTACCGGCTTTGATATTTGCAAATTCATCGCCGATGTAGTTTGTCATAGTAATAAATTTGTTAATCAATTTGCCGTCTTTATAAAGCGCAAAATATCTCTGGTGAACAGCCATAACGGTAACCGTAACTTCTTCCGGAATTTGAAGATATTTAGGATCAAATTCACAAACAACTGCCACAGGATATTCCGTAATATATGTAACCTCATCAAGCAAATCATCAGAGTATCTGACAGTTGCACCAAGCTTTTCAGCTTCCTTTTGAGCTTTTTCGATAATAATTTGTTTTCGCTCATTTTGGTCAACAATAACACACGCGTTGCGCATAGTTTCGACATAATCATCCGGATGACCAATCATAACCTTTTGCTGAGCAAATCTATGACCGCGTGAATATATTGAAGATTCTTTATCAATAATCTTTATTTTAACTTCTTCTCTGTCCAAAACAGAAACAATCCATCTTATAGGACGGGAGAATTTTTCATCGTTATATCCCCATCTCATAAAATGAGATCCTTGAAGTTTCATAACAATTGAGGGAACATTTTCCTTCAAAAGTTCAACAATTGATTTGCCTTTAATTGTAATTTTCGCATGGATGTAATCATTTTCAATATAAATATCTTCAGGCTTTAGACCGTTTTTATTTAAGAATCCTTCACCGGCGCGAGTCAGGTTTCCGTTTTCATCATAAGCAACCTTTTTGATAGGACCTTTAACAATTTTTTCTTCATCCGGACTTTTTGAGGACAAACCGCCGACAATAACAGCCAACCGTCTTGGAGTTGCATAAACTTCCACCTTATCATAATCTATTTTATTTGAATTCAAAAATCCTTCAAATCCAGTTCTCAACTGCTCAATAGCAGAAGGTATAAACCTATAGGGTAATTCTTCCGTTCCGATTTCCAATAAATATTTACTCATGCGTAATCCTCATATCAGTTTTTAACCGAATTATACCCGAAACAAAAATAGTTGTAAACAAGAAAAACCGCAGACTCTCATCTGCGGCCAAACATCCGGGGGGATGTTTTATTTAACAAGTTTCTCTAATTTTTCAATTCTGGCTTTCAGTTCCTCATTTTCTTGTTGAAGTTTCTTGATTTCTTTATCATGGGAATTAAGTTTAAATAAAATGGTCTTGACTTCACCAACCAAACCCTGCACAAGTTTATCCAACTGCTTCACGGCATTAACCATTGCATAGAACATTTCATCTTTACGAATCATAAGATAACCATTGTCATCTTTTTTTACGGATTCTGGAAAAACTTTTTGCAAATCTTGAGCAATTACGCCAACATGTGGCTCTTTATTTTTATCATTTTTAAATGTAAAATTGTATACCTTAATATTTTTTAACTCATCAATACCATAATCACTCTCTTTTTTAATGTTTTTAAGACGTTTGTCCGAAGATTCATAATCATACCATTTTTTAACATCATTCCACTTCATATCAGCTTTACAATAAGGCTTTGGATACCAGTCAGGACAAGTAGTTTTTTTACCTCTAACAGTTGCTATAGGGTAACCATCCTTGTCATTCTGCCCACCATTAAATGACAAACGGGCTATTTCAAATTTATCAGAAGCATTTGTTGGCTGCGCGTGGAACCAAAGATTACCCATAACCATAAGATCACCCGGTATAATAACCTTAGTTCCCTTATCTCCTAGCATAATCATACGGGTTAAATTACCATCCAAAAAGAAAGGATCGTTAGTCTCAAAGTCACCCGATGTAAGCTCACTGCCTATAAAAGTCTTATAAAGCCCTTGTATATTTTTACCCAAATCATTTGTGATAATAATATTGTTACCACCGCCAGAAGTAATATTGTTACCAATTGAGATATTTCCACTCCATTTGCCTGTAGTGGAATCGTTACCGATAATAATATTATCAGAGCTTCCTACAGATACAGTATTGCCTATTGCGATGTTATCACTGTATCCTACATTCTTGAGTGCATCAGTACCAATTGCTATATTATTTGAACCTGAAGATGAAAGCATTGAATTAAGACCTAATGCCAAATTTGATGAACCTGAAGCTCCGGACATTGATTGATAACCCAATGCTGTATTCTGTCTTACATCAGTACCTGAATCACTTAACGCATATGCACCTATAGCAGTATTTGTATTCCCCATTGAAAGTTTATTCAAT
>CALVBY010000035.1 GCA_944325905.1 Candidatus Gastranaerophilales bacterium | reverse complement strand
AATTTCACAGAGAGGTAGTGCGCCCCAAAGTAACGGAACTTCTATCTCCTAATCCTGCGGATTACATTTTGGATATTTTGTAATCCATATAAAATGTAATGCAATTCCTTTATTAGAGAGTGTTTTGAACTATAAAACAAAGTTGTTATATGTGTAATCAATTTGCTCTTGGTCTATTCCTATATAACGTAAGGTTATTAACTGACTTGAATGGTTAAATATTTTTTGCAGGAGTGCAATGTCTCTAAATTGTTGATAGTGATGGTATCCGAAAGTTTTTCTCATAGAGTGTGTGCCTATTTTTTCTTCTAGTCCGACTTTTTTACAAGCATCTCTTATCATATAATATGCAGTTATTCTGTTGTATCTTCTGCCCCATAGGGATTTAAACAATGGCTCTTTGTCTCTTTTGCCTTTGACATAACCAGCAATTAAGTTTTTTAATTTATCATTAAGTGGAAATTTTTTGTATTTCCCTGTTTTCTTTTCCACGATTTGAATATAGTTTTTTCCCCTGACATCCCCGACATTCAGGGCAACAATGTCTGAAATTCTAAGACCGCTATTTGTACCAAACACAAAAAGCAGGTGGTCTCTAGTGCTTTGTTTTTCAAGATATCTTTCGACTTTTTCGACATCTTTTTTACTTTTAATAGGTTCAACTGTTGTCATTTTCTCTCCTTTCCTTTGACCTGATTACATACTTGTTGAGGGATTATTCCCCTAAGAAATTTTCGGTCATACTTAGGATTTCTTCAAAGTCATCAGGGGTAAGTTGTAAATAAGGTCTTGCAGGGATTTCGACAGATTTGTTTTTGCCGGCTTGACCGCCGAGTTGATGAATTGCTGCATATTCAAGGTTTGAACCCATAACAGCAGAATCATCGTCATAATATGTATTAACAGAAGATGCAAGTTGACCTGAAATCTGTAAAATCATGCCGGGCCACTGTTTATTTTTTGTCCGTTGCTTAATTGTTGATTCCGATAATTCTGTCCACTTATCAGGTCTGCCCTCTTCTTTAAAGTTTTCTTCGGTAGAATATGCGAAAATACCTGCGATGTTTTTCATTAATGGTCGCAGGTTTTCGCTTCGTTTTGCCAAATCAAGTAATCTTGATTCAACCTCTTTATTATCAAGTTTTATTTCAATTGGTTCACTCATCTAGTGTTCAACAATCTTAATATACTTTGAAAATTTACTATTTACATATTCATTGAATTTATCAATGGTAGTTTTATCCCATTGATTACATACATACCATATTTGACCGTTACAATTAATTTCTGTGTATCGTTGCACTTTGTCAATATCTTGATTATACTCTTTTATCAAGTCTCCAGAACTTGAAGCAAAGGTTCTTTCGAAATTATTCTCTTCAAAAAAAGCAAAATCAGAACTACTTAAAATATTGTTACTAATCAAGTATTGAAGTGTAATTTCTGGAACTCTGGCTTTTGGAATATTAGTTTCTTTTTTATTTGAAGAATTTATAAATATAATGTCATAACGTGTATAATCTTTACCAGTTTTTTCTAGTGTAGAGTTTGAACTTATATCGACAATAAGTTTTAAAAGTGGTTCTTGTATTTTTTCGTAATCTTCTTTTATGCTTATTTTATGGCATTTTTTTAATTCTTCTAAAATGTTTTCTAAGTTCATAAATGACCTCCTATAAAATACTTTGTACTTACATTATAATACATAATATGTAAATTGCAAGTATTTTACAGTTTATAACTTTACGTTTATTTGCATAAATCTTCTTTAATAGGATAATTAGCAATCAAAAGTTCTTTATAAACTTTATTAGCTCTATTAGTCCCCTCTCTGTTATTGATTCCGTTTTGTCTTTCAACTTCAATCATTTCGTATCCTTTATATAATTCTCGGACTTTTGGAGAATCATCATAGGAAAGAAGAAAACGACCTTTGATGTCTTTTAAAACATCTCTTAAACGTTCATGGTCGAAATCAGTAGTTGATGTTACTTCATAGCCACAACCTGAAGTATAAGGTGGATCACAATAGAAAAATGCATCTTCAAAGTCATATTGTTTGATTAATTTCTCAAAATCACGATTCTCAATCATAACTTTATCAAGGCGTTCGTGAATTGCATCAATTTTAGTTAAAATATTGCGTTGAGATTTTGAAGCTCCACCACAAGATTTTTTTACAGTTCCAAAAGTATCACCACGACCACCAAAAGAACGTGTTATTAAAAACAAGAACTGTGCTGCTTTTTGAATATCGGTAATAAAAGTGCCATTCAAAAATTGAAAGAACATTTCACGAGAGCCAAGAAGATATTTTAATTCTTCTTTTAAGGCATTAGGATGATATTTCACGATTCTAAAAAGATTAACTAATCTTCCATCTAAGTCGTTGTAGATTTCTAAATCTGCCCATCTGTCCTTATAAAATAAAACCCAACCACCTCCACCGAATGGTTCAATATACGATTTTATATCTTTAGGAATAAGTGGAGCGATTGTTTTTCTTAGTAATCTTTTTCCACCAACCCAATTAATTAAGCACTTTCTATCTACAGTCATTTAATACTCCTTTTATACTTGTTTTAATAGTGTTCAAATATCATTCAAACCGCTGTCTTGGATTATTCGGGGTGTCGGAAAGTTCTCAGCTTCCCGACACCTTACGGGTTACGCTTCGCTTCACCCTTCCGAAAATCCGTTTGCAGGATTATGAGACCAACCAACATCCGGGGCAATTTTTTTACCGGTCAATGGATCTGTGTAAACTGTAACCGGTTTGTATTCTCCTGATTTTTTCGAGACGAGTCGCATCTCTTGAGAGAGTGTTCCTGTTGAATCACTTGGTTTTATATTCTTTTTTTGCAGGTTGTAATTAGACAGAGCATTTACTCTGCATCTGCATCTCCAACCGTTTGGTGGGTAAAAACTAGCCCAAAACGGGTCATCATACCTGTAAACCAATCCATGAAGCTGTGCGTGTTCAGGTCTTGTTTTGCTATCTAATACTGCGACATATTCCCAATAAGGACGATTGTCTATATTATCCATTTGCGTTTTATATCGTCCTGTCATATATGAGGTTTGCATATTAACGGCATAGATTGTTTTTAGACGATACATTGAACCAAGTTGCACTTTTTCGGCATTGCCTTGAGTATCAACTACAATCTGTTCGCCCCACCAACCTTTTTTTTGCAGGGTAGGTTTAAGTTCTTTTTGAAACTCATGAAAAGTTTTTCCTTCTTCAAGAGCCTTATCTAATGCAGAACGAATATCTTTTAATATGTCTTCTCGCATAACTTTGGCAACAGTAAAAGTCTTTTTATGTGCATCCTGCCATAGCTCGTACCAATCCCAAGTATATGTTTGTCCTTTTTTCTTGAAATATTTTATTGCTGCAGTAGGAGCGAGTTTAAATAAACCTTTAAGTTGAACCATTTTCAACCTCTGCTACTTGGTTGCTCGCATTAAACGGGTCTGCGGTCTTGGACTTCTCCAAGCCCTCCGTCCTCTGCTCGCAATCCGCAATTTTTCTTGCAACAGCTTCAGCAACATTTACAGTAATTGCATTTCCTGCCATCTTATACAATCTACAATCAGCCAGACCAATATCTCTTGCAATTTTTACCATTTCATCAGGAAATCCCTGTAATCTAAAGCACTCAAGAGGTGTTAACCTTCTTATACGATAATCATCAATTGTTCCCATATTGCAATTTGTATCAAGAGTTTGCGAACAACCTTTACCGACACGTCCCCTTCTTGTTTTAGATTGAGGATAAGCTAAATTAATACCATCACCAATGCAAGCCTCATCAAACCCTTTTTTAGTTCCGTTTCGAACTTTCATTAAGGGGGTATCTCCTGCGACTTTTAGAGTTTCAACAATATCTGACTGTTTATATTTATCAAATCTTGGCTTATTGATAAAATACAAACCTGTTTTTCCACCTTGTCCTCCACCATTTGATGTTAAACAGGTGCTTAATCCATCAGTAAAATAAACTCTATTTCCTTGAGAATTACCCATTGTTGTAGGGATTTGTTTTATTCTGACTTCGCTATAATTTTCTGAATTGCTTCCGGAGAGAGGAAATATTTTTCCGGTACATTCTTTTCCATAACATCCAACAATGTACACTCTTTCCCTGTTTTGAGGTACTCCGAAGAACTTAGAATTAAGTAGTTGCCATTGTACGCTATACCCAATGTCGGAGAGAACTTTAAGTATTGTTTGGAAAGTTTTGCCTCCGTCGTGATTAAGTAAGCCTTTAACGTTTTCGAGAATAAAATATTTGGGTCGTTTGTCTTTAAGAATCCGTGCGACTTCAAAAAACATTGTACCTCTTGTGTCTTCAAATCCTCGTCTTTTTCCTGCAATTGAAAAAGATTGACAAGGAAATCCTGCACATAAGATATCGAAATCGGGGAGTTCTGATGTGTTGATTTTTCTGATGTCATCGTAAAATAATTCCTTATCGTTTTTGAAATATGCTCGATATAGTTTATTCGCATACTCATCGTTATCGCAAAACCCTATACTCTTAAAACCGGCTCTTTCAAGTGCAATTTTAAAACCACCAATACCCGAGAATAAATCAAGAAAAGTTAATTGTTTATTCAAGACCATCACTCCTTCCTTGCAGTTCACACAAGAACAAAGCCTTTTGAAGAGTTTGCTCAAATTGTTTAGAGTGCAGGTTCTTGTCTGTTAATAGCTCATATGCTTCGTTAAAATCCTCGCAACCATCAATTAATGCAATTAAAGGAGAAATCATTTTTTGAGCTTGTTCAGATAATTTATTGTCTGAAATAAACTTGTACAAATCTTCAATTTGTTCTTGTCCGGGACCGGAAGCATCTTCTTTGAATTCACTAAACTGAGAATTTGTTGCAGGTATAATATCTTCTCGGATATCAAAATCCTCTTCTTCAAGACCATATGCTTTTATGAAATATTCTTTTGTAAATTTAACTCCTGTTTCAGAAAGTATTTTATCTCTTTGAGCTAAAGTTAAATCAACATCTTCCGGTTCGTACATCTCAAACACTGGGACTTCTTGATTTGGTTCTTGGTTATCGGCATTAAACGTGTCTCCGCTTCGCTTCGCACTCTGCCGACAATCCGCAAAGTTTATTTCATAAATCCATTGAATCAGTTGATTTATTACACTTTCAACAAGTTTTCTATCTGCATCAACAATATCTTGTCTTATTGCAAAGTGTGTATTTGATGCAGCATAACTACCTGTTGAGCCTATTTCAGTAGTTAGAGTTTGACCTAATATAGCTTTCGAAATTTCAGCATTCATTTTATCAATGAGCTTTTCATAAATTTCTGCTGAAGAAGATTTATTAGCCTCTTGAATTTCTACTGAAGAATCATCAGGAATTACTGCAATTGCATCCTGAACCATATCTTCTAACATATCTGCTAGAGTGTTCGTTTCATCCTTACTTGCACCCCTTGGGTGTTTCCCTATTAAGTGAGGCATTCCGTATTTTTCTGTAAATACAACCCAAAACTTAAGTCCACCCTTTTTAAATGTTACAGACCAAAAAACACGAGAAAGAGTTCTTTCACCATATGGATTGTTGTAACTTGGATTATTTTGAGCAAGTAAAAACTTTTTATCCGGGACTATTTCTCCGTAATAATTATCTTTAGTTCTGAATTTAAGATTATTATCGTCATCAAAACAGAACCATTCAGGAGGTTTTGCAATAATCTTTGCAGGCAGAACGTGACCGGAAGCACTTTTCTTCCATATTATTTCAAGTGGCTGATAACCGTATGATGTAGCATCTAAAATATCAGAGATTAGTTTATGGATATTTAATTTTTTTAGTAATTCTTCTATTTCTTCAGCATTCTTGTCTTTATCTAAGCCTCTATTTATACACCAATCAAGGGATAAAACCCCCGCTTTTCTAGATTGAATACACGCAAAAACATGAGGGTCACAAAGAAGTTCTTTATAAATTCTAATATCTTTGCCTTGTTTGCGTAAAACAATGTCAGGATCAGGAAGAATATTAGCGAGTGAATAAAAATTCAAAGCTCGCTTGCGTGTTGCAATTTCTTCAGTCAATCCTTTTTTAGAATTGGCTTTTTTAAGTATAGTTTCTTCGGTCATTAAGCCCCCGTATTCTTTTTGAACGTTGAGAGCATATCAACCATTCCAACTTTATAGATATTTTCAAGAACATCTATTTCAAAAATTTCTACACCGTCAACTACTAATTTTGCATAAGTAACTGACATTGTTGTTTCATATTCTGCATTTTCTTGAGGTTTTATATTTCCAAGCGGAAATTCTTTAAAAGCACCTATTAAAAATGCAGTAGCAGGAACTTCCTTAATTCTTCCTGTACCGTTGTATGTTTCTAGGTTTGCACGAACTTGAATCATCGTAGCTAAGAAAGGATTTGAACATACTGCCATAACAGCAGGATAAAGTGCATTCCATTTTATTTTGCACTCCATTTTATCAATACCTGCGAAAAACTCAGCTGAGCCAACCATACCGAGAGCTTTATGCTCAGCCATCTTATGTTTTATCTGTGGCAGTTGAACTTCTTCTGCTCTTCCTAATAAGTTAACACCATTCATATAAACATTGGCGTTAGTTAATTTATTAATTTCTATTTTTGACATATAAACTCCCTAAGATTTTTTAAATAGACCGCAGTCCCTAATCTCCACGTCTGAATAGTGCATAATAACGTATTCCTTGCTGATTGCTTGTATCAGCGGACATTTAAAGAGGTTTTTGCAGTTAAAACAAATATCTGCCTCATCCGTATGAACCTCTAAGGCTCCCCGTTTATTAACAATTGCGTACATTAAGATGCTCCAAGTGATTTCAATAGTTCAATGTCAATGAATGACTCAAACGTAATTCTCTCAGCAGGAGTTGGAGGCATAAACTCAATATCGAAAGTTAAATGTCCGTTTGCAATTTCTGTTGCAGGATTTTTATCTGCATTAAAAGAACATTTTCCATCAATCAATGCACCTCTTCCGATAAGTGTTCGAATAAATTGATTAACAGTTTCACAGATAGAATCAATTAAACCGTTATCAATTGGATAATCCATAAACTGAAGCATTGAATATTCAACTGATTCATGAAGAATATCAGCAGTTCTTCTCACGCAAATAAAGTTTGTAGGATTTGTAGATGTCGGATAAGCTGCTGAACGGTTTCCCCACGTCCTAAAACCTGAACCGTAAGAATTAAATACCGTAACAACACCACATTCATTTAATGCGTTTACTTCGGAAGTTGGGTCATTAATCATAGATGTTAGTTGTCTTTCGACTCCAACAATTCCTTGTATTTCTGTATTAGAAGGCGACCAGTGATAACCTTTCTCAACATCTTTCGCAGCAATAACTCCTGCTAATCTTTGAGAATAAGGTTGCAGTTTTATTGAATCGGATTCTGAATCATACACTTTTAAATGCGGATAACACAAAATCAAACGTTCTGAAGATGTATTAAAATTAATCGTGCCTTCTGGACCACGACCACTGATTACATCTTGAACAGTTGCTCCGACAGGTGCATCAACAATACCCATTGCTCGAATCTTATTGCAAAGAGTGTTCATTTCAGTCATAACTGCTGCGTCTTCGCAATAAACAGGAGCAATGATTGTTTTAGGATAATAGCCAAACAAAGAATAACAATCTTCAAAGGCTTTCATACCGGTTCGTTTACCGGTATCTGCATCAATGCCACCGTTTATATCACTAACGGCAACATCTTCAACAGATTCGTGTTTATCCGGGTCATAAACGTTTATAACAATCGCAATTCCTGCCCCTTGGTCAAATATTGCTTTTAAGGCTTGAGGGATTGTGTATCCAGCCTTATGGTTACCAAAATATTTAACAGCTTCGACTTCATTTAATATTAAAGTCGGGGCATTTATTGTTTTATATTCTTCTTGTACATCTTCAATCGGTGCAGTTCCGACAATTCCAACGACAGCGGTTTTTACTGTTGAAATTGTTCTTGCACCTGTTGTTACTTCAATGGTTTCAACACCATGTAAAAAACTTGCAGGCATATAAACTCCTTGGGGTAAATTAAATATCTAAGTCTTGTATGTTAGGGGTGGTGAGCACAAAATTAATACCGTACTGCCAAATTCCACCATTTTCAGAAATGAAAAAATCTTTTGAGGCTGATAATTTAGAACATCCGTCAGGTTCAAAACCAGTTAAAACGGCTTTCACTTTATCAATATATTCATAAGCTCCTGCGTTGAAACGTAGGTTTCTTGTTACGACAGTGATTGAGAATTCTTTTTTGTTATCTTGAGAGATAAATCCAAGAGCATTGGTTGATGTGTAATTACTCCCCTGATAATGAACCAACAAAGCCCCAAGTGGATGGAGTAAGATAAATTCGGCAGGTTTATCCGGGAAACCTTGAACTAAAACTTCAGGGAATGATGTTTTTAATTTTTCAATAATTGAGTTTTCAATATCACGTATATTCAAATAAAGCTCCTGTGGTACTCGGACTTACGTCCTGCGTTCCTACGTCGCCATCGAACGGTTACGCCCTGCATCGTCTTTGCCTACGCAAAGCCGTTTCGGGCTTCACACACGGCTAACGCATTTAATATTCAAACATCCGTTCCTTACTAAAAAGCCTGTCAATTATATCTTTGTTGGTTTTATATTCCTCAGCATTAAAAGATGCGGTTTCAAGAGAATCATTTTCGCTTTGCAGGGTAATAACACCTTTTTGAATATCTCTTAAGGTAGCAATAGCATTTTTGTAATTATTTTCAATTACCTCAGGCATTTCATTTCGCATACGTCTTGTATAAAGTCTGTATATGCTTAAATCAATGGCAAGAATTCTCAGTAAAGGAAAATGGGTATCTAAGGGTAGAGTATATCTGCCACGCAGATACCCATCGATGAGCGTAGAAGAGTAAAGGATAGCTTCTTGAGCAACAACACGATCGACCTCTTCTTGCCCATCATCAGAAGTGAGCTGTATCAGAGTAGGGGTAGAAGTGTGTGTTTCAATATCTTCGATCGTGCAATAATCCGTCATTTACCAATTCTCTATAAATTTATGCATCTTGGATTATTCGGGTTGTCGCCGGAGTAACGTCCGGCTCCACCTTACGGGCTTGCTCGCTAACGCTCGGCATCGCCCTACCGAAAATCCGCTATATTCCTCGTACAATTCTGATTTCTTGACCTTCAGTTCCTGCATCTTTTGCATATCCGTTTGTTATTGCTGAATCTGCAACTTTAACGGCTCTACCTTCTCCATCGGATGCAATCGCATCCCCGACAGCAATAGTGCCACCGGCTTCAACAAGAAGTGTTCCAAGAACAGCAACAGGAGCGTATTGTCCTTTTTCAGTTGTCACATCAACGACACCAAGTGCTTTAGCACCTGCTGTACAACAATTACCGTCAAAGCCTACAAATCTTTTTTGTTGCAGGTCTGCTGCTGCCAATACCGAATCAATCAAAATAGGTGTATAAGTTTTATTTGTTGTCATCAGTACCTCCAGCTTCTCCGTTTTTAACTTCATCTGTTTTTACGGTTTCTGTTTTAGTTTGGGTTTTAGCTGTACCTGTACCTGCTTTTGTTTGGTTATTTGCAGGGGGATTGTTTTCAGTCTTCTTGGTGTTATTTTGAGACTGTGTTTTTGTTTTTGAAGAAGTTGATTGATTTGAAAGAAGTTGTACAAAATCTTCAAGACGTTTTGCATAATTATCTTCAAGTTCAATGGTTGCTCCTTCTTTGTAAAGCTTCCCATTGTGCATAATGGAGGTGTGTTTAACTTTGTATAATTTAGCCATTAACCTTCACCTCCATTGTCTTGCTCAGGGTCATAAGCAGGGTCATTTACACTTGAAATCAAGTAGCCTGCTTCTGGACCAACAAGGAATGGTGTATAAATATCAGTAGCTCTGATATATTTAACCTTGTTACCTTCTTTCTGATACTCATCAACTTGAAGAGCATCTTTTTTGCGAACTGTATAACCATATGAAGGGTCATATTCTGTTCTTGAAGAGCCAAGTGCAGGAACATATGCTAAGACAATATTGTCTTGCCATACTCTGACAAAATTACCATCTTTGTCTGAGAAAATAGATTTTCCGATGATAATATTTTCAATTTCAAAGATTTCTTTTAATAAATTAAGAGTTACTAATTTATTTAAATTGTCAGAGATTAACCCTTTTAATTGAGGGTGTTTTCTTAGCAATTTCCAAGCTGACTGCCCAATAATCATAGTATTAGGGTCTTGAGCAATTTTAGCTGATACTGCATCTTTTGCATCTTCAATTACACCTTGAGGGTCTGAATCTTTCCAGTTGAAACAAGATTTTCCTGATAATATAACCTTGTTTTCATTTGGATATTTTGATTGGTCTTGAGCTAAATCTGCACATTGTTTCTCAAGTTTTAGTTTCAAACCTTCAGTTACAACATTTGTAGCGTGCAATTGCAACTTAACTTTTTCGGCTTCCTGTTCTTCACGATAATCAATCGGATAGGATAAGTCGTGTTCAGCTAAAGTAGTTGTATGCTTTTTGAAACCTTGCGGTGAAATAACATTTGAATTAGCTCGGATAGCACGTTCAGTATCATAAAGATTGAATGCTTCTTTGTTAAATTCAAAAATGTCAATTTTTTCTTTCTCAGAAGTGATTTCAGGGAATAAATATTGTGCAACAAATGCATTATTTTTGTACCCACGAGCGACCTCTGAGAGATACGCATTTATGCGTAATTCTTCAAGTCTTCCCATTTAAACTCCTTTTGTATTAATATTTCGGGGTTATTACTTATTTAGTCTTAGTAGTGCCTCTTTGAATGAGATGTTGTTTTTTGCTGCCAATGCTTTTGCCTCTTTAAACACTTGCAGGCTGTCCTCATCTGCATTTGCAAATTTTTCAACATCCTCATCTGTTGGGTCTGCTTGCTTTTCTTTAGTAGCAAGCTCGCCATATTTAATTTGATTTGGTAAGGACTCAATAAAAGATTTAAAGTCAGTAATGACTGCTGAGTCCTCGCCAAATTTCTTGACATTGTCCAATTCCTGTAAAACAGATAAAACAACATTTTTATTTGCAGGGACTAATATTCCCTTATCAATCTGTTTTTCAATGAATTCTTCGAATTCTTTTTTCTTGATGGAATTTTTAATGTCAGACAATTCTTTTTCAATTTCTTCTTTGCCTTGAGCTTTTTCTTTAAATGTTGCTACTTCATCATTCAAAGCTGAAATTTTGTCCTTCAAAGATTTAATAGTTTCAAGTTTTTTGTTATTTTCCTTGAAATTAGCAACCTGTGTTTCCAAATCAGAAACTTGCTTTTTTAAATCTTCAATGTCTTCTTCTGAAAAATTTTCAGTCTCATCATCTGACTCAAATTCGTAAGTGTCAGATTCAGCCTCCATAAATTTAATTGCTTCTAAGCCTTTAACTTGTGGCATTGCTGCACCTAAGAATGATACAGCTTTAAGGTATGCACCTTTACCATCTAAGTTTCTGTACAACTCTACAGATACTTTTTTGTATTTCCCATCATTGACAGCTTGCTCAAATTCTTTTGGAACTTCTTTAAAACTTACTTTAAGTTTTTCTCCGTCTGCTTTCACATCATCAACCCAACCATATGCCGGTCCAGATTGCTGATGGTCGATAGTAATTGGAGCTTCACAGAATGTTGGGTCATAATTTTTCGCAATTTGTGCGATTTCTTTTTTTGTGAACTTTCCTTGAGGATAAGTTCCTGCTTTAAAAACTTCAAAATACTTCATTTAAAAAACCTTTTTCTTTTGTATGACAACTTTAAAAATTGCCCTATACGAAATTCATATATTCACAGTCTAACCCTTGTGCGATATGGGTTTCAAAAGATATGTGCAAAAATTTTTTCTTTGCACAGTTCAATGAATAAAAACTTGTATATATCTTTTGAAAAGCAGTCATAGAAAGATTTAGACTGCTATATATAAGCAAAAAAGAAGGACACGGAGTCCTTTCTTTCGTTTCTTCTTTCTAATCAATAAATAAGGAGTTATATGGACTTTATTAATCAAATTTTACCTTTATGTGAAAGCATCGGTTTTCCTGCGTTGGTTTTTGCTATTTGGTATATTTACCATCAATCGCAAGTTAAGGCTTTTGAGTTAATAATTCAAGATAATTTTGAAATCTTAAAAGATTTACTTGAAACCAACCAATATCACGCAGCACTTCTTTCAAGAATTGAAAGTAAAATCGACAACAATCTATGGTGTCCGATTTTAAAAAAGGAGGTTTCATAAATGAACCCAGAAATTCTACAAATGAAAGGAATGCTCGCAGAAGCAAAAAAGAAATATCGTACTCTTGACACAGAGGCATCAGGACTTGTTATTCTTATTCGCTCGCTTTTAAATCCGTATGAAGAAATTCAAAAACTTGATATGGATAAAGTACTTGTGTCTGTAAAAAGACTTAAAAATGTAACTGTTGAAATGCAAGCTCTGAATGACAAAATTAAAAGATTGGAGTCAGAACTTGAGTAATAAAAGATATTTGCTAAATGAAGCTGAACGTTTATATATATATGAGCTAAATTCAATTGAAGAAATTGCTCGTAAAGTAAATATTTCAACAAAAACAGTCAGTAGATGGAAAGAGCAATTTGATTGGGATCATAAAAAAAGGATGTTTCTTAAATCAAAACAAACATTTCACAATGAAATGTACGAATTTGCACGTAAGCTAATGACTGGAATTATGGCAGATATGGAAGCCGGCGAAAAGGTAGACTCTAGTCGTATGTATGCATTCTGTAAAATCATCCCAATGTTTACTAAGGTCAAAGATTACGAAGATGTTATGAATAAAAAAGATGAAGATAGACCAAAAGGTTTAACCCCTGACTTAGTAAGACAAATTGAACAAGAAGTTCTTGGAATTGTACCTAATGACGACAACGAAGAAGAATAAAACCCCATTTTTTCTACCGTATCAAATGCGGTGGATAAACGATAAATCAAAAGTAAAAATATGGGAGAAATCCCGAAGAATAGGAGCAACTTATGTACAAAGTTATGAAGATGTAAGAGATTGTGTTTACAAAACAGTTCCTGCTGTTTGGTTTTCATCAGCGGATGAGTCTGCTGCCAGAGAATATATTGATTATTGTAAGCAATGGGCAACTTTATTCAATATTGCAGCAAAAGACTTAGGCGAACAGATTCTTGATTCGGATAAGGATATAAAAGCGTATGTTATAGCTTTTTCAAATGGTACTAAAATTCATGCACTATCTTCAAACCCTAAAGGTTTCAGAAGTAAAGGCGGGAAAGTTGTACTTGATGAATTTGCATTCCATAACAACAGTAGCGAGTTATGGAAAGCGGCCCGACCTTGTATTACTTGGGGTTATCCTTTAAGAATACTTTCTACACACAACGGTCAAAGCTGTTTGTATTATAAATTCTTGGATCAGGTTCAAAAAGGCAAACTAAAATGGGCTCATCATAAAACACCAATACAACTTGCAGTTGAAGAAGGTCTGATTGATAAAATTTATGGCAGACCAACTACACTTGAAGAACGTGAAGAATGGCTGAATGAAGAACGCAAAAACTGTTTTGATGAATACACTTGGTTGCAGGAGTATTGCTGCGTTGCAATAGACGAAGCCTGTGCCTTTCTTCCTTATGATTTAATCTCTACCTGTGAGATGCCGGATGTTTTAAAATCTCTTGATGAGATAAAGGGTGATTTGTATGTTGGAATTGATATCGGAAGAAGAAAAGACTTAACAGTAATATGGTGCTTAGAACGATTTGAAAATTCCAAATATACACGAAAAGTTAAAGTTCTTGAAAAGACTCCATTTCACATTCAATACGAAATCATCTCGGAAATTCTTAAACATCCAAAATTAAGACGTTGTTGCATTGACTCGACAGGCTTGGGTATGCAGATAGCTGAAACAGCACAAAGAGACTTCGGACAATATCGAGTAGAGGCAGTTATGTTCACAAATAAATCAAAAGAGGAAATGGCATACAACCTAAGAACCAATTTTGAAAGTAAAACTGTATTTATTCCACAAGAACATGAAATAAGAGAAGACTTGCACTCAATAAGAAGAATTGCAACTAAGGCAGGAAATATAAGGTTTGATGCTGAAAGCTCAGAAGTAAACGGACACGCTGATAGATTTTGGGCTTTAGCACTCGCTCTGATTGCTTGTAGCGTACCTTATAACCCGGTAGAAATTGCAACAAGAAAAAGATATGAAACACTAAAACTCACAGAAGCCTTTTAAAGGGCTTTAAAATTCTTCAGATGATAATTAGTATTCCCCACACCCACAAAATTCAATACAGAGCTTTTTGAACACTTTTTGAACACTATCAAAATATATTTAAAAGACAAAAAATTTAAAGGAGAAAAAATTATGCCAAAAGAATTAGTTTTACCATCAGGAAAAATTGCAATTATTGAAAAGGGCAAAGGCAAGGATTTGTTGCAGGCTCAAATGAAAGCAAAGACTTCAGACGAGATTCCATACGCACTAATTGCCGAACTTGCTGAAATTGACGGACAAAAACTAGTGTATGAAGACATCTTAGAAATGGACTTAGAAGATGTAATTGCACTTCAGGGCGAAATTTCGGGAAAGTTGACGACCGGGAAAGCAAAAGAGGTTCCACCGAAACAAGAAGAAAAGATGGAAGTAGTTACTCCGATAACAGAGACGATTACTGCTCTAGCCTCCCAGACAGCCAAAGCATAATTCATTTATGCAAGATAACAGGATGGCAGTATTCCGAACTTTGTGAAATGTCCATCCCTACCCTTGCATACTGGTGCAATCAAGCAATTAAGTACACGAACAATCGCAATGAGGAACTTGAAGAACAATGCTCGACACAATGATGAAAGTATCATTAACCCTTGTAGCCTTTGATAAAATGTCAAAGGTTATCAAAGATGCTGTTCGCAAGTCCAACGATGAATTTGCAAAGTTGCAGGATGAAATCAAAGATACATCTGAAATGTTGGATAAACTCGGTCAGAATATGACTAAGTTAGGTGCAGGATTAACTGCTATCGGTGGTGGTCTTGCATATAAATTAGGGATAACAGAAGCAATTCCCGAAGCCTTTCAGATGGAACACAGATTAAGAGAACTCGGCAATGTCGGACAATTATCCGCAAAACAATTAGAAGATATAGATAAACGTCTTGCTTCTATTTCAAGATACACAAACCAAATGCGACCTGAAATCGCAGAGGGTTTGAACGTTCTAGTTGCATCAGGTATTGACCCGCAAAAAGCCCTTGATTATATGAACGTAATAGGGAGAACTGCTACAGGTGAACAGGCAGCCATTGAAGATATTTCAAGAACAGCTTTTGCCGTAAGCGATAACTTAAAAGTTCCTATTGATGAGTTAGGAAAGTCAATGGACATCCTTGCAATGTCAGGTAAGGAAGGACGATTTGAATTAAAGGATATGGCAGCAGCATTTCCAAGTTTAACCGCCGGTGCTGCTATGCTTGGAATGAAAGGCACACCTGCCGTTGCATCTTTAGGTGCTGCGTTGCAGGTTGCTATGAAAGGTGCCGGAGAAGCTTCCGAAGCTGCCAATAACTTAGAAAACTTTATTCAAAAAGTTACATCTCCACTTGCTGTTAAAAACTTTGAAGAAGTATTTGGAGTTAATTTAAAACAGGTTCTTTTAGATGCAGCAGCTCAAGGGCGTGATCCTATTCTTGAAGTTATAGAAATGATGACACAACTCTCAGGAGGAGATGTTTTCAAAGTATCGGAAGTATTCCAAGACAAGCAGGTATTAAACTTTATTAAACCTATGATGCAAAATCTTGACGAATATAAAAGGATTAAAGCATCTGCTCTAAGTGCTGATGGTGTTGTAGATTCTGACTTTGAGAATATGATGCAAACTACAAACGAACAGTTTAAACTGCTCAAAATCAATATGAAAGAGCTTGTATTCCCTCATCTGCACGAACCGATTCAAAAAATTAATGAATTACTCACTAAAATAAACAACAATCCGCTACTTCAAAAAGGCTTGTTTGGTGCAATTATAGGGACAATCGGATTAGGAATACTCCTCACAACCCTCGGTACTGCGACAATAATTATAGGAAAATTTGTTGGAATGTACGGCAAATTTTTAGGTTATGCTCGTGATTTAACCCCTGTTCTCACTAAAAATGCAGTTCTGTTGTTACAAAATGCAGGATTAACAAGCACTTCTCACTCTCTTGATACAGCATTTAACGTCTTTAAATCGGGGAATAAACTTGGTTTAAATCTTCCAAAACATACTTTATTGGGTTTCGGTGCGGATATAAGGCGAATTGATAATGAGATGAGAAAAGGTCTAATAAGAACTTTCACTGAACTGCCTGCAAATATTTCAAAGTCAGCTATATCACTAAAGGATTGGACAGTTACATCATTAAAAGCACTGCCGACAAATTTTATAAGCGGTTTAAAGGCGTTCAAAACAGGTTTTCTATCCATTCCAGGCATGATAAAAAATGCAATTGTTGCTTTTAGAGCTTTCTCTGTAACGCTTCTCACTTCTCCATTAGGTTGGATTGCCTTAGCAATTGGAGTTGTTGCACTTGTAATTTACAAATACTGGAAACCAATTTCAGCTTTTTTTAAAGGTATGTGGCAAGGATTAAAAGAAGGTTTACAACCGTTGATGCCATTATTCCAACGAATCGGTAAGGCTATCTCTCCTATACTTGCACCTATTAAAGCAATTGTTGAGTGGTTCAAAAAACTTATAAAACCGGTTGATGATACAGGTGGGGCCGCAGAAAAAATGGGCGTTCGTTTTGGAAAAGCGATTGCCAATATAATCGTTAAATTAGTTGAACTTGTAACTAAAGCATTTGAATTTGGCAGTAAAATCACGACTATGCTTGCAAGCGGAATAATGTCAGGACTTGCAAAAGTAAAAGGTTGTATTGCAAAAGTTGCCCAAGTTATAAGAGACCACCTGCCACATTCACCTGCTAAAACAGGACCTTTAAAAGATTTGCACAAAGTAAAAATTATCGAGACTATTGCATCAACATTAAAACCGTTGCCACTTCAAAATGCGATGAACAAGACGTTGGGAGTCTTTTCAGGGGGATTAAAAGCCCACACAAGAGGAGTGAATAAATCAGCTTCTCCATCATTTGTCATTACCTACAACCCAACAATCACAATATCAGGAAGTGAATCTAAGGATGAGTTTCTGAAAATGCTTAAAAAACATAAAGATGAAGTTGTGAACATCATTAAAAGAGAATTTGAACGCAAGGAAAGGGTAGCTTA
>CALVBY010000034.1 GCA_944325905.1 Candidatus Gastranaerophilales bacterium | reverse complement strand
GCTAAGTCTTTCACCGCAGTGTAACCCATATAATAAGAAATATAGTCAACTTTTTTCATTTTACTTAGTGTTATCGGTAGAGTTACCATAACTACAAGCGTAACTACAACCAATGCTATAGTCAATTCTCCAAGGGTGAACCCTGAATGATGCGTTAATTTGCTGGCCTTTTTGTTTATGAACCTGATAAGAAAACTTTTCATTAATACTCCTCGCCTCTTAACCATTATAACAAACTTTCCATAAAATCACAAGTCCTTAAATATTATCGCAAGCTCAAATAATACTTTAATATATTTTTACAATTAGCAAAAGAATTTGAATTATGGTATACTGAAATTCATGGAACCTTTTGTAAGCATAATTACAACAACACACAATATAGTAGAAAAAGGCCAAGCTGATGATTTTAACTTATTGGTAACCTTGCTTGATATGCAAACCTACTCCAACATTGAACACATTGTAATAGACAATGCTTCAACAGATGATACTGTTGTATTATTAAAGGATTACAAAAACAAAGGGTATATACAGTTTTATTCAGAAAAAGATACCGGTAAATTTAACGGATACAACAAAGGGATTTTAAGAGCAAAAGGTAAATACATATCTTTTATTAGCTGTGATGACTTTTACCATGATATTACAGCTATTCAGGACATGGTAAATCTTATGGAAGCTGAAAATGGTGACTTTTCGTTCTCTCCGTCTTATTGTAGACATCCAGAAGGTTTTGTATTCCTATTTGTACCTGCCATGTACAATGCTTTTCAAGTTATGCCTTGTCCCAGACAGTGTATGTTTTTCAAAAAATCCGTCTTAGAAAAAGAGGGCTATTTTGATGAGAAATTCAAACTCATGTCTGATTATGATCTAATCATAAGGCTTATGCTAAAGAAATACAAAGCAGTATTTTTAAATCAAAATTACACAACATATAAACTTGGCGAAAAACTAAATGCAAATCCTCAAACTGGTGACAATGAAGCCAAGGCAATTTTTTACAAGAATTACAGAACTTTATATCCACTTAATGAAGATATCTTAGACAGAATGGTAAAAATCTCTGAATTTCCTGGAGAACTCCTTGAAAAATTAGCCACAAGGTTCGATGCAGAAGATAGGGATTTATTTTTTGAAAGATATCAGCAAATGCACGAGCTAAGACTCAATGCATTTAAGGAGCAAAGCCAATAGATTTGTTATATAATTAAAAGGAAAAGGGAATAAATATGACACAACAAAAAATAGCTGTTATAGGGTGCGGATTATGGGGAAGGAATATCGTGCGCAACTTCAATAGTTTAAATGTACTTGAGATGGTTTGCGATTTAGACGAGGATAATATTTCTAAAATTAGAGAAATGTACCCGAATTTAAAAATTACACGTGACTACAACGACATAATTAACAATCAGGAAATTACCTCCGTTGCTGTTGTAACTCCAAGTCATACTCACTACAAAATGGTTAAAGCAATGCTTGAGGCCGGCAAGAATGTATATGTAGAAAAACCAATTTCTACCGTTGCTCAAGAAGCCAAGGATCTAAAGGAACTTGCTGATAGTAAAGGTCTTGTTTTAATGGTAGGACATTTGCTATTGTATCATCCTGCAGTTAACAGGCTAAAAATGTTGATTGAAGAAGGAGCTCTGGGCGACATTGTTTATGCACAAAGCGATAGACTGAATGTAAATTATTTCAAAAATGACAGAAGCGTAATGTGGGATCTTGCACCACACGATGTATCAATGATGAGCTATGTTATAGGAAAAGAACCTCTAAGAATAATCTCTGCTATAGGAAGCTCAACAGATAGAAACGAGATTATGGATATTACGCATTTGAGTATTGAGTTTGAAGATGGGGTAATTGGACATATAACAGACAGTTGGATTACACCGAGAAAACATGTTCAACTGTTGGTTAGAGGAACAAAAGCAACAGCAATTTTGGATGATACATTACCTGATCATAAGTTGACAATTTACGATAACTTTACAGCGGATAATACAAAAAATATAACTCTTGATTATCTTGAAATCGAGCCTCTTAAGCTTGAATGCCAACACTTTATAAGCTGTTGCGAAACAGGCAAAAAGGCACGTTCTGACGGAGATAATGGCTTTATGGTTACGAAAATTTTGGAACAAGCCGAAAAAATAATGCTCGGAGATCGTGTTAAAAAACTTGATGAGGTTGATTTTGGACTATCAAGAGTAAAACAACATCTATAAATTTATAAAGGAGAGACTTTTCATGGCAAATTTTATATCTATATTTAGAATATTTGTTGCATTTTTTGCAATATATCTATTGTTTGTTCCTACAACATGGGCATACTTGCTCGCATTTGTTCTAACAGTTATAGCATTTATACTGGACGGTGTAGACGGTTATGTTGCTAGGAAATTCAATGAGGCATCACAATTAGGCTCAGTACTTGATATTATGGGAGATAGAATAGTTGAGGCTTCTTACTGGATTATTTTCGCGGTATTGGGATGGCTTAGCCCTATATTTCCTATAATTTGTGTAGCTAGAGCTTTCACTACTGATAGCATAAGAAGTGTTGCATTAGCTCAAGGATTCACAGCATTTGGGGAAACATCAATGCAATCAAGTAAAATCGGTAAATTCATATGTGCATCAAAATTTATGAGAATAAGCTATGCAGTGGCAAAGGTTGTGGCATTCATTTTAATTATAATTGCCAATACTCCGGGATTTGAAATTTATCCGGCATTTGGAATAATGAACACAATTGCAGTTACTTTTGCTTGGATTGCCATTATATTTTGCGTTGTTAGAGGAGTACCTGTAGTAGTCGAAAGTAAGAAACTTTTTGAGAAAAAATAATGTTTAATATTGTCTTATACGAACCTGAAATTCCACAGAATACCGGTAATATTGCACGTCTTTGCGCTTGTACCGGATCAAGACTTTACTTAGTCGGAAAACTTGGATTTTCTCTTTCAAGTAAATATACTAAACGAGCCGGATTAGATTACTGGGATAGTGTAGATATACAAAAAGTTGACACAATTGAAGAATTGATTGAAGCAAATAAAAATGCTAACTTTTATTATCTAACTACTAAGTCTAAAAAATTGTACACTGAAATAAAATTCAAACAAGGCGATTTTTTGGTATTTGGACCTGAAACAAGAGGTTTACCTAATGAATACGTAACACGTCCAAATGCTATCACAATACCAATGAAAGAAGGCCAAAGAAGCTTGAATTTATCTAATTCAGTTGCGATAGTAATCTATGAGGCAATAAGACAAAATGGACTTTAAACTACCTAAAAGAGAAGAAAATTCGCACAAAGGAACTTTTGGCAAAGTACTCAACATTTCAGGTTCAAAGTACATGCCGGGAGCAGCCTATCTTTCCAGCGTAGCAGCATTAAAAATAGGTTGCGGATACTGTTTTTTAGCAGCTTGTGATGAAGTAATAAATACTGTTGCAGCCCAAACTCAAAATATTGTATTTTTGCCAATTAAAGATATAGACAAGCAACTTAAAACGGCAGATATTCTATCAATAGGTTGCGGCATTTCAACATCTAAAGAAGCTATAAAAATATTTAAACACGCTATAAAAAAAGCTTATGATATTCCAACAATTATAGATGCAGACGGCCTGAATATTCTAGCCCAAAATGATAGAATAAGACTGCCTAAAACGCTCATTTTAACACCACACCCTACCGAAGCAGCACGACTTTTAAAAACCAGTACGGAAGAAATACTAGAAAATTTTGAGGAAAGTGCAAAAAAACTTTCACAAAAATATAATTGCGTAACGGTATTAAAATCTCACCACACAGTAGTTTGCTCTAAAGAATTAGAAACATATACGAATCATACAGGTAACAGTTCAATGGCAAAGGCCGGAAGCGGCGACGTACTAACAGGAATGATCGCCGGTCTTCTTGCACAAAAATTAACGCCTTTTGACGCCTGCAAAACCGGCGTATACTTGCATGGACTTACAGGTGAACTTGCCAGTCAAAAACTTACTAAATATTCAGTAATGGCTAAAGATTTAATAGAAAATATACCTTCGGCAATTAACCAAAGTAATTAAAAATTTGCCCTACAAATTCACTAACTTTATCTGCATCTGCCTCTTTTGCTGCGGTCTTAGAAGACGCGGTCTGTTTTTCTAGCAACAAAGGAAGTGACTCTGAAAAAAATTCGTGCATCTTACTTGGCTTTACATTACTTGGAGTTGGAACCAATTGAGTATCTAAAAAAAGATTTGGAATATTCTTAATAGAATTTAAATACATATTATTTCTCCTTAAAGTTTTATTCATAGAAATTAAGACTCGTGAATAATATAATTGCCATAGAGTCAAAACAAAATTTACAATAGTTCATAAAGTATATTAATTTAAAACAATCATGCAGCTGTAATTTTACCCAATACAACCCGTTTTGCAGCACCGGTACAGGAAGGTATATTATTTGGAATATTATAATAAGAACAATAGCCTAAAACAGCAAAAGCCATGACTTCTTTAAAATTGTTAGAAATAGCATAGTCCTCATGTGTTTTTAGAACAATATGCTTTGGTAAATAACAACGTAACATATTCATCAAAGTTGTATTATATGCCCCTCCACCACCAATAATTACCTCATCAATACTTGTAATGGGATAAACAAATCGTTCATACGCGGAGGCAATAGTTTTAGCGGTAAGTGCCGTAACTGTAGCAATAATATCCTCTGAATTTTTTGGCGCAAATCTAAGAGCATTTTCTATATACTGTTTAGTAAAATATTCACGTCCTGTAGTTTTAGGAGGATTTTTAAAATAATATTCATCCTGCATTAAACAATCCAACCAACTTTCACAAATATTTCCGGAAGCCGCAATTCTACCATCTTTATCGTATGATTGTCCATAATATTTATTGACACAATAGTCAATCATAATATTTCCTAATCCGGTATCAAATCCGAAGGTATCAATATCCTTTGCCACAACTGTCACATTTGATATACCACCGATATTTTGAATTGCGACATTTTTCCCCTTAAACCATCTATCATCAGCGAAACAAACCAAAGGTGCACCCTGACCGCCTGCTGCAATATCAGCTTCCCTAAAATTTGATATAACAGGACACCCTGTTTCATATGCAATAACAGAACTTTCACCAATTTGTAATGTACTTTTCAAAGATACATTATCAATTTTTTCATCAAATGGATAATGAAAAATTGTTTGTCCATGACTTGATATAAGATCCGGTTTACCAAACTCCGAAATCAATACTTTACAAGCCTCTGCAAAACATTTTCCAATAGCAAAATTCATTTGACAAACATCTTTGATAGAAGCATCGCCGGAGAACAACTGAAAAATTTTAGCTCTAATATGCTCAGGATATTTATAATTAATACCCGATATCAATTCACAAGAAAGATCAGGATTAACCCTGCACAGACCCGCATCAATTGAATCACACGAAGTCCCTGACATAAGCGATATTATCTTTTTAGGTTCTAATTCTGCCATATTTTTATAATATAAAAAAGCTTGCAAATTCACAAGCTTTTTTAAACACAACTATCTTAATAAATCTATTTCCCTAAAACAAACATACTCCCTAATCAACTAAATCTATCCCTAAAACCTTTGCAGTATCTACATTATTTAGAACTGCTTATGCCATCACCTCTGTTTCCTTTTCTCCTTATGTATATCCAGCTATTATCTGGTAGCCATTTCCTATTGATACTAATGTAAAACTAAGTTAATTATTTGACAAGCAAAAAAAAATTATTATTTTTTTACAATAGACCATGCCCCTAGTATTAATAAGTAAAAATTCAAGTTCTTAAATCTTAATGAAGAAAATTTAATGAAATTACGTTAAAATTAACACCATTTTCATTTGACAATTGAAATTTTATAAAAACGTATGAGCATGCCTTTTGCCCAAATTTGTAGTAAAATGTCATGTATGAAAGAATTTCTCAAAAGCAAAAAAGTCACTTATAACTTGATGTCATTTACTGCTTTTAAGTCTATGATATTGTTTTCATATCTGCTTGAACAACCTAGATCTTATGAGGAAATCAAAGAATATTTTAAAAATCATGAATTTCTAAGAGAATCAATATCAATAGATACACTGAGAGTTTATATAAACTCACTCGAAAGACTTGGTTGCGAAATAGTTAGAGGAAGAAAAGCAGAAGGTTCAAAATATAAACTTTTAAAACACCCTTTTGATATTGAAATTCCAGCAGATCAAATCAAAAGCCTGATAAAAGTATTTAAGAGTTTATCTAAAACAATAGAAATTGATGATTTAATCTCACTAACTAACTTTTTTGATAAAATTGCAAAAGAAATCAACAATGATGAGTTAAGGACAGCTCTGGTTAACATATCACCTTTAAGGAAAATAAACCACGAAATACTTGATTTATTAATTAATGCTTGTAGGAGAAATGACCAAATTTCATTTATGTATAATTCACCGGCAACAGGCATTAAAGAAATTGAACTTTTAGCAGAAAAGCTATCCGTCACAAATAATAAATTGTATTTGTACGGTATAAGCCCTCAATATAAAGATTCAAAAGCAAGTTTTTTAGTTACAAGAATAACTTCAAAGCCAATTATTAGATTAAATAAGACAATTTCCATAAAAATAACCCCATTAATAGTTGGTTGCGAAATAAAAGACAAAAATGTGCCTATTCTTGAAAATGAAAAAGTTATACAAGAAGATGATGATAAAATTACAATAGAAATAACTTCCGATAACAAATTTTCGACAATTCAAAGAATTCTATCACTTGGAAGTGCTTGTGAAGTCAAATATCCGGAATCTATCAGAAATGAAATTTATTCAATCCTCAAAAAAATGAAGGAGGAATATATTGCAGAAAAAATTTAAAGAAAAATATAACGAAGGCTGCATAAAGATATTTACACTTCTCAGACTATTATATGAGGACAAAGCTGACTATGAAGCTGTGATGAAAATATTTACAGAAAATGACGAAGATAAACAACACGTTATTTTAAATAAATATCTAAACACGCTAAAGGTTTTTGGCGTAAAAGTAATAAAAAGTAACAATAAGTTTATCTTACAAAACAACCCTTTTGGCGAAAGATTTGGAATTGATGATATTAAATCCGTTCAAATTTTAAACAACTTTACAAACCTACTTCCTAAAGGTAAAACAAAAAACACTCTTGATAAATTTATCAAAACAGTAGAAGCAAGATTTGATGATAAAGCAAATGAAATATATGCAGCTATAAATTCAACATCAAATGCTGATTTTTCCTTTTATTATTCTGACACACGTGAACAGATAGAAAAATGTGAAAAATTTTGCCAAGAGGATTACAAAGTATCCATAAAATATTTATCAAGAGGAAATACAATATGTGCTATATGTAACGCAAAACAAGTTATATATGACAACAAAAATGCATATATACAAATATACAAAATTAATGAGGGAGAACTTGCTCAAATCCTAATACCTAATATTATATCAATAGAGCAAATTCCATCACAAAAAAATCCTATAGAAATGCATTACAGCGTAACCTACAAAATCAAAGGAAGACTTGCCAAGGCCTACAATTTAAAAGAAAATGAATACCTACAAGATACTCTTGCTGACGGTTCAAAAATAATAATGAACAAAAATGAACCGCCTGAAGTTCTTTTAAAGAGACTTATGCGTTATAGTAACGAATGTACAATAATTAGCCCTAAAAATTTAAAAACAAGAATGATAGAAATGATTAATGACACTCTAAAAAATTATGAATAGCGTCTGCAATTTTTTTTAACATTGAACGTATTTTAAACAGTTGTGTGATACCATATTGATATGAGCACAGCATATGTACCATTACATTTACACAGTGAATACTCATTATTAGATGGCGCAATTCGCGTAAAAGAGTTGTGCGAATTTGCTAAAGAAAATAACATGCCGGCTGTTGCAATAACAGACCACGGCGTTATGTATTCTGCAATAGAATTTTATAGAGTAGCAAAAGAGATTGGTGTTAAAGCACTAATAGGAAGTGAATTTTATGTCCATGACGGAGATATTCACGAAAAAAATCCTTCACATAATCCTCTCTACCACTTAGTTTTAATTGCAAAAGATAAAACAGGATACATGAACCTTGTAAAACTTGTTTCCATTGCACATTGTGAGGGCATGTACTACAAACCGAGAATAAATTTTGAGTTACTTGAAAAATACCATGAAGGACTTATTTGTTCATCAGCATGTTTAGGTGGTGAAGTTCTTCAAAATCTACTAAAAAAGAATTATGAAGGTGCCAAAGCAGTTGCGCAGAAATACAAAGATTTATTTGGTGAAGATTATTACATTGAGCTACAAGATCACGGATTAGATGAACAAAAAATAACCAATCCGGATTTAATAAAAATTGCAAAAGAACTTGATATCAAAATGGTCATAACAAATGACTCGCATTATTTACGAAAAGAAGATGCGGACTGGCATGACACGCTACTTTGCTTGCAAACGAATGCTCTTAAAGATGAACCCAATAGATTTCATTTTCCCAATAATGAATTCTACGTAAAAACAGTTGAAGAACTCCGTGACGCATTTAAATGGATGGATAGCGAAACATTTGAACAATGCATAAAAAATACGGTAGATATAGCAGAAAAATGTCACCTTACACTTCTTGGAGACAAAAGCCCCCTACCTCACTATGAAGTTCCGCAAGGTCATACTGTTGAAAGCTACCTCGATTTAAAAGTTCACGAAGGTCTGAAAGCAAGATATGGAGATATACCGGTAGATATTGAGAAACGTGTCAAATACGAACTTGGTATCATCGAACAGATGGGATTTTCCGCATATTTTTTAATAACATGGGATTTCATACACTTTGCTAAAACACATGATATACCGGTAGGACCAGGAAGAGGCTCCGCAGCTGGTTCCGTTGTAGCGTATGCCCTTGGAATAACTGATCTGGATCCAATTCAACACCACCTTTTGTTCGAAAGGTTCTTGAACCCCGAAAGATACAGCATGCCTGATGTCGACATAGACTTTTGCATTGAAAGACGTGGAGAAGTAATTGATTACGTTACACAAAAATATGGCGAAGATAAGGTTTGTCAGATCATAACTTTTGGAACATACGCAGCAAAAGCAGCACTCAAAGGTGTTGCACGGGTTTTTGATATACCTTTTGCAAGAAGTAACTACCTTTCATCTTTAATTCCTTCAGAACCAAAGGCAAAAATCGACGATGCACTGCAGCCTGGAATGGAATTAAAAAAATTATACGACGAAGATCCTGAAGTTAAGAAACTCGTAGATATGGCGAAAAAAATCGAAGGCATTAAAAATAATGTCGGAACCCACGCTGCCGGAGTTATTATCGCACACAAACCACTTAACGAAATAGTACCAGTACAACCTTCAAAGGATGGCATTATTGTTACAGAATATCCAATGGCTGATTTGGAAAAACTCGGACTTTTGAAAATGGACTTTTTGGGTCTTAGAAACCTTACCATGATTTCTAAGACCATGAAACTTATTAAGAAAAGAAGAGGAATTGAATTTGACATAAATAGAATTCCGCTTGATGACAAACCAACCTTTGAAATGCTTGAAGCTGGCGATACTGATGGTGTATTCCAGCTCGAATCTTCAGGCATGAAGAAACTTGTTAAAGATCTTAAACCTGACGTTTTTGAAGATTTAGGTGCTCTTGTTGCATTGTTTAGACCAGGCCCTCTTGAATCCGGCATGGTGCAAGACTTTGTTGAGCGTAAGCACGGCAGACAAAAAATAACTTATGCTCATCCACTACTGGAGCCCGTATTAAAAGACACATACGGAACAATCGTATATCAAGAACAAATCATGCAAGTTTTCCAAGTACTTGCTGACTATACCCTTGGCCAAGCGGATATGGTTCGCCGTATGATGGGTAAGAAAAAACTTGATGAAATGGCCCAACAAAAGGGTAAATTCATCGAAGGTGCCGCAAGGCATGGAATGAGTGCAAAAGATGCTGCAGCTCTTTTTGAACAAATCGAAAAATTTGCGTCATACTGTTTTAATAGATCTCACTCAGCAGCATACGCTTTTGTAGCATACCAAACAGCCTATTTAAAATGCCACTACAAGGTTGAATACTTATCTTGCCTTCTTTCAAGTGTATCCGGAGATCAGGAAAAAACACAGTTATATATTGAAGAAGCTCAGAAAAACGGTATAAAAGTTATGCCTCCTGACATAAACAAATCTTACGCAGAATTTGCACCGGACGGGGATAATATAAGATTTGGACTTGCATCTATCAAACAAGTTGGAGATGTAGTAGTCGAAAGTATAATAAAGGAACGGGAAGAAAACGGTGAATTTAAATCAATTTATGATTTTTGTAAGCGCGTTGACCCCAAATGCACAAACAAAAGAGTTCTTGAAGGTTTAATAAAATCAGGCGCTTTCTCAAATTTAGAAAAAAGCAGAAAACAACTTTTGGAAAACATGGAATACATTGTTGCAACTGCAAACAAAGAAGCTCAAGCCAAAGAACTGGGACAATGTAATCTTTTTGCCGGACTTGAAGATAATGAAGATTTTTCCGGTACAAAATTCCAATTAGCCGGCAGTGATGAGGAATTTGATCAAAGACAATTACAAATTTTTGAAAAAGAATTTTTAGGATTTTATGTATCAAGTCACCCACTTTCAACAATTCGGGACAAATTGCCATTTTTAATGACACATAAAATTACCGAAATACCTGAATTACCAAACGATAAAGTAGTTACTATTTGTGGTCTTATAACTGCAACGAGACAAATTCCGACAAAAAAAGATCCGACGAAATTTATCCGATTTGTAACAGTTGAAGATTTGACCGGTAAAATAGACACAATTTGTTTTAACGGTAAAATAGCCGAATTTGGAACATTTTTAGAGCCTGAACAACGGGTTATAATTTCTGGTAAAGTAAATAGAAGAAGCGATGAAGAAGCACCTTCAATCATTATTGATTCTGTAAAACCAGTTGATAATTCAAACATTTTCACAATTGAGATTGTTGATGAACTAAAATTTGAAGAATTGGTTTATTTAAAACAAATTTTATGCAATTTTTCAGGTTCAGATCCAGTTATGATAAAACTAAAAGATGACATGGGTGAAGTTAAAATACTGGCAGCCTCAATGTTTTGGGTCAATTCATGTAATGATTTAGTGAATAGTATTGAGCAAAAATTTAAGGATAAAATTAAAATAAATATTAAATCTTTAGACAATAATTAAATTGATATATCATAAAAAGTACTTGCAAAAAAAATTTGCCCATGTATAATATAAATACAGCATTAAATGCGGGGGTAATTCAGTGGTAGAATGCCTCCTTGCCAAGGAGGATGTCGCGAGTTCGAGCCTCGTCTCCCGCTCCATTAAGAAGGATCAGATAATCTGATCCTTCTTAATTTTTTAAATAACTTTCAAACAATATCTTATATAATCCATTATTTTTGAAGGATACGAAACCTTAATACCCAAGTAAAAACATAAGAGAAGATTACAAAAAGAGGTACTTTAAATAAACATTCAACCCTATCAATTTCATAATTTAATAAAACATTTATAAGACTACATGTAATAAAGCCTATTAAAATAGCATAGATAAAAACCTTAAAAAATCTTTTAAAATCAACATTATCAACACCTTTTACCTTATAAGTAAAATTCAAAAAGGCACTGACAAGATATGAAACTAATACAGCAACGCCAGCTCCCAATAATCCCCAAATTTTTATAAAGTATATATTTAATAAAACGGATACCATACCAGCAATTACAGCATTTATCATCTCAATATGAGTTTTTTTTGCTCAAATGGTACTTCATATTAACTAATTTTATAAGCTCATGAAGGAAAATAGCGAAAGCAAAAAAAGGCAAGAAATATTTTGCATCATTGTAACTACCGGCAAAAACCACACGACTAACAATATCTGGATAATAAATAAAAATACCTATAACAGGTATAAATAACAACGAGTATAACTGCATGGTTTTAGTTACAAAGTCTTTAATATCATTCTGTTTTTTCTCATATTTTTGAACAATTACCGGAAACATTGCAAAAGAAAAAGTTGAAACAATTTGAGTAATTGTTGCAGAAGCAAATAAGGCTACAACACTTGTTATAGCGGCCGCTACAACATTTTTGTCATATTGAAAAATATACTTATTTAAATTAAGCATATTCCAAAGACAAACATTCGTAATAATTGTAGGTAAACTGTATTTCAAACTTTCAACAAGAAAATCTGGGTTCCATTTGAATTTCATATATATCATCAAACGAATTTTCTTTAAAATAAAGATATCCACAGCAACTATACTCGCTGCCATTGCAATCAATAGAGACTGTGTTTTAGGGATAAAACCAGAGATAAATAAAAACAATAACAATAAAGAAACTTGGTATAAAACTATACTTGAAGTATAAAGAAACGGCTTATTAAACACCCTCAACATTTGATATAAAAATTGTCTTAGCCCTGCCGGAAAAATTATCAACAATGTAATAAATAACAAGGACTTGCTAATATACAATTTTTCGGCAATAAAATCTGAAAATATAAAATAAACAAATGCTATAACAAAGTAAGAAAATATAGATATAATAAATAAATTAGAATAAAACTCACCCAAGCGGTCTTGTATTTTATATTTTTCATAAAACCTTAATGCAGCCTTTGCAATCCAGTCACTCGTCACTGTACAAGTAAGTGCCAATAAGCCAACACACAAATTATACGTACCCATTTCACTTTTAGATAGAATATGCGCAAAAAACGGGATAATTAAAAGAGCATTCAAAATAACCAACAATCTTGAAGGCAAGTAATTTAAAAAACTTTTTAATATAAAAAAATAGTGTCGCGACAAATTCATTACAAGAAAATGATAACACGTTTTTTTTCCTCAATAAAATTTTTAATATTTTTTACAAAAAAGACTTATTTACATAAATGTTTTAGAATTGTTTTATGAGGAGTTAGCATGAAAAAATATAAATATTTTAAAAAAATAACATTGGTTGGATTATTAGTAATCGTTTTAATATTTGCTGGATGTTATATAAGAGATAACAATTATATTTTTTTATATACAAACCCTAATAACAATACAGAAATATATCCATATATTTCAAAGGCATCAGAAGAAATTAATGAAATTCTTTTTAAATCAGCCAAACTACTCCGAGTTAATATTCCTGATACTAAAATTTTATACACAAACGGTTATGGCTCAGGCTTTCTAAAAAATAACCATACACCAAGTGATTATGATTATAGTGCAGGTTTATACATAGGCAAATACAATTATGACGGTAACAACACCGATGCAATAGCGGAAAAACTATTACAAACTATAGCTCTTTATCAAGCAAGTATATACAGCCTTGTAAAAAGAGATCAAATAAATTTTTATATTCAAAAAATGCCTTCTGAAAGAATCTACGGAATAAATTCATCTAAAGAAACAGACGCGGAACTTATGTCTAATTCGTTAAAACAAGCATTGAAAGAGAAACCCTACAACTTGTTAGTGGGAGAAGAAGTTTTTATACTACAGCCTAATGAAATTGTTCTTCCAAATTATAACTTTATAAAATTGTACAATAAGGATATTTCCTATTTCCAAGGCTATCGAAAAATGTTGAGAGAACTTACCGTTACAATTGACTATTATTGTGACATCATAGACACAAGAACAAATAAAACTTACCCAATTTCTTTAGTCGCAGCCGTTGGAAATCAAGGCCTAAGATTGTATCAACCGGATTTTAAATATTTTGTACCAAATGCTTTTACCAGTTGGGGATCATATAAGTATGTAAAAAACATAATGCCACAGCTTGATGGAGAAAAATATTTCAACACAAGATTATTAAACTACTTTCTTCATTATTCCCTACTTTCATATGGTAACAGTAGACTAAATAGTAGCCCGCTAAAGCCAGTAAAAAGACTACTACAATGTACCGATATAATAGCTCCTATACTACCTAAAGAAATTACTGCAGAAATTCATAGTAGTGTCTACAATATAATAAATAACCAAACCATATCTGAAATTAATGACTACTACGTAGCAAATGAAATACTTTATAATATAACCAAAGCACGTAGTTTTTATGAGGAATTGGAAAAAAATAATGAAGTTACAAATCATATAATAAACATGGAATCTATATTGAAAGACATGATTAATGACCCTCAACTAAGTTATGACGAATTAAAACCTCTTTTTGAGTACCATAAAGCAGTCAGTCATTCTAAAAATAATATACAAGACTTACAAAATGTTTTGCATGAACAATATTGGCCAACAACACAATATATAAATAAACTTATGCTCGCAAAAATGCCGAACAATAAAAAACTTAATGAATATATAAATTACTTAAACAAAGTATTGGAAGTTGGGGGCATTTATAACCTAAAATTTTATAAAGACAGGCCAAATCATATATTTATATTTAAAGATAACTTTACTGATAAATTAAAATTAAATGACCTACAAGCTCTTGATATATCAAATGGTTACTATACAAGAATATACAATAATAATACAGAATTTGAATTTAAAGATCCAAAAGATTTTTATGGTGATACAAAAGATTTAAGTTACGGTTGGGTAAGGTACAATCCAACTAAAATGCAAGATGCTATATATAAAGAAATGCTCAAATACTTTGAAAAAGATCGACACAATTACCACCTAAGAATAAGAGCAGGAATCCAAAGATAAAACTCTTGACATTGGATTATGTTCTTAATAAAATAAGACATGTGACGCCGGCATAGCTCAACGGTAGAGCAACGGTTTTGTAAACCGTAGGTTGTAGGTTCGATTCCTATTGCCGGCTATTTGCCTAGATGAGCAAAAGCCCTTGTGGCTCAGAGGTAGAGCACTCCCTTGGTAAGGGAGAGGTCACGAGTTCAAGTCTCGTCAAGGGCATTTTTGAAAATTAAATGGGTAGGTGCCCGAGTGGCTAAAGGGAGCAGACTGTAAATCTGCCGTCGCGAGACTACGGTGGTTCGAATCCACCCCTGCCCACCACTATAAAAGACTTCCCCGAGAAGTCTTTTTTTGTTACTAAGATAAATATTTTAGGAGGCAAAATCTATGTATACAATAAAAGAGATCTCAGAAAAAATGAAAATTTCCGAGCATACATTACGTTTCTGGTCAAAGAGCGGTTTTTTTCCTTTTGTGCAAAGGGATAAAAATAATACGAGAATTTTTTCAGAAGAAGACTTAAATTGGATAAAAATAGTAAAATGCCTCCGCGCAACAGGAATAGACAACAAATCCATTAAACAATATATTGAAATGTGTATTGCCGGCGACTCCACAATTCCTCAACGTTATGAAATAATCAAAAAAGCAAAAGAAAAAGCCCTTAACGAAATTAGTGAATTAAATAAACAACTTGAAATGCTTGAATACAAAGAAAATTACTATAAAGACTTAATTCAAAATAAACATGACGATATTTGGAATCCAATACACAATAAAAATTAACTAAAAAGGCTTTCCCTTCATAGGAAAGCCTTTTTTATAAATCGCATTATCTTCGAAAAATTAAAGCATTGTTTTTCTTAATTCTTCAGCAGATTTAGGGCTTAAGTAAGCAGGTGCAATATCAAATACAGTTTTGCAACCTGTTTGACCTTCTTTGTATAATCTAAAGGCAGCTCTTGCATATGCCAACAGAACACTTGATGTAAAACCTGGGTTTGAATCAAGTTTTAGATTGTATTCAATAATATGTTTTTCTTCTTTATCAAAACCGGTAACACCACTTCTAAGAACGAAGCCGCCATGAGGAATACCGCTGTGGTTTTTCTTCAATTCTTCTTCTGATATAAAATGAACTGTTGTGTCATAGTCAGAGAAATAATTAGGCATTGTGACTATATCATGTTCAACTTGCTTAGCATCAGCACCATCTTCCAAAACAACATAACATTCTCTGGTATGTTTTTCACGAGTTGTTAAAACAGGATTTTCACCATTTTTAACAGATTGAAGTGCCTTTTCAACAGGAACTGTATATTGTTTACCGTCTTTAACGCCTTTAATACGTCTTATTGCATCTGAGTGCCCTTGGCTTACGCCTCTGCCCCAGAATGTATAATCATTACCTTCAGGCAAAATAGCATTTGCATACATTCTATTTAATGAGAACAAACCTGGATCCCAACCCACAGAAATAACGGCAACTTTGCCACCTTCTTTTGCTGACTTGTCAACTTCTTCAAAGTGAGTCGGAATATTTGCGTGAGTATCAAAACTGTCAATTACGTTAAACATTTTAGCGTATTTTGGTGTTTGTTCAGGCAAATCAGTTGCACTACCACCACAAAGGATTAAAACATCAATTTTATCCTTCCAATTTTCAATTTCGTTAACACTTAAAACAGGAACAGAATCTGTTTTAATTTTCAAATCTTCTGGATTTCTACGCGTAAATACAGCCACAAGTTCCATATCGGAATTTTGTTTTACAGCTGCCTCAACGCCTTTTCCCAAGTTTCCGTAACCTAAAATACCAATTTTCATGCTACACCTCTCTTTTTGTTGTAATTTTTACACCCAAAATATAACATGAAAAAAACAGATATGACAAAACTATTAAGAAAAATTATTCTTCAATCAAAATATTATCTTGAGCAGATGCAAAAACTCCCAAAATATGCTGTTCTTCACCACTAAACGGTGTATTTGGAATAAACCTATTTCTATTTCCTTGGGTAAAGACACTGTTAATGGAGTCATTCGCCTTTATATTTGAGGTTTTTGAAACTTCACCAGTACCAACCAATTTACCGATATTGTTAACATTGAACTCCATATATGTACCCTTTCATATTGCATGAAAGATAACGACATTTAATATTCTAAACTTTGACGAAATCAGCTGATTATTAACTAATGTTTACAATTAATTGCGAGAAAGTAAATTTAACAGTATCATGTAGTTGTTACAGGATATATAGGAGTTAAAATATGAAAAAGATTATCAAGGGATTGCTGTCCACAGCATTCATTGCTGCATTCACAATCACAACAGCAAACGCATTTCCTGACGTTTCAGACAGCCACTGGGCAGCACCACAAATCAAAATTCTATCAGAACAAGGTGTTATCGTGGGTTACCCAGACGGGACCTTCAAACCTGATGAAAATGTTACGAGAGCAGAATTTGCCTCAATGGCAATTAAAGCTCTAGGTCAAGAAAACACCAAAGTTGTTCAACCAGTTAATTTTGCAGACATCAACCAAGAATATTGGGCATATGATGCAATACAAAAAGCTCTATACTTTGATTTGGTATCATTACCAAAAGAAGGAGACCTTTTCAGACCTGATGATTCTGTATCAAGAGCAGAATCTCTCTCAGTTGCAGTGAACGCTCTTACGACAGAACAAATAAGCGAACAAAAGGCAAAAGAAGTTTTGGAAAAAGC
>CALVBY010000033.1 GCA_944325905.1 Candidatus Gastranaerophilales bacterium | reverse complement strand
AAGATGAAGTAGAATCTTAATTTATTAAATACTCATTTTCTCTGTTACAAATAATCATCTAAGATGTTTCTTTACAGTTTTAATGTAATTTAACGGGACATTTTATCTGCACGCATAAAAAGATTATTCGGCAAAGTTGGCTTTGTGTTTGAACTTTGGCGGTCGGAAGTAATCGTTTTACATGTTACAAAACGGTCTTTTCTTGGTCATCATTGTCCGATTACTGTCCAAGAATTGTCTTAATTTTTCTATTTTAAAACCAATGTTATAGCCTATTTCGTCCTCATAATCTAATTTGTACGGATAAAACGATTATTTGACATTTTAAGTAAATAAAGTCCGGTTCGTATATTGAATAAAATTATGTCCTAATGATACAAAAGAAAGAAAAAAGAAACACATTTCCGACTTCAGAGTTAATCTGTATGTATGGACGAATATATAAGTATTAATAAAATTGCAGAATTAAAAGGTTTAAAAAGTACCCGTGCTATAAGACTTGCAATTAACCAAGGTAAGTATATTGCAAGAGAAGTTGAAGTAAGAGGCGGAAAATCGTATGAAATTCTTTATTCTTCATTAGAACTCGAGATACAAGATAGATTAGATGAAGAAGAATTAAAAACAACGGCAATTGTTCCGTTTGAAAACAAGGTGAATTTTGTATCAGAAAATGCAAGATTAACAGCACTTGCAAGAGTGGATATAGTAACTGCCTTATATAATATTCGTAAAAAATATCCAACTAAAAAAGAGGCTGATTCAGTATTTTTAGATTTATATAACAGTGGAATGTATTTGCCCCAAATATATAAGTTTGTTGGTTCAATTTCGATAGGAACACTCCATCGTTGGGTTAAGATGTTTGAAAATTATGGAACGGACGGACTTCTACAAAAACGCAAAACTAATAAACAAGGTGAATATAATACGATTTTGAATGAGGAAATGAAACAGATATTTTTAAAATATTTGTTACACCCCAATAAATTTAGTATCGGAAAAGCTATAAATTTAACAAAACATATTCTAGAAAAGCGAGGATATGAGAATATTCCTTGTAATCTAACATTCAGAAGATTTACGGAGAATTTTAAGAAAAACAATTATTCAAAGTGGATTTTATTTAGAGAAGGTGAAAAAGCATATCACGATAAAATTGAACCGTATATAGAACGAGATATTTCTAAAATTGAAGTAGGAGATGTTTTGATAGCTGATGGACATGTTCTTAATTTTCAAATAATCAATCCATTTACAGGAAAGCCGACCAGAGCAACTTTGGTCGGCTTTTTAGATTGGAAATCAACAGCATTAGTCGGATATGAAATTATGATGAGTGAGAATACTCAATGCATAGCAAGTGCATTAAGAAATTCTATTTTAAATCTCGGCTTGATTCCAAAAGTAGTTTATCAAGATAACGGGAAAGCATTTAAAGCAAAATATTTCCAAAATATAGATTTTGATGAAGCAGGATTTAATGGAATTTATGCAAAACTTGGAATAAAATCAGTTTTTGCAAAACCATATAATGCAAGAGCAAAAGTTATTGAAAGATTCTTCCTTGAATTTCAAGAAGAGTTTGAAAAAATGATGACAAGTTATATAGGAACAAGTATTGAAAATAAACCGGCTTGGATGAAACGAGGAGAAAAATTGCATAGAGAGATGCATAATAAGTTAACAAAAAACTATATTCCAACTATTCAAGAAACAATAAAATTTATAGATTGCTGGCTCGATTACCATAATTCAAAACCTTGTCCTAATAACCGTTCAAAAACTATTCAAGAGATGTTAAATGATATTTCAAAAGAGAACATTGATAAAAGTATTTTGAACGACCTTATGATGAAAACAGAAGCAAGGACAATAAATAAACATGGAATAACATTTCTTGGAATGCATTATAGGAGTGATTATTTATTGGATTTAAGAGAAAAAGTATTTATAAAATACAGTTTGTTTGACCTTTCAAAAGTCATTGTGTATTCAATAAAAGGTGAATTTTTATGTATCGCAAGACAAGTTGAAAAAGTTCATCCAATGGCAAATCATTTGGGAACAGTAAAAGATATGGAACAATTTAAGCAACAAATACAAAAACAGCAACGCAGATTTAAGAGAGTGAAAAAAGAGTTCTTAAAGTATTTCCCTAAAGAAAAAGCAGAAGCTATAGAGATTGAACAGGAAGAAGTTATTGAAATTGAAAAATTTGAACAGACTAAAACACCACTAAAACGCAAATTAAACTTTCGGGAACAGCAAATGAATGTTCCAGTATTTAACGCTGATTATGAAAAATATGAATGGTTAATGAAATACGGTTGTACCAATCCTGAACAAAGAAAGTGGTTTGAGGGGTATTTAAATAGTGATGAGTATGCCAATTTATACGCAGATTGTGAACATAATAAGAAAAATGTATTTGACCAAGAAGGAGTATAAAGATGAATAAAGTATTTGTAAAAACAAAGAACGTCAAAAACTTTGTATCATTAATGGAGGAGGTAAAACAACTACCTAATAATATACCTAAAATTATTCTTGTTTATGGAGAATATGGACTCGGAAAATCAGAAACTATAAAGTGGTGGACTTTTAAAAATGATTGCATATATGTAAGAGCAAACCAAGGTATGACAAGTCGGTGGCTGTTATCTGAAATTGCAGAAGAATTAGGAGAAGAACCGTTTTGGCATATTCAGGAAACTTTTAATTTAATAGAGAAGAAACTTAAAGAAAATCCAAAACCTATAATAATTGACGAAGTAGATTACTTGCTTGAAAGAAATACAATAGAAACACTGAGAGATTTGTATGATACAACTTCTTGTCCTTTAGTGCTTGTTGGAATGGGCAACATTGATAAAAAACTTTCAAGATATCCTCATATTATAGACAGGATTTATAAGTCATTTAAGTTTGAACGATATGATTTTGAAGATGTAAAACAGATCTTGAATGAATTAACGCAAATCCCTTTTACACCTGATGGTATAGAATATCTTGCAACAAGAGTTAACCAATTTAGACAAATTGTTAAATTGATAAATAAAATAGAAAAACTTGCGATTACAAATCAATTAAAACAGATTGATGAAAATATTTTAAGGAAACTGCTATATGGAAGATCAAATATTGAAACTTTGCAAAAGGCTCAACAAATTTACGCTTGAAAATTTAGAAATTTTATCTGAAATTCCCAAAACAAAACTTTTACCGATATTGTCAAAATTTGTTGATGAAAATAAATTAATAAAGCAAGAAAATGAATATTTGTTTCAAAAAAGTAAACTTTCAGTTCAAAAATATTCTATATTTAAAACATACCCTGCAATAATAAATGATATTGTATTAAGGTGTTTTTGTGAAAACATAAATTCGATAAAAGCATCTAATATTGCAAATATTGGTGAAAACCAAATTCAAAGCTTTTATACAATATTCAGAACTTTGATTTACCAAAGGCAAAAACAGAAGTTAGATTTCTACTATCTAAAATCTCCACAAAAAGCACGTCATAGAAAGTTTTTTAATCAAGAAGTATATTTATACCTATACTGCAATCAAATTTTTGTATCTGAAAATCTTTTAAAATCATCTGAGGATAAAACCTTTTCTACAGACCAAAAAGCAGAGTTTACAAGTATTTATTGCTATCTTTCAAGGAATTTAACACATAATAAAATGGCTAGTAATTTGAACTGTAAAATAGCAGAAACCTTATGGCGAAGAAAAAGAGAGTTTAAGGATTTGTATTATGATTTAAAACTATTAGCTGGATTTTAGTAATAGAACTTCATAAACTTTTCCCCGATTTTATTTTTTTGTTGTATTCCTTTGGCAACGAGTATTTTGGAGTGTTTATACTTATTTCTTGAAAATATTTTTTTAAGTATAGAGCGGATTTTGAAGTTTACTTGCGGGGAAATTTCCCCGACTGCAAATTGTTACCTGTTTATTATTCTGAAGAAGTAAATATAATAAAACTTGGTAGCTATTATATACAAATACAAATTTCGTCAAGACCACTTCATATTTCTTCGTAAAAAACAGGACAAATATTTGTCTTTTTTATAAAGCAGATAGATAAAGTGTTTGAGGTGAATATTGTAAAAATAGCATTTTTAAAAAATCTTATTATTACTACATTTTAGCTTTTAAAATTGTCACAAATTTTATGTCGGAATGTTAAGTGGGCTTTAAAAGAGATTTTAATAACGCTAAAATAAGGATATTTATGAAAGAAACCTTATACTTTTATGAAACCGATAAAATATTGGCAGAACGAAACAAAAAGTATATTAACTAAGAGGAAAAAGTGAAAAAAGATAAATATTATGCGATTGCAGAAAATATGTATGTTGAAAAATTTATTACAGTTGCAGAAATTGCAAGAAGAATAGGAGTACATGAAAGAACTATAAAACGTTGGAAAAAAGATGGAGACTGGTCTGGTAAAAGAAAAGAATTTATTGAACATTTTAGTCTTTCCAAAGAAGATACGTTTATACAAGCCAAATATATGCTTCAAAGTTTTAATGTTGATCTACAGAATAATCACAACATAGAGCCTTCAAGAATATATAAATTTACAAACTTACTTGAAAGTGTTGTAAGAAAAGAAAAAGAACCGATGAATATTGAAAGTTTTATTCGAACAATAGAAAAAAGGACAAATATAGACAAAGACATTATTGATAAAATTGTGGATAATTTGACGGATAGTGATTAATTATCTATAGCTTTTCAATATACCAAGTAGAATTTCCAAAGTGATTAAAATTCCATTGTAATTGAAAGTAAAAATTGTATTCCATAGAATTGTCATCTTTAAAGTTATAAGAATACTTATTTAATTGGGTTCTACGATAACTTTCAAAAGCAGTCCGGATTTCTTTTGCAAACTTTTTTCTAAATTCAGGATAAGTTATTTCTAAAGTTTCTCTTGTCAGTTTATTTTTCACTTTCATTTCGCTACGCCCCATTTCAGATACAGGCTCACAAGTTTCACCGTAGGTTCAACTGTTCGCTTTGCAAAAATCATCTTCAAATCCTCGTATGTTATCAAGCTCTATATTGTACCTTTTGCCCTGCTTATCAACGCAAGTTGCATAATCTATCTCAGCATCAGCAAATTTGTTTTTCCAAATACAAATCAATAAGCCGATTTCTTGTGTTTTTAAATTCAAAACCTTTGTTCCATAAAGTGCATAGTCTTTTTCTGTCATTATTTATTCCTTTCAAGCATTAAATCTGAATAGATTTCATCAGACTTTTGTGGGTCTATTAAAAACTCTTTCATAAACACAAATCTTTCTTCGCAAGCGTTTTCACAAATTACAGTGTCGAAGTTATAGAAACCAATTACTTTGTAATACTCATTATCAGAGTTTTCAAAGCCTTTAATCTTTTTAAGTTTATATTTTTTGCCTAATTCAATCATTGCTACCCCTTATATTCATTTATAGCAATAACATTCATCACTCTTAACAAGTTAAATATCAAGCAAACGCATTCAAAACGTATCATTCAGACACAATTAATTTTTTGAACACTATTTGAACGGTATTAAAATAGGAGTTAAACACCATTTAAAAATTCTTGTTGTCAGGATAATTTATAAAATATGCGTTTACAGTATCAGAATCTCGCCTTAAATTTTCTACAATTGGGGTAAGATTATACAGCTCTTCAATCTCTTGTTGCGTCCTGCAAAAATAGTCAATAACAGTGGCTGTGTTGTAGATCCGCTCTGCTAGTTTTTCTAACTTCCTAAAATCTTTTTGCTTAATCTTGTATTTCTTATTTTTACTCATACGACCTCCTTTTTTAGGTGTCGTATTCATCACTTAAATAGCAAAATAATGCAAGTATTAATATATTACATTGTAAAGCTTATTATATGGTGAAATAACGAACAATCGAAATATATTTTTGAGATAAATGAAAAATTAATAAAAACCATTTAATTAAAACTCCTAGAAAATAAAAATACATCATGGATATTGATATAACTAATCCTAAATATACAATAACCTCAAGGGATTAAACATCTTTATTTTTATCAATTCAATTATTCATTTTATTTTTATAAGATATGTAAGTTATTGATGTTGCAATTATTGAATCGATTTAGAAAGTGAAACAATTTCCCTAAAATAATGTTATTTGTTTGATTTTTTCTTCAATAATCGGATTTTCATAATTAATAGAATTTATATATTGTTTTAGTGATATATTGTTATTTATTTCACTTAATTTAATAACATTTTTCATTTCAAGTAATTTAGTATTACCTAAGGGCAAATTTTCTTTAGTATCTCTTACAATTAATTTAGACCAAGATTTTTTATAATTTTCTATTGCACCTGTCCAAGTTCCACCTTTTTTATAATCAGATGAAACTACTAATGAATATTTTGCAGCAGAGTATATGTATTTATTACGTTCCATAGCATTGTAATTTTTAAAATGTTCTTCAGGGTGAACAACAGAAAGAATGACACACTTCTTGTGTAAAATAGCATTACGTATTTCTTTATCCTTAATTTTTTTTTCCATATTGTCTGAAACTATTATAATAATATTTCCATTATTTTTTAAAGCTATTTGTTCGGCAATAGAATCAACACCTCTTGCTCCTCCCGATACAATATTGTAATTTTCTTTACACATTTTTTTTACAAACTCTGTTGTAAAATCAATGCCTATTTCATCAACATTCCGAGACCCAACTACAGCAATATTATCTTGTTCTAACAAGGACAAATTTCCAGCATAATATATAACGGGAGGTGTATTCTTTTTTAGTTTTGTTTTATATATTTTAGGGTAAATTTTATCAGCTCTTGTAACAATATTAATTCCTTGTGAAACCAATTGTGAAATCGCAAATGCTAGATTTCCTTTGCGAGATATTAACCATTTTATTCGGTCTTTTTCCTCCTTATCTATATTCAAATTTTCAGCGAGAACATCAATATTAAATAAATCCTTTGGTGTTTTTTGTAAGGTAATCAACTTTTCTGTTAATTTATTCCATTGACTAACTGTATAAGGTCTATACTCTGATTGTGTATTCCTCGTTGTTAAATCAGAGCATAAAAGCAATATCGCAATACTATCATCAGACAAATTCATTTGAAAAATTAATCCTTTCCTGCAGTTGAAGCAAGAGCATATGGATAGATGTATTTTGCACCTGCTTCCTTTAGTATTATACCACAAATTGTTAATGTCCATTTTGAATCAAACATATCATCAACAAGTAAAATACATTTATTTTGTATATCAATTGAATTATTAAAAACAAAACAATCGCAAATATTATTATATTGTTGTGCCGAATTTTCCATTTCTTTTTGTGGTAATGTTTGTTTGGTTTTTATTATTATATCCTCACAAGGGATATTAAACTTTAAAGCTAGACGTTCTGCAAATTCTTTTACTAAATGGGGTCTATTTAATGATGGAACATATGCCACTATATCAAAAGGTTGTTCAAATTTTTGTTTACATAATAATTGAAAACTTGCGTCCACTAATGTATCATCAAAATATTCATCAGTGTATTTACCTCTTTTTATTAAAGCTCCCCATCCAGAATCTCCATAAGAACAAAGAGCATAACCAACTTCATTTCTAAGATTTGAAGGGATATTTTTATTATTTGGATATTTAGATCTTGGTTCAATTACAATAAATTGTTGTTTTAAATACTCTTGAGCTCTTTTTTTTAATGAAATATCAGTTACTGTTTCTGAAAATTTCGGAGATGCACAATTTGCACATTTACCACATTTCTTTATATATAAATCATTTAAACATTTTGATATAAATTCCATATAACAGGATTTTATTTGTGTATATTCTTTTATTTCCATTAATTCTTTATTACGATCATTAGTTATTTTATTTTTTCCTTCAATATCACATTTCCATTCATTAGGAGTTCTTGAATAAAATGCTTTATCTTTGGTGATTATATTTGAAATTTCTAAAAATTTTAAGCACTGTTCTACTTTGTTTTTTCTTAAATTAACTTTTTCTAAAATTTCAGATTCTTTTATTTCAGATACATTTTCTATTATATTTAATACTTTTTGCATCTCTTGAATATTAGGAAATGCTGTATTTATAAAATAGTTTTGAATTTCATCATCCTCTTTACCTGTTAATAGAATTGCAAAAGCCTCATCTAGTTGTCTGCCTGCACGACCTATTTGTTGGTAATATTCCAATAATGAACCTGGTCTTTGATAATGTATTACAAATTTTATATCAGGTTTATCATAGCCCATTCCTAATGCTACTGTTGCAACAATAACTTTGAACTTGTTATTATAAAAATCATTTTCTACTTCTAACCTGTTTATTGAACTGCTACTATAGTATTTTTCTGCAGATATTCCATTTATATTAAGCCATTCACATACTATATCGCAATCTCTTTTTGTCAAACAATAAACAATACCAGAGCCTTCAATTTTACGAATATTTTCAACTAGCCATGCTAATCTGTCTTCTTGTTCTGCTAAATTAATTACTTGAATATTTAAAGATTCTCGAATTAACGGACCTCTTTGAATTTCGGTATCTTTTCCAAGTTGGGAATGTATATCTTCAATAACTCGATTGTTTGCTGTGGCAGTAGTGGCTAAAATAGAAACATCTTTTGGTAATGTTTCAATAAATTTATTTATTCTTAAAAAATCTGGTCTAAAATCGTGACCCCACTCAGAAATACAATGAGCTTCATCTATAACAAACAAAGGAATACTACTTTGAATAGAAGATAATATTTTATCTATAATTTCTCTGTTTCCTAATTTTTCAGGAGTAATTGTCAGAATATCACATTGATTGTTTTGTAATTTTTCATAAACATTTTGCCATTCGTTATTGTTTTCACTATTAATTGAACATATTTCTAAATCTAAAGCTTTAGCATTTTCTGCTTGGTTTCTTATTAAAGATATTAAAGGGCTTATCAATATTGTTGGTCCATATCCTTGTTCTCGTAAAATTTTTGTAGAAAAGAAATAAACAAGACTTTTTCCCCATCCTGTTTTTTGAACCACAAGAATTCTTTTTTGTTCTAAAACAGATAATATTGCTTCTAACTGACCTTGTTTAAACTTTGCGTGGTCTCCATAATATTTTTTTAATAAATTTTCTGCCTGTTCTTTATAATTCATTTTACCTTTATATTTTTGAGCTTTATATGTTTTGCAAAATATTGTTTTCTAAATCTTGAATATTATAAACCGTATCCAAAACATCAAAAGTTTCTTCAAGATTGTTTTTAGCACTATTCCAACCACAACCATCAGTGAACCAGATAAATGTTACCCCATCTATTGTTGCAACTTCTTGAGCTAGTGTTTTATAACTTCTTGCTGTTTCATTTAATTTTGAGCCTCCACTAGCATAGAAATTGGTTTCAATTACATAAATTTGTTTATCTGTTTTAATTACAAAATCAAAACGTTTTTCCATTTTACCCTGATTAGAAATCGCTGATAAATTTACATTCCATTTTTGCTCAATTTCATGGATATACATTTCTTTAAAGTAATTTTGCCCCTTAACAAAGCCTGCTTTTTGAATATAACTTTCAACAAGATTTTCCATTAAATGCCCGCCACGATTTTTACGAGCATTAGAATCTAACCCCGTTTCAACACCTGTTGCATAATCTACTAAATTATTTACAATATGGTTTTGTAGCAAATCAAAAAGTTTCGTTTTTCTCATAAACATTTTATATTCTTCAATAGAATAATTCATTTTCTTGAATGAAAAATTATATTCCCCATCCTTATCTATTGTATAAATTTCATTAGCTCTTACAGCTAAAAGCAAAGGAATACATTTTAAAGTCTCAGGATATTTTTTTATAATATTTTCAAAATCTTGTTCAATATTTTTTGAACCAACTAAAGAGTTTAAAATATTTAACTCAACTTTTAAGTTATCTATATTTTTAGTAATTTTATCAAAATCTGCATAATATCCATAATCTGCAATACAAGGTCTAAAAGTTGATAACCATTTTTGAAAATCTCTTACCATTTTTATGCTTCCTTTTATTCCAATATTCGTTTAAAATCTGAATATACATATTTTTTAAACTGCTCTTTTATATATTCTTCTTTTTTTCCAGTAATTTTATTTTTTTTATTACCATTAAACCATATGCTTCTAGAACCAACATTTTTGCCTGTTTTATTAGTGGTTGCTAATTGTAAAAATTCTTCTGATGATAAAATCCAATAAAAAGGTTTTTCTGTATCATTTTGCATTCTCTCTGAATAAAAAACAAAAAAATAATTATCTCTTTTTTCATGATATAGATTGGCAAATAATGCTGCATCACCACTTATAACATTTTTAGAACGAGCCTTTATTTGTACCATTATAAATGTCTTATCATCTTTTTTTACAACAACGTCAATTCCTTCATCATCAACCAATGGAACATAGCAATCTAAACCTTCTTTTAACATTTGAGCAATGATAAAATATTCTGCGCGTTTTCCAAAACTAGCAGTATGTCGATAGCTACTTGTTTTCATTCATAGTTCCTCACTAAAACTTCTGTAATTTTGCCTCTACCATTAGCATTAGCGTTTACTGCCCGAGAAGCAAAAACTTTTTTTATTTCATAATTGGCATATAATTCATTTACTAAATTAGTATCAGAATTAGATAGCATAAACATAACACCTCTCGAATCCAATTCATCACAAACTTCTCTCAGCTTAAATTGCATATCTATATCAAAACCGTCCTTTGTGTATGAAGTAAAACTAGAAGTCTCATTTAATGGGACATAAGGAGGGTCAAAATAGACAAAATCACCTTTTTTGACTTTCTCTAAAATCGCTGAAAAATCTGCACATTTAATTTCTGTATTTTTAAGTAATTTTGAACAGTTTATTAAATTATCCGCATCAACAATTCTTGGATTTTTATAATTTCCAAACGGGACATTAAATTGTCCTTGAGAATTTACTCTGTATAAACCGTTAAAACAAGTCCTATTTAAGTATATAAAACGACTTGCCTTTTCTACATTTGAAAGTGTTGAATATTTTTCAGTTCGATCCAAATTTCTTATTTCTAAAAAATATTCTTTTGAAACTTCATGCTTACTTAGATCTGCAATCAATTCATAAACATTATCTCGAACAGTTAAATATAAATTTATTAACTCTTCGTTCATATCTGAAATATAGCCATTTTGTGGTTGCAGTTCAAAAAACAGGGCACCTCCACCGATAAAAGGTTCAAAATATCTGTTGTAAGACTTTGGCATATTTTTGAGCAGTTCAAACATTAGCTGACGTTTTCCGCCAACCCATTTAACAATCGGATATGTTTCATTTTTCAATTGTTCTAAAACTACTGCCATACTTTTTCTTTCTTTGAAAATGCTTGTTCAAACCTTTTGATTGAAAGGTCTAAATATTCTTTTTCCAAGTCTATACCAATAAATTTCCTATCTAATTCTAAAGCCATTATACCAGTTGTTGAGCTTCCTGTAAAAGGATCAAGAATCAAATCTCCAACATTCGTTGATGCAAGGATTATACGCCTTAACAATTCTAAAGGTTTTTGTGTTGGATGTTTACCAAATTCTTTTTCATAACTTTTTGGAGTTCCTATTGCCCAAACTGAACGCATTTGTTTTTCTGGCTTTTTAATAAAATCTTCACCCCAATCGCCATTTTTCATAAGCTCATAATTAAATGTATGTTTTTCTTTATTATCTATTTTTGCCCACAAAAGTGTTTCATGGCTTGCTGTAAAATACCTGCAAGACATATTAGGCGAAGCATTTGGTTTAAACCAACAAATATCATTTAGAATTTTAAATCCATTCTTTTGTAAGGCAAACCCACAAGCATAAATAGAATGATAAGTTCCCGAAATCCAGATTGTTCCGTTAGGCTTCAAAACTCTTTTGCAGGCTTTTATCCATTTTTGATGGAATTCAAAATCCTCATCAATCCCTTTACTCTCATCCCATTTGCCTTTATTGACTGAAACAACCTTTCCAGATTGGCATGTAATGCCACCATTAGATAACATATACGGGGGATCTGCAAAAATCATATCAACGGATTCTGGTGCTGCTTTATTTAGAATTTCAATACAATCACCTTGAAATAAAGTTATATCATCCTTTTCATAGACCTTTTGCATGAGTTAATTATATTCTAAAGATGATATTGTGTACTGATTTATAAACATTAATTTACAAAGAATCCTTATATAAAACTTTTATGCTAGAATTTTCAAATGAAGTTGCAATTTTTAAAATTGATTGAATATTTGAAAAGTTGTAAAATTTGTTATAAAGCACTATTTATAACTCTTATTTCAATTTTTCTCTCTTTGTTACCATTACTAATCGTTTTTTTATGTAACTTAATAAGAAATGAAAGTTATTTTACAGGTATTACATTTGCATTGGGGATGTCATTTATATATTCTTTAATAATTCCGGGATTAATAGGGATTATTAAAGAGCAAGAATATAAAATGCTACATAAAGGTTTTCATTTAATTATTTCCATAATAGTTTTAGTATTGTTTGTTATATCTATAATATTTGAATGTCCATTAATTCAAAATGGAATCTATACTTCTGCCTTTATTATAGTTGTAAGTTTATTTATATTTTCATCTTTTTTATTGTTTTATGGAACTTATAGAGATGAAAAGAAAAATTTAGGAGATGTATTTTATATAGATATAAAAGAGCAGGAATCTATGAAAAAATATTCAAAAAACATACAACAGGAGGAACATAATAATGAGTAATTTTGAATTATTGCTTGATATTATTGAAATAAGGCAACGGGTTGGTTCTTATTATATTGCAAGCATAAAGACTAAAGACTTATTGGAAATATCTTCTGTTGATAGAATGCGAATGGAAAAAGAAGGAGACTGTCGGGCTAGTTACTTAGGAATACAAAGGAGATTAGATGAATCTAGGGTAAAAAAAATTGCCGAATATGTTAAAAACAGAGATTCAGCTTTTCCAACTTCAATACTTCTTGCTGTTACGGAAGACTGTGCCGAAATTATAAAAGATGAAACTGGTTTACATTTAAAATTAAAAGATTTCTCTGATGATGATATTAAATTAAAAATTGATAACCAAATAATTAATAACTCCTATAAAGATAATTATTTAAAGGGTGGAATTGCAAAAATTTTAGATGGTCAGCATCGTTTAGCTGGCTTAGCATATGCCATTAATTCTTTACAAGGTAATCAATTAACATTATTTGATGATGAAAATAATAAGGAATTATTAGAAAGACTAGAAAATTTTGAATTAAATGTTTCAATATTTATTGGTTATGATATTCATGAACAGGCAAAGTTATTTGGAATAGTAAATCTCGCTCAGACCAAAGTGAATAAAAGTTTGGTTTATAATCTTGAAGAATATTCCAAATCTAGAAGTCCTCAAAGAGTTTGTCACAATATTGCTAAATTGCTTGACCAATCTATGCAATCACCATTTTATGAAAGAATAAAGATGTTAGGATGTAAAACAGAAGGTCGAAATTATATTGAACCATTGACACAAGCAACTTTTGTCGAGGCATTGATATCTTTGATTTCAAAAAATCCTGAAAAAGATCGTGATATATTAAACAGACAAAGACTTTTTAAAAAAGGCGAGATTGAGATATATTCAAATAGTGAGAAAGCAAAATTTATTTTTAGAGATTTCTTTGAACAAGAAAAAGATGGAGAAATGCTTGATATAATATGGAACTATTATTCAGCAATAAAGAAAAAATGGCCAAATGCGTGGGATGATGTTGAGAATTCATTGTTGCCTAAAAATAATTGTTTTAGAGCACTTATTCGATTTTTACGAGACAAATATCCAGAACTAGTTTCAAAAGAAAATAAAGGGATACCTTCCGTTGAAGAATTTGAAAATTTATTTAAGAAATTTGAGATATTAGATGAAGATTTTGATTCTTCAAAAGGTATTTTCCCTCGTGGTGATGGTGGGATGAGTAAATTTTATAAATATCTTAGTGGACAAATATCATATGATGATTTAAAGCAATCAAATTAATATGGTTGAAATAAAGGATTTAAAATGAGATATATAAAATCTTTATACATAAAAGGCTTTAAGAAATTTGATGAAATTACAGTTCATTTTAATGAACATATGAATATTCTTGTGGGAGAAAATGAAGCTGGTAAGAGTACTATTTTAGAGGCTATCAAAATTGTACTAAACCAAATGTACAAAAATGCTGATAAATCCATTTTAAAAGATTTATTTAATAAAACTCAAATGGATATTTTTAATGGCAATCCTTCTCTAGAAACATTACCCAAAATTGAAATTGAGCTAGATTTAGAACTGGATCCAACAGAAAAAAATACTGAATATTTTTTTGGAGAAAATAGTAGAAATGCAAAAGCAATTTTTGGAATAAAATTTGAATGCTCATTTAATGAAGACATTGATACGAAAATGACACAAAGCTCGGAAGTGATGTTCCAATACATTTAATTCCGAGCTAATGTGTGTCTGCGATGAAAAACGAAGAATATATAGATATTAATAAAATAGCAGAATTAAAAGGGTTAAAAAGTAACCGTTCATTAAGATTAGCAATTCAAAAAGGTCAAGCATTTGCTCAAAACCAAAATAATCAAATCCAATCTAAAAAAGCTCAAACAATAGTTGTTTTTTCAAATGATTTAGATAAAGCTCTTGTAGCATTTATTATTGCTAACGGTGCAAAAGCAAGCGGGCATGATGTTACATTGTTTTTCACCTTCTGGGGCTTAAATATTTTAAGAAAAGAAAATGTAACCGTTAAAAAATCATTTATCGATAAGATGTTTGGATTTATGATGCCGAAAAGTGCTGATAAATTAACCCTTTCAAAGATGAATATGGGCGGAGTTGGTTCTATGATGATGAAATGGGTTATGAAAAATAAAAATATTTCAACTTTAAAAGAACTAATTACTCAAGCTCAAGCAAATGGTGTTAAATTTATTGCCTGTCAGATGAGCATGGATGTAATGGGTATCAAAAAAGAAGAACTTATTGATGGCGTAGAAATCGGAGGAGTAGCAAAATATATAGCCGAGAGTAGTAATTCAAATTCCAATTTATTTATATAAAACTATAAAAAAAGGAGGAAAATTATGAAATCAATTACAACTTTTGACTTGCAGTATGCACACAGATTTTACGGATTTAAAGGCGAAGCTCAGTATTTACATGGTCATACAGGGACTTTGACTATAGAGGTTGAAGACAGTATTAATCCCGGCGTAAATATGGTTTTTCCTTGCAATGAAATCAAAAAGACCGCGTGGAATGTTTTGAAAAATTTTGACCACGCTACGATTTTGCGTGAGGATGATCCGCTTTTGCCGGCAATCTTAGAGGTTTATGAAAAACAGGGTATTAAAAATGGTGCTCCGCAAAATACTATGAAAGGTGAAGCGTTTAAAACAGAACTTGCAACGGCTTATCCTGACTGCAGGATTGTTGTTACAAAAGAGACAATGACTGTAGAAGGTATGATAAAAATTGTCTATGACCTTTTGAAAGACAAATTAAATATTGCCAAAATAACCTTTGTAAGCGGTGATAATACAGCATCAGAAGAATACAAAGTTACAAAAACAATTGATCGTTGTCCGCTTTGCGGTATTGCCCTGACTCCTGAAGGAGTTTGCACAAAATGTGGTTACAGAAAAAATAAATAATCATTTGAACCTTCGTTTTTTAATTAAATCGAAGGTTTTTTTTAATTATATATTCAAAGTAAGAATTCAGTCTATTGACTAATTGGTATTTTGGTATTAATATGCTAAAATAGAAAGGATTGATATGATTAATATTTCAGAAGCGACAGCAATTGGACTGCATGTAATGATTTATATTGCAAATCGAAAAGGTGAAATAGTACCTTTGAAAGAGATTGCGAAAGCCTTTTCAATTTCGGAAAACCATTTATCTAAAGTTTTGCAAAGACTTGTAAAAAGCGGATTTTTAGTTTCGGTCAAAGGACCTAGAGGCGGATTTAGTATTGTTCAGGGGAAAGAAAATTCAAGTCTTATGGATATTTATGAAGCTATTGAAGGGAAATATATCCGTAAAGATTGCCTGTTCTCATCAAGACATATAACATCTTGTTGCTGTATTATGAAACCGCTTATTTCTTCAATCAATAATACGTTTGAAGAATTTATGAAAAATAACAGTATTAGTAATTTAAAATTGTAGGAGAAAATTATGAATATGTTTTGTTTTCAATGTGAGCAAACTGCTCAGGGAAAAGGATGCACGGTACAAGGTGTGTGTGGTAAAAAAGCTGATACTTCAAATTTGCAAGATGAGCTTACAAGCAAATTAATTGAGCTTGCAAATTGTGCAGAAAAAAATGATATAAATACAGATCTTTTAATAGATGGTTTGTTTACTACAATTACAAATGTTAATTTTGACGATAAATCTATTAAAGAATTTATTGAAAAAGTTCAAAAAAATATCCATTGTGATTCTAAGTTTGATATAAAAATTGTTTGGGATTGTAATGAGGATATTAGAAGCTTGAAATCGTTGATATTATTCGGCTTAAAAGGTATGGCAGCTTATGCACATCATGCAAGAGTTTTAGGTTATAAAGATGCAGATGTAGATAATTTTTTTTACGAAGCATTACAAGGAATTTCAAAAGATTTATCAGCGAATGAACTATTAAATATAGTTTTGAAAACAGGTGAAATCAATTTAAAATGCATGGAACTTTTAGATAAGGCAAACACTGAAACTTATGGAACTCCTGCACCTAGAAAAGTTACAACAAATATTGAAAAAGGACCTTTTATTATTGTAACAGGTCATGATTTGAAAGATTTGAGCTTGCTTCTTGAACAGACAAAAGATAAGGGTGTAAATATTTATACACATGGAGAAATGCTTCCTTGTCATGCTTATCCTGAATTAAATAAATATCCTCATTTAAAAGGTAATTTCGGTACAGCTTGGCAAAACCAGCAGAAAGAATTTGATAATGTGCCTGCTGCAATTTTATTTACAACAAATTGTATTATGCCTGTGAAAGACAGTTACAAAGATAGAGTATTTACAACCTCAGTTGTTGAATATCCTGATATGGTACATATTGGAGAAGATAAAAATTTTACACCAGTAATAGAAAAAGCTATTGAACTTGGCGGGTATAAAGAAGATAAAAAAATGACTGGTATAAATGGTGGTGATACTTTAACTGTCGGATTTGGACATGGGACAGTTTTATCTGTAGCAGATAAAGTTATAGAAGCTGTGAAATCAGGTGACATAAAACATATATTCTTGGTAGGCGGATGTGATGGTGCAAGGCCAGGAAGAAATTATTATACTGATTTTGTAAAACAAGCTCCGAAAGATTCTATTATCTTGACTTTAGCTTGCGGTAAATACAGATTTAATGATTTAGATTTAGGCGAAATAAACGGTATTCCTCGATTATTGGATATGGGACAGTGTAATGATGCTTATTCAGCTATTAAAGTTGCAGTAGAATTATCTAAAGCTTTCAATTGTTCGGTAAATGAGTTACCATTATCGTTAGTCCTTTCTTGGTA
>CALVBY010000032.1 GCA_944325905.1 Candidatus Gastranaerophilales bacterium | reverse complement strand
ATACCAACACAAATTACTCTTATTAAAACCAAATCGGACATTATCTACTTCAAAAGTCCAATAATCGTTTTATCCGTGCTAGTTAGTAAAATTAGCACAAATAGCGATGGCGATTCGTTTTTTAGATAACAATTTTGGAATTTTGAGGACATTTGTGATACCCAAAAGAGACTTTTCGTCCGGTTTCAGAACGCATAAAACGATTACTTCCGACCTCTATAATTCAAACACAAAGCCAACCTTGCCGAATAATCCTTTTATTCGTTCAGACAAAATGTCCCGTTAAAATACAAAAACCATAAATAAAACAGGACTTAAGGAAATTCTTAAGTCCTGTTTTTTAAACTTACGCGCGGAGGGATTCGAACCCCCGACCTTTTGGTTCGTAGCCAAACGCTCTATCCAACTGAGCTACGCACGCTTATCGGCAAATTCAATTCTATACAAAAAATATTTTTTTTTCAAGTAAAAAAATATTTTTTAAAAACAGGATTTATTATGAATTTAATCATTTTATAATATGTTATGCTAAAAATGTAAGGAGGTGGATAATAATGTTTGAATTAACGGCTAGAGAACTGGAAGTTTTAAAATTAATGACTAAAGGCCTTAACAACAATGAAATCGGAAATATTATAGGAATAAGTAAACATACCGCAAAGTCTCATGTTAGCGCAATTATAAAGAAATTAAAATCTTGTACAAGAAGCGAAGCAACTTTTTGGGCGGGAAAATATAATATGTTCTAAAATATTTACAATTTGATTGTATCTGTAAATAGGGATATAATAATACTTGAGATTTATAATATGAAAAAGCTTTTTATAATCATAATTTTATTATTAGTATCCATATTTACACAAAGCGTTTTAGCCGAAGACGTCTATAAAATAACTGCGGCAAATTTTGATACCTCAAATTCTATGATTGTACTGAATATTCCGGACGAATCAACTCAACCGGTACTAAATGATATTAAAATTATCAGGATGGAAAATCCGACAAGAGCATACTTCGACATTCCAAACTCAATACTTGTAATTCCAAAACAAGACTGGAAATTTAATTCAAAAGGTATAAATGAAATCAAAATAAACCAATTTTCAACAAATCCTAACACTGTGCGTGTTGTGATTTATTATGACGAAGATTTCGATATATCTAACGTCAAATTTTTAAGGATAAAAAATAACATAATACTAAAACTTAAAAACACCCCTTGGGAAGATGAATATTTCCACCGCACTTATAGGGATGAACATTCTTCTTCAAGTGATTTTTATGAATATCTGACAGTAGAAGTTCCTGAGGAAACTCACAAGGAATCCATTGCAACTCAAATTCAACAAGCCTTTAATACAACAATACAGCAAACTCCCAAAATGGATTCTCCAAATCTTGTTAAAAAAGATTTGAAACTGAATACAAAATACTACATTAGCCAAATAACTCCGAGACCTAATGGAGTATTACTTAGCGGCTTTGGTTCAGTTACTATTGAAAAACCAATGATACTGCAAAATCCATTACGAATAGTTTATGACATCCCGAATACGCTTGTAAATAGAGACATACGAAATTCTGAATACCAGCTAAACGAAACAGATTCTGTAAAAATAGGTCAATTTGAAGTTAATAAAGCAAGAATAGTTATAACAACTCCAAACGTAACTAAATACATTCCGGTATATTCAACGGATAATCAATCACTTTTAATTGCCAATTTAGATAAATTAAATCACACATCACTATTCAGCAACACAAGTGACATAATTTCATATAATATCGAAAAAACAAATGCACAAACAAGTTCAATGTTGCTATCATTTAATCATCCGATAGTTCACGGAATTGACAGAACCAACTCTCGACTTGTAGTTTATTTATATAATGTGTCCAGATACAATGAAGATACATTCAACGACACCTTTAAAAATTCGATATACAGTAATAGTAACATAACCCTTTTACCTGGTATAGGAATGAAACTAACACTTCCAACAGAACAGGATACATTCATCAATACATATCTGGGAGCTGACAGTAAAACTTTAAAAATACAAGTAACTACTCCAAAGAAAATGAAACCACCAATCATAAATAACAACCAAGGAGCAAAAAAAATAGTAATAGACCCCGGACATGGTGGAAGTGATGTTGGAGCAATACGTGACAGCATAACCGAAAAAGCGATAACTTTAGACGTTTCCAAACGAGTGCGCGATATATTAACAAAGAAAGGTTACACTGTTGAAATGACTCGTGAAGCAGATGAGACAGTTTCTCTGCAAGATCGAGTAGCCTTCAGCGAATCTAAAAACCCTGATATATTCGTCAGTATTCATGTTAATTCGAGCGAAAAACCTGAAATTACAGGGGTTGAAACTCATTACTATCATCAAGAAAGCTTATCTCTTGCGCAAACTGTACACGCTGCACTGGCAAGCAATATAAATAGCAAAAATCGTGGCTTGTTTAAATCTAAATTTTATGTTATTAATCATACTACATCACCTGCAATATTAGTCGAAATAGGCTTCATATCTAATGCAAGTGAAAGAGCAGAGCTGGTAAGTGAAAAACGCAAACAAGCAACCGCAAAAGCAATTGCGGAAGGAGTTGAAAATTATTTCAAAGAAAAAAAATAGTCCAATAGCATTCTTCGATTCGGGCGTCGGTGGCCTGACTGTATATTCAAAGTTAAAACAAATTCTACCTGATGAAGATTACATATACTTTGGCGACACCAAACACATGCCTTATGGGGAAAAAACTGAAGAAGAATTACTCACATACTCAGATGAAATTCTAAATTTCTTCATTAAAAATAACGCAAAGGCTGTTGTAATGGCCTGTAACACTACATCTTCAATGATTTATGAAAAGATAAAGAACAAATATAATTTAAGAATTTATCCCATAATACAATCTGTTGCCAGCGTACTTGGAGAACTGCCCGTCAGAAAAATCGGAGTTTTTGCAACTCATGCAACAGTAAGCTCAGACGCCTATAAAAGAGAAATTCAAAAAAATAATCCAAATATGGAAGTTTTTCAAATAGCTTGTCCTGAGTGGGTAAGAATAGTTGAAGAACATAAATCAAACCAACCGCAAAGCATTATTCAAATAAAAGATAAACTGGATGAAATGATGCAATATAAGCCCGAAAAAATCGTGCTAGGCTGCACTCATTACCCATATTTGATAAACATTTTATCAAAATTTGAACCAACAGAAATGTTTATAGACCCTGCTATATATTTTGCCCAATACATAAAAAACGATTTACAAAAAAATAATTTACTTGAAAACGCTGACGGGATTGAAGAATTTTATGTAAGCGCATCTCCTGAAAACTTTAAAAAGGCCTCCGAAATGTTTTACAAACTTGAGGAATTACCTCAATTAGCCCTTAATGATTAAAAATTTTGTCAAAAGCCTCTTGATAACTTTCAACAACATAAATCTTATCTGATTTATGCAAAACTTCATTAGTAATATTTAAGACAGAAGTATTTTCACTTACAGCAAAAATCGGAATATTTCTTTTAATTGCTTCAAATACGGGAGTTGAACCCAAACAATCATAAGGCATTACAAGGTAATCCAACTGAGAAATTTCAATTTCATTACCAATAGAAGGTGCATTATTGAGCCCCAAAAGAATACACGGTAAAAATGTTGGCGTAATATATTCAGATGCAGCCTTTGGGTTCACGATATCAGAAGATATAGAAAAATCACTGAAAGCAGGGGAATGAGCGCAAGGAATTTTCAATTCTTTTGATATATAGTGAGATAAAATTGCCTCTACGCCTCCAACCGGATCGACACCAACACCATTTGAATAATCCGTATTATCATCTTCCGGATCTTCAAAAAGACAAACGATTGCAATGGCATCAGCACCTTTATCTAAAAGCCTTTTGGCAGATTTTTTAATTGTTTCAATATTTTTAACACTACCAACAGAAATTCCGGTATCAGTCATAAAAAATTCAACTCCAACAGAATCTTCTGTAATCTCATAGCCCAATATATCAACCCCATAAACTACTCTAACAGCATTTATAGTATTTATATGTACATTTAAAACATCTTGTGGTATTGACTTATCAAAAACAATTCCAATTTTATTATTAAAAGAAGGCTTTAGACCAATTTCACCCTTAAAAAAAGAATCCAAAGTATATCCTTCTACATAAAGCATATTGTCCGTTATTCCGGAAAATCCACCCGCATTAACAACATTAGGATTAACAATAAGCTTAGAATATCGTGCAAATTCTCTTGCCCAACAGCTTGCATCACCGGCATACCCCCCAATAGATGCTCCAATTCCGGTTGGGACAACAAATGCGCCTAATTTTTCACCAGTTTTTAACATATGATAATTTTACAACAAAAAACCAAAAGATTTACCAAGGATAATTTTCCGGTATAGTCCATCCACTAAGTTCTATCAATCTGCCACAATAAAACCTGGCATAGATATCTGTATTTTCCTCATTACAAGCATACTGACCATAATTACGTAAATAATACTCATTGTCATTAAAATAATTAGCCCAAAACTTCACTCTAAATCCATTTCCATTTACAGCTCCCGTCCAATTATACACATCAAAAACAAAAATATCACGACCAACTTTATTTGGCTTTTGTGTACCATTAATATCTGCTAAACACCATATATAACCAGACGGAACATTGAAGAAAAATGAAAATATTACACCATTATTTAGTACCATAAAATTAGTTACCCAACCAGTATTTTTGTCAGGTTCAGTCATTGAGGGAATAATAACATAATCTTCTAATTCAGTTTTCTTCAACAATTTTGCTGATTTAAAATATGGCAAATAATACTTTTGTATAAATGGAACCGCATCTTCATAAGATGTAATTTTAATTTGCGGATATTCCCAAGTCTGCATAGGACCGTTATCAACTTCTGAAAGACGCACTGCATTGTTGAGATCTGCATATACCTTTCTCAATTGGGTCACTGTTTGCTTTTTTTCGTAATTTGCAACAAGAGCAGGAATAGTCAAAGCTGCCACAATACCAATAATACCCAATGTAATCAATACTTCAGCTAATGTGAATCCCTCATGGAAAGTATACTTCCTCATAATTGAATTATAGTTTTTATTTATAAATCTGTCAATAGCCTTGCTAAATCCACTTAGAAGGGGTGCCCCCCCCCGACTTTGATTTTGTTCACTTGAGCTCCTCCTTCTTTTATACTAATATAACAAATTCTTACATTTTTGGCAACAAAAAAGCGAGTATAAAACTCGCTTTTACATCACATTTACATTTTAAAAATTATTGTCCAACTCCGCCATAGGAGAAGTCATTTTTGATATTTGTTTGTAACAACTTAGTCCAAGTATTTTCGAAAGAAGTTATCTCGTTTAATCTTGTTTCAAGGTTATTTTTTTCGAGTTCAAGCTCAGATTCCCAAGCTTCTAAAGAAGCCAATTCAAATTCATGGTCATTTTCATACTGTTCAACAATAACCATATACTCATCAGTCCCGTAACCATAATCGGGATCATAATATACATCTTGCAATTTCTGATTATATTGCTGCTGTAATTCGGCACTCTTTCTTGATGCAGAAACCATGTCAAACATTATCCCTGATAATTGTTCGTTAATAGTTGATTTTTGTTTAGTATACATCAACAATGTTTCATGAATGTTAGAAATAGCCATCGCTCTGTCCTCTTATTTTTATCTCTTACATATATAAAAACATTCAAAAATACGCAATTTCAAGGTTTATACTTTTCGTTACATTTGTTAACATTTTAGAATACTCCTCGCGAATGATGAAATTAAAAGATTTATGATATAATAAAGATGTATTAGGAGAGATTAAAATGGATCAAGAAACTTATTTAAAGATTATGGGCTACGTCCCGACAGTTATTGAATCTTCATCAAGAGGTGAACGCTCTTTTGATATTTTTTCAAGACTTTTAAGAGAAAGAATTATATTTTTAGGAACAGAAATTGATGACGAAGTAGCAAATTCAGTTGTAGCACAATTATTGTTACTGGATAGCGAAAACCCTGAAAAAGACATCATGTTGTATATAAACAGTCCAGGTGGTGTAATCACTGCCGGTATGGCTATTTATGACACAATGCAGCTTATTAAAGCTGACGTATCAACGATTTGTTTGGGTGATGCAGCATCAATGGGGGCATTTTTATTATGCTCAGGTGAAAAAGGCAAGAGAATGGCCTTACCAAACTCAAGAGTAATGATTCACCAACCTTTGGGAGGTGCTAAGGGTCAAGCAACAGATATTGAAATCGAAGCCAAAGAAATCTTGAGAATGAAAGACATGTTGATAAATATTATGGCAGAGAATTCAGGTCAACCATATGAAAAAGTTAAAGAAGACTGTGAAAGAGATCACTTCTTAACTGCGCAAGAAGCTCTTGAATATGGATTAATTGATAAAGTTATAACCAGAGATAAAAAATAATTTTGTAACATAACTTAACAAAAAGCCTAAAAACATGCAATCGCTTAAGGTTGCATGTTTTTATATATTTGTAAAGGTTAAAAAAGGTTAGTTATTTAAAGGTAGGAGTTACGACGATGGCTATTTTAATGTTTGCCGCTCGAAAACATGACCTGATCAGTAGGCAGTACAAATACCAAGCAAGGTTGCAAGAACTTACCAGAAAGTTAAGTGATATGCAACAATATGCTGCAAATATTGCTGATGGTGCAGTTTCAATGTTTGATATGATGAATACTCCGAGCTCAATGTTTGGTCGTACAATGATGTACATGACGTATTCTCATAACATGGCGGTACAAGGAGCTCAAATGAATTTCATGGCTATGCAACCGATGATTGCACAGCAAATGGCACAAATGGATCCAAACTCTCAAATGATGTATCAACAATGGATTCAACAAAGCTTGTACAAACAAGAACGTGAACGTATTGCCAAAATGGAAGCGAAATTATTAAATGAACAAGAAAAAGAGATTATGCAAGAAAAAGAAAAGATTGAATCTCAATTAAAAATGATAGAAGCAGAACTCGAAAGTGTTCGAGAAGCTGAGAAAAAAGGTATTGAAAGCTTCGCTCCTAAATATGTAGGTTAATTAATCAAATAAAAGATTTTATCCTATCCTTAAACTAACCTTTAAGGACTCACTTAGACGTGAGTCCTTTTTACATGTATATAACTTCATCTAAAGGCACATCAAATTCCTCATGCGGCAACTCATTTACAAATAGTTCTTTAGGTATAACAACAAGTTTAAAAGCATTTTTACAACACGGCAAAAACCGGTCATAGAAACCGCCACCATATCCAAGCCTATACTTTTTACAATCAGCCATAAGCGCAGGAACTATTACAAGATCCAATATTTCCGGATCAACCGGATCCGTACATGGCTCCATTATATTAAGATCGGACTTTTTCATTTGTGTTGAATAAGGACATGCCAAAAGTTCTTTTCCGGAAACTTTTGGAAAATAAAAGTTTTTATCAACATCTGATAGTAAATCCAACAAATTTATTTCATCCGATAAAGGATAGAACAGCATAACATTTTTTGCCTTGACATAATAAGAGGCTTTTTGGATTTTTTCAACCATACAAGCACTCAATCTTTGCATATCAAGCTTTTTTCTTAATCCTTTAGCATATAATCTGTAGTCGGTTTTACTCTTCATTTTTTTAATATATAATAAATTCAAATGGTTGACAATTGCGAAAATAATTTAATAAACCCTAATTGGGCACAACACGGTTATATCCAAGTCTATACCGGCAATGGAAAAGGGAAAACTACCGCATCTTTGGGACTTGCAATGAGAGCTCTTGGAAGATGCTGGAAAGTTTTAATTGTAATGTTTACAAAAGGCGGCAATGATTATGGAGAATTGAACTCCTTTATGAATTTGTCCCCGACCATTAAAGGCAATTTAAAGATAGTTCAAGCCGGTCTTAATAGGATTGTATATAAGAATAATGAAACAGAAGATGATATTAAAGAAATAAAAAAAGGCTGGGAATTAGCCAAAAAAGCTATCAAAAATAACGAATACCAACTTATAATTTTAGATGAAGCAAATATCGCAATAGATATGGACATTCTTGACGAAGATGAAGTGGTTGATGTATTAAAAAACAAACCCGAAGAAATGGAAATTGTATTAACAGGGCGAAATGCGCACCCGAAAATCATCGAAATAGCACACCTAGTCTCTGAAATCAAACCTATAAAACATTATTGGGATACAGGTATTGTTGCCAGAAAAGGTATTGAATACTAAATATTAAGGATGTTTTTTACATACAAATCATTTAGGCACTTCTGCGCATTAGATCAGAAATTTTTATCTCTTTTGATGCCTTTAATACTAATTTACGTGGTTTTTCCACAGGTGTCTCTGTTTTAAATTGGCACAAACCAACTTTTCTATCATTACATTCTTTTATCATAAATATGTCTTTAAAAAATTTTATCAAATCGTCCATGGGTAAATCTCCTATAATCTATATAATACATTAAAACTTCATAATGTGCAAATTTCATTAAACTTTATGTTATATTATTTATGTATGAATAGCCCTGATAATAATTTGAATAATAGTTATTATGAAACTTTAGATGAAAATTTTAACCATGCCTTAAATCTTTTTGAAAAAGACTTATCTCAAGAAGAAATTTTGAATTACCTGACAAAAGGCAATATTCTACAAAAACAGATTTCTGCACTTAAAATTACACATCTAAAAAATGAATCAGATACACTTACTCTTATACAAAATCTTGTAGGACAAGACGGAAAGATTAGAGAATCCGTTTCATTAAAAACACTTGAATTAATAAAAAATCCTACATATGCAGATTATTTTAACAATAAAAAAATATATGACATATTTCTTGAGGCAATCATTGACATAAATTCAAATGTCTGCAGAAACATAATCTCATCAATCAAGTATGTCAAAAACAACGAACTTTTTCAGACATATTTTATTCCACAATTTCTCGAAAATACACAAAAATTGATTGATAAAGTTAAAGATTTTGATTTTCAAGATGGCAAATATAAAGTTAATAAAGAAGTATTCAAATTATATTGGTATCTTGAGACACTATATGAACTTGCCGATTTAATTCCTACAGCAACAATCAAAAAAATTCTTTTTCAAACTAAAAACATTGACGAATACACCATTCGAGAAAAAACTGCAAAAATTCTAACACTTGAAACATTCAACGATAATGAATTTGTTCAAATTCGCAACGAACTAAAAAACGACAAAAACTACTATGTAAGACGATTTTAAATGCTTTTTATATAAACAGATTTGAAGTTTTGTTAAGATTTTTTTATAAAAAAATTTAATGCCAGGCAATTTTTACGATCAAAAATTCTTTATATAAATACAAGGGGAATACAAAATATATATAGGAGTTATGACTATGGCAAGAGTACTTATTTCAATGCCTGAAAGATTTTTGAACGAAATCGATTCATTGGCAACAAACGAAAATCGCACACGTTCAGAATTAATCAGGGAAGCATTGCGTTCATATATGCATCGATCAGAAATTCGAAACAGCGGTAAGGCTGCTTCAAACGCCGAACTATTGGAAGCACTTCTCGGATAAAGGTTAAATTTTTAAAAGGCTAGGGGAAAAATGAAGGATTACGCAACAACAACTTTAGAAGAATATTTATCAATACCGGCAAATAATTCAAATTTAGTACTTGCCATCCCGGCCAAGGCTATTGATGAATTATCCGATGCTAAATATTCAAAAAATCGTTCTGAACTAATTACAAAAACACTAAAAAAATATTTAATTAACAAAACACAAGCAAGAACGAATGCTAAAATTGTTGAAGCACTATTGAGCTAAAATTTTATAATTCATTAAAAAAAGAGGACTCAAAAATGAGCCCTCTTTTTTATATCTAACATTGTTGAAACAATTATTCGATAATTTTGTCAACAACACCAGCACCAACTGTACGTCCGCCTTCACGAATAGCGAATCTCATACCTTCTTCAATAGCAACAGGTGCAATCAATTCAACTGTCATAACAACGTTATCACCAGGCATTACCATTTGACCATCAAATTGGATAGAACCTGTAACGTCAGTTGTTCTGATATAGAATTGAGGTCTGTAACCAGGGAAGAATGGAGTGTGACGTCCGCCTTCTTCTTTTGTCAAAACGTAAACGTTAGCTGTGAACTTAGTATGTGGGTGAATAGTACCAGGTTTTGCAAGTACTTGACCACGTTGGATCTCAGTCTTATCAATACCACGAAGCAAAGCACCAATGTTGTCACCAGCTTGACCTTGGTCAAGTTGTTTTCTGAACATTTCAACACCGGTAACAGTTGTTTTCTTAGTTTCGCCAAGACCAACCAATTCAACTTCGTCACCAACTTTAACAACACCACGTTCAACACGGCCTGTAGCAACAGTACCACGACCAGTGATTGAGAATACATCTTCAACCGGCATCAAGAATGGTTTGTCTAAATCACGTTCAGGAGTTGGGAAGTAAGTATCAACTGCATCCATCAATTCCCAAATTTTGTCAACCCATTTATCTTCACCACGTTGAATATTAGGATTAGCTTGAACAGCTTCCAAAGCCTTCAAAGCAGAACCGTGGATGAATGGAATGTTGTCACCATCGAATTCATATGAAGAAAGAAGTTCTCTAACTTCCATTTCAACCAATTCTAATAATTCAGGATCGTCAACCATATCACATTTATTTAAGAATACAACCAAGTTAGGAACACCAACTTGTCTTGCCAACAAGATGTGTTCACGAGTTTGAGGCATAGCACCGTCAGTTGCTGCAACTACAAGAATTGCACCGTCCATTTGAGCTGCACCAGTAATCATGTTTTTAACATAGTCAGCGTGGCCAGGGCAGTCTACGTGAGCATAGTGTCTTGAATCTGTTTCGTATTCAACGTGAGCTGTAGAGATGGTTATACCTCTTGCTTTTTCTTCAGGAGCAGCATCAATTTCATCAAATTTCTTTGCTTGAGCTTTACCTGCTGCAGCCATAACACCTGTGATAGCTGCTGTCAATGTAGTTTTACCGTGGTCAACGTGGCCAATTGTACCGATGTTAACGTGCGGTTTGGTACGTTCGTACTTTTCTCTTGCCATGAGATTAATCTCCTTTTTTTCTACTATATACTACTAATTTTTGGTTTTTATGCCATAATCTAATAATATTTGCTCAATATTTTTTGTCAATAAGGTTGTACCGATTAGATTCTATCAAATTTAGTTTTAATTTTTCGTCAACAACAAATATCGCATAAAAAAGGAGGCAAAAGCCTCCTTTTTCCAACATTTTTACAACATTTTTATATTTCTTCAGAAGTTTCATCTTCTTCAACAGCATCTTCTTGAGGCAAATCTTCCTCATCATAAGCTTGTTGATTCATCTCCTCTTCAATTTCTTGTTGCAATTCTTCTTCATCTATGCCACTTGAAGGTTCTTCAACTTCTTCTTCATCATAGTTATTTTCAAAAGATTGAGCTTCAGCTTTTTCCATTTGAGAAACACTCTTGATATCTATTTTCCAACCTGTAAGCTTGTGGGCAAGTCTTACGTTTTGACCTTCACGACCGATAGCTAAAGAAAGTTGATCATCCGGAACAACTACCATAGCTTCATGAGCATATTCATCATCAGCCATAATATCCACGGAAACAACTCTTGCCGGAGATAATGCATTTACAATATATTCAACAGGGTCTTCTGAATATCTCACAATATCAATTTTTTCATTCTTTAATTCACCCACAATTGTTTGAATACGGCTACCGCGAGGTCCAATACAAGCACCTACACTGTCAACTTCCGGATCATTTGACCAAACTGCAATTTTAGTTCTGTAGCCTGCTTCACGTGAAATTGATTTAATTTCAACAATTCCATCCTCAATTTCAGGAACTTCTAGTTCAAAAAGTTCTCTAACTATTTCAGCATGAGCATGAGATACAATAACTTGAGGCAATCTTGTTGTTTCTTTAACGTTTAGAACAAATACTCTTATTCTGTTGCCAGGCTTATAATATTCACCGGGAATTTGTTCTTTCTGCGGCATAATTGCATCAGTTTTGCCGATATTTACAATTACATTACGATTTTCAACACGTTGAATAATACCTGTAGTAAGAGTGCCTTTTTTATCCATGAATTCTTGTAAGACAAGATTTCTTTCAGCTTCTCTTATTCTTTGTGTTATAACCTGCTTAGCTGATTGTGCAGCTATACGACCGAACTGTTCCGGTGTAACTTCTATCTTAACTTCATCATCCAACTCAACATCTTCATCAATTTCTTTTGCATCAGCCAAAGAAATTTGAGTTTCAGGATCTTCAACATTTTCAACAACTAATTTTGTGCTAAAAACACCAATTTCACCTGATTGTTCATCTAAAATAGCTTCAATGTTTGCAGCTTCTTTAGTACGCATATGTTTCTTATAAGCCGCAACCATAGCGTCGCAAAGTGAAGCTATCAATACTTCTTTCGAAATTCCTCTTTCTCTTTCCAATTGTTCACAAGCTTCAAACAATGCTGTTCCAATTTTAATCATTTTTATCTTCCTTTCATATTTTATTAATCAATATACAATTTCGCAGATTGAATGTTATCTTTTGGAATAAGAAGTTCTTCACCATCATCAAATCTGAAAAATTTCAATCCGGTATTTGTGTCATAGTCAAGAATTTCACCTCTGAATATCTTTTCGGTTTCACCCTCTAAAGGATTTTTTAGCTTTATACTCACTCTTCTGCCCTTGAAAATTACAAATTCTTTTTCGGACTTAAATTTTCTTTCCAACCCTGGCGAAGAAACTTCCAAGTAGTATTTAACCGGAATAATTTCATCTAAAAAATCACTCAAACTTCTCGTAACATTTTCACAATCATCCAATGTTATGTCCTTTTCCTTTGAATAAAGGAAAATTCTCAAAAACCAACGATGATTTTCCTTCGAAAAATCAATTTCAATAGGAATAGTGTTAAAACGCATGGCTGTATTTTCAATTAACGGGGTAATTTTTTCAATAATCTCATGCCTGTTAATATCCTGTTTTGCCATAATACACTACCTTTCTTGAAAGAAAGAGAACGGGGGTTCCCGTTCTCTTTTCTTTGCAATACTGCTATGAAGACATTATAATATAACAAACTATATTTGTAAAGCTAACATTTATAAATCTTTACGTCAAGTCTAATCCTAGCCCTTGTTGCAAATCACTATTTGCAATTCTTGACATTTGATCTCTTGTAAAAGTTGCACCCTGATCAGACTTAAAAGTTCCATCACTTTGCATTGTGTATGAAGCTTTACCTATATTAATTGTTTCACCCGGCATCAAGCTGTCAAGCTTATCTAATGCAGAACCGCTTCCACCAGAAATATCTCCGGCACCTGGATTGACAACAACTTCAGGAGCTTGACCGTAATTCATGGCCTTATCAAGGTTTTGTAACTTGTATGTTTTATTTCTGCTATTTGTAAATTCTGTTTCTCCGGCAGAAGATAAAGCACTGGTTAAATTACTCAAATCCGTATACAAACCATTTCTTTCCTCAATTAACTGGTTATATTTTGCCAAACGTTTTTGATCAGATTTATTCGCCTTATCAGGATTTTTATCTTTCAGTGAATCAATTTCCTTGTTTATTCTATCAATAGAATCCATTGTCTTTTTGAGTTGTTCATCTTGAGACTTAGCCAAATCATATTTTTTGTCTTTAACTTCATCTTCAAATTCTTTCATATCCTCAATTTCAGTCTTTTTAGCTTGTAATTCCTTAATAGCTTCACCGCATTTCTTTTCTATTTCACCTAAAGCTTTTGTTGCAGCATCCAAATTAGCCTTGTCTGCTTCGAGCTTCTCTTTCTTTTCTGTCAATTCATTTATTTGTGTTTCTAATTGAGATATTTGCTGATCAATAGCACTCGTATCTTGTCCTGTAGCAGCCAACTGTGCCCTTTGAGCTTCCAATCCTGTTTTCTGTTCAGTTGCTGTATCAATACTAATCTGTGTAGCATTAATTTGTTGTCCGATTATACCACTTTGTTCAGAAACACCCGCCTTTGCTTTTGGTAACTCTGTTGTTTGGAAATTAGTAACATTATTAATATCGCTATCAACCGTTTTCATAGAAGCTTCTAAATCATTTGCATCTAAAGAACTTAAAGCCAATGCACTCGTATCAAGTGTTACACCAGCCTTTTCAAGACCAGCTTTAACATCTTCACCCGAAAGCATTTCTTGAACATCAGAACTGATATCTAAATCTTTATAACTTGAATCTAAATTAGCTTTTTGGGCTTCTGCTTTATCTTCCAAAGCCTTAATATCACTAAATGAACCTGCAGAAGACAAACCTCCGGTCAAAGTAGTTGCAGTAGGTAAGCTGCTTCCGGATGTTACACCTGTCATTGTAGCAGGTGTTGTTCCCGGACCGTCAGTTTTACCAGTACCTTTTGCATTATTGTCACCGAATACACCAAATTGATTTAACAATCCAAATACACCTTTAGCAGCCTGCATACCAAGTTGTACACCCATAGCAGCTTTCATTGCACTATCCATACCCGTGTCATAGGATTGAGGGTTTACATATACGTTACGAGAAGAATAAACTCCTGCATATCTATTTGCATCAGCACGCATATTTGCATATCTATTAACATTATTTGAGACATGGTCATATGGATTAAAGCCGCGTTGAGCACCAACCCATCCTGCGCTCCTGCCGCTGCTACCTAAAGCTCTTGTAAATACACTGGTTTTTTGAGCAGAAGAAAGACCTGAAGAACTAATTGACTTCAGAGATGTCGTACTTGAAACTGATGCCGCTGTGCTTTTGCGAACATCACTCAATGATATCTTAGATTTTGGAATACCTGGCGTACTCATCTATCTGCTCTCTCGTTTTTAATACCTTAAATATATAAAAACTTGAGATTCCCTCCGATTTCACATGTTGAGTTATTTGTTACAAAAGTTAACACTGCTAAAATTCATGTTATGCATGGATTTTAGCCATTTCGACCCCAATTCTATTATTCCCTGTTTTTTGAATATTACTGCGGAAATGTTAATTTTTTTCACATTTAAAAAAAGGTTTGCATCATAATGCTCAAGAGTTCTTCGACGATTTGCAATAGTTTTTTAAGAATAATTAAGGCTATTATTGTAAATTTTTAAACCTGAAATTTTAAAAACTAAAAACTGCCCCAATTGTCATTTTATGGAATTGTTAAAAAATATTATGTAAAGACTTTGGCATGGAACGTGCTAAACCTATTTATTTTTTTAAAATTTATCCTATGATAAGAATACAAATCTTGGGAATGGGGATTTGGGAAGTTTACAGAAACAAAGAGGGTTTTGGTTTCTATTTACTCCGCAATTAATCCATCCAAAGAACGATTAAATCCATTGTAAAATCGTTTAAAATGTGGACAGAGTTTATAGTCTTTATATCTTGGAGGTTATTGTGTTACAACACGGGTACATACAAATTTATACAGGAGATGGTAAGGGGAAGACTACAGCATCATTAGGCTTGGCACTAAGAGCCTTAGGACACGGCTGGAAAGTATTAATAATCCAATTTACAAAGGGTGACAGCGCGACTTCTTACGGTGAAATCGTTTCATCATCAAAATTCTTGCCAAATCTTGATGTTGTACAATTCGGTATGGACAGAGTTTGTTATTCACACAATGTTTGTATGGACGATTATAAAGAGGCAAAAAGAGGTTGGGAATTTGCCAAAAAAGCTATCCAGTCCGGAGAATATCAGTTGATAATTCTTGACGAGATTAACATTTGCACAGCAATGAACATGATCAAGGTATCAGACGTTAAGGAAGCATTACTTCATAAGCCTGAAAATCTTGAAATTGTTTTAACGGGACGCTACGCACACCCTGAATTAAAAGCGATGGCTCATCTTGTTACAGAAATGAAACCTATCAAACACTATTTTGATATGGGAGTTATGGCAAGACAGGGCATCGAGTACTAGATCTAATGTAAATCCTTTTTGTTTCAGAAATGAAATACCGGACATTCTTAACAGAAGGTCCGTTCTTTTTATGTTTTACAAAACTACAAAAACGTTTGCACTGTAGTATGTTTGTAATATCATAGTAATGGTTATACTAGTCCGATAGGTTCGCCCTAGTCTGTTAAATATCATCAACGAAGATTGAATTATACAGATGGGACAGTTTAGCCCGTAGTACAATACATTAAACATAAGGAGAAAAGCGATGCCAACAGCATCTATGATTGAACTTTTAGAAGCAGGTGTACATTTCGGACACCAAACACAAAGATGGAACCCTAAAATGAAACCGTACATCTACGGTGCAAGAAACGGTATTTATGTACTTGATTTGCGTAAAACTACTGACTTGTTAGATGAAGCATACGCAGTAGTAAGAGAATATGCAGCTCGTAATAAAAACGTGTTATTTGTAGGTACAAAAAAACAAGCAGCTGAAGTTGTTGCAGAAGAAGCAACAAGAGCAGGTGCTTATTATATCAACAGAAGATGGTTAGGCGGTATGTTAACAAATTTCGACACTATTCGTTCAAGAGTTAACAAACTTAGAGAAATTGAAGATTTCATATCTTCAGGCCATGCTGAAAAACTTCCTAAAAAAGAAATTGCTCAACTTAACAGACAATTAGGCAAATTGAGCAAAACTTTAGGCGGTATCAAAGATATGAGAGGTTTGCCTGATTTGATTTTCATCGTTGACCAAAAGAAAGAAGATATCGCTATTAAAGAAGCAAACAAATTAGGAATTCCTGTAATTTGCTTAGCTGATACAAACGCTGATCCTGACGGAATTGATTACATAATTCCTGGTAACGACGATGCTATCAGATCAATCAAATTAATCACTTCCAAATTAGCTGACGCAGTTTTGGAAGGGAAACAATTGAGAGAAAATAACGCTAATCAAAAAGCTAAAATTGAAGAAATTAAAGCTGAAGATGCAGGCGTTACAGAAGAAGCAGTTACTGAAACAGCTGCTGAATAATCGGTAAATGAATTGTGAAGCGTAAAGAAGTTTTTCTTTACACTTCACTTATTCAGATTACACTTTATTAAAAAGGAGAGAATTAAATGAATATCACAGCTCAAATGGTAAAAGAACTTCGTGACAAAACAGGCGCAGGTATGATGGATGCTAAAAAAGCACTTGTTGAAGTTGACGGAGATATGGAAAAAGCTATGGAAGTTCTTCGCCAAAAAGGTATTGCTTCTGCCGATAAAAAAATGGGCAGAATTGCGGCTGAAGGCTTAGTAGCATCATATGTAGATGATAAAGTTGGTGCAATAGTTGAAGTTAACTGCGAAACAGACTTCGTTGCTAAAAATGAAGAATTCAAAGAACTTTCAAATTGCTTGGCAAAAGCAGTTGCAGAAACAAATCCTGCAGATGTTGAAACATTTGTAAATTCTACATGTCCAAAATGCGGTAAAACAATTGCTGATGTAATAAAAGAAAAAATCGCTTCAATAGGTGAAAAAATTACTTTCAGAAGATTTGTTCGCTATGAAGGAAATGTTGCTTCATACATTCACAATGGTAAAATTGGTGTTCTTTTAAACACAGATTCTAGTGATGCTGAATTAATGAACGATGTTTGCTTACATATTGCATCAAACGCTCCGGAATTTGTTTCAAGAGAAGAAATTCCTCAATCTGTTATAGATGAAGAAACAAGAATTGAAATGGGCAAAGAAGATCTTCAAAAGAAACCTGAAGCCATCAGAGCTAAAATCGTTGAAGGTCGTGTAAACAAACTTATGGCATCAAGAGTACTTCTTGAACAACCATTTGTTAAAAACCCTGATATTACTATTCAACAATTAATTGAAGGTAAAATGACAATCAAAGCGTTTACAAGATACACTCTTGGTGAAGGCCTTGAAAAACGTCAAGATAACTTTGCCGAAGAAGTTATGAACCAAATGAAAGGTTAATAACCCAAAATTATGATACAAAAAACGACAGCCAATGGCTGTCGTTTTTTGTGCATAATATTTATTATTGCACCCAAGTTTAATTTGGAAGATTATGTTAAGTGCTGCGCGCACGGCGGCAACTTTTGATGTCAAAAGTTGCACAAAAA
>CALVBY010000031.1 GCA_944325905.1 Candidatus Gastranaerophilales bacterium | reverse complement strand
TTCTTTTTGAAAAGAAAGTCCGAAGTCCCGTTATTCGCGAGTGAGCAAGACAGTCCCGTCTTCCGCTCCATTGAAAATTTAGTATCTTCCGTTTTATTTGAAAATTTAGGAGTATGTATGATTTCACAAATTTTAGAATATGTTGGAAAATTTAGAGATGTGTTTGAAACATTAAAAATAGATTTGTTTTTAAGCGTAGTAATAAATATAATCGTAGCTATAGTACTTTTTAAGCTGACGGATATTTTCATAGCAAAACTCAAATCTCACAGCAAAAATTCTGATAACCAATCTTTATCCGGCCACTTGATACCGATATTAGAAAAGATAGTAAAATTTTTAATACTGTTCTTTATCCTGGCGTCATTTCTTCAAAGTAACGGGTATTCAATAACCTCGCTAATCGCAGGTTTCGGAATCACAGGTTTGGCAGTAGGCTTTGCCGCACAACAAACCATAGCGGACTTTTTTGGCACATTGGCCATTATTGCTGACAAAATGTACAAAATAGGTGATTATATCAAAATAGGCGAAATCGAAGGCACTGTCGAAGATATCAACCTTTTGTCAACAAAAATTCGCACCCTGGATGATTTTTTGGTATCCATCCCAAACAACAATATCTCAGGAACAGTTATAACAAATATTTCCAAAGCCCACAAACGCAGAATAAATGAGGTTTTTGGGGTAACTTACGATACAAGCGACGAAAAACTTCAGCGTGCAAAAGAAATAATAAACGAAGTTTGCAAAGACAACAAAAATATCTACGACAACCCTGTCATATTTGCTGAAACATTATCAGCCAGCTCAATTGACATAAAGCTCTTGGCATATGTAAAAACTAAAAACTACAACGACTTTGTTCAAATCCGTTCTGATGTTATCCTTGAGATAGTTAAGAGATTTAGGGCTGAAAATATAGATTTTGCCTTCCCATCACAATCTATTTACATAGAGAAAAAATGAAGATAAAGATTATTGCACTCGGAAAAATTAAAGAAAAATTTTTAAAAGCAGGTATTGATGAATTTCTGAAACGTCTTACGCCGTATGCAAGCGTGGAAATAATCGAACTCACACCAATAGAGATAAAAGACGAAAACCTCACCGAACGGGTATTAGACGAAGAGGGTGAAAAAATTTTGGCACAGATAAAGCCTCAATCCTACGTAATTACACTTGAAATCGAAGGGAAAATGCTTTCATCAGAAGACTTTGCCGAAAAAATTCAAGAATTAACAAATGACGGAGTTTCTGAAATTGTATTTGTAATCGGCTCTTCCTGCGGGATTTCAAAAACAGTTTCAAAAAGAGCAAATTTTAAATTGAGTATGTCTAAGATGACTTTTCTGCATCAATTTGCAAGACTTATTCTTGTAGAGCAAATCTATAGAGCATTTAAAATAATAAAGGGTGAGACGTATCACAAATAGCAAAAATATTTTTCACAACTTTTATATAAAACATGAAAATACAGAAAATCACTTTTAAACCATATTACACACAATATAATAATACACGCAATAACCAACCCTCAATTGATAGAAATACAAGCTTGCCGATTACAAACGGACTTGAAAAACTGGCAGCATTAAATAAAACGAGTTTTACTGGGCAAAAATACGAGCTTGGATTATCAGAAGATGAACTTCAAAAACGTACGTCCGAAGATTGTCTTAAGACAACTACGCTATTAAGCCCTAATTCTCCTGAGTATCAGGGACTAAAAGACGGTGACAAAAAGGCATTAAAGCATCTGGTAAGAGCCGCAAACATTATCGGAGAAATTGAATTACAACTTGATGATGAAAATAATATTCCTTTTAGAAAATATTTGGAAAAAGAAATCGCCAAAGGTAACCAAAACGCTGTTCTTACTAAAAAACTTTTTGACGGACAAAAAGGGATATTCTCTCCAGATCACCTTTTTAAAAATCTATCGCTTGCAAAAAATCTTAAACAAAGCCCCGGACGTGGTGTCTATCCAAGAGATTTGACAGTAGAAGAATTTCACAAAATACTTAAGACAATGATTGAAGAGGGTAAAGACGAAGAAGTTAGAAAAATTCTTACCCAACGTTCTGTTGTCGAAAGAGACGGAAAATACCTTAAGGGAATCGATTATGTTGACAAATTTCAAAAAGAATTCAAAGAAGCTGCCGATGAGCTTGAAAAAGCAGCAAAAACTTCAACAGATGAAAACTTTAACGAATATTTAAGACTCCAAGCCGCTGCACTGAGAAAAGCTGACCCAATGCTTGATGCCGCAGCTGATATTAAGTGGGCAACCCTACAGGATACGCCGCTGGAGTTTACAATAACACGTGAAAACTATGACGATAATATGAGCGTAACTATTTTCAAAAACAAAGAACTTCTCACACTGCTTAAAGAACACGGAATCATCCCTGTTTCAAAAGATTTTTTGGGTGGGCGCGTCGGAATAGTTAACCCGGAAGGTACTGAATTTTTAAAGAAATCAAAAGAGTTTCTACCCAAACTTGCAAAATATATGCCTTATAGCGACGAATATCTTCAAGTAATTGACAACAACAATAACCAAACAATGGTAGATGTTGATTTAGTACAACTTTCAGGTCAAATCGGCGAATACCGCGGCAAAATAACAATTGCCGAAAACCTTCCTAATATTGACAAACCCGCAATCAAGCTTGGCGGCGGAAGGCGTAATGCTTATCACAGACAGATAAGACAAAGTAAAGGGAAATTTATGACTGATTATTCAATTTTACTTGATAACAGCCAACTCAAACACCTGAAATCCGATACCGGCCACTATTTTACAGTAGGTCATGAAAACGCACACTCACTTGGGCCTAAAAATGTAGATAATCTGGGTGAATACAAAAATATAATAGAAGAAAACAAGGCAGACGTCGCTGCAATAGCTTTTACAGACTTGCTCACCGAGCTTGGTTTATATACTGAAGAAGAAAGAAACGGAATTTTAACATACTTTATTTTGCAAAACTTTCTATATGCAAAACCCGACACAACAATTGCTCACAGAGTCAGACAGGTAATGCAATGCAAGTATTTCGGTGATAACGGTGCATATGATATTACCAAAGACGGCAAAATCCACGTTAATATCGAAAAAGTGGTACCGACTGCGAAGAAAATGCTCGATCAGATTATCCGTATCCAAAAAGATGACGATTATAAGGCTGCAGAAGCCTACGTGAAGGACAATTTTGTTTGGACGGATGATATGGAATTTATGGCGGGGAAACTGCGAGCTGCCTCAAAAACCTTAAACGGAACATTAGAAACTCCTTTAGCAGACTATTTGGCACGCAGTTAATTACTTCAAATGACTTATTGCAGGACTTTGAATAATAATGTTATAATAAGCATTATTATTTAAAGGAGTTCTGTAATGAGAAAATTTAAACTAAATTTATCAATGGAAGAGCTGAAAAAACGCACAAGCAAAACCTATCTTGTGACAAAAAAATTTTTAACACCTGATGCACCCGAATATCTGGAACTTGCAGAAGGCGACAAAAAAGCGCTCTCTCACTTGGTCAAGGCGGCAAATATAATCGGAGAGATTAACCTACAGCTTGACTGCCACGACAACCTTGATTTCAGATCATTTTTGAAAGATGAAATCAAAAAAGACAATAAACAGGCAAAATTAACCAAAATTCTTTTTGATGCACAAAAAGGGATGAACGCAATTGACACGATGTCAAATAAAATAAATCTTGCAAAGGGAATAAAAGAACTTCCGGGAAAAGGCGTCTATCCAAAAGATTTGAGCGTAAAAGAATTCCATCAAATTATAACCAAAATGGTTAACGAAAACAAACTTGACGAAGTAAAAAGAATTCTTAACCAACGTTCAGTTGTAGAAAGAAACGGCGAGTATTTGGTCGGAATAGATTACATTGATAAATTCCGCAAAGATTTTCAAAAAGTAGCAGAAGAACTGGAAAAAGCTGCCGAAACTTCCACTGACGAAGATTTTAACGAATACTTAATTTTACAGGCAAAAGCTCTTAGAACGGCAGATCCTGCCTTTGACGCTTTTGCAGATAAAAAATGGGCAACTCTGCAAGATACGCCTTTGGAATTTACGATTACCCGTGAAAATTACGAAGACGAGATGACTGGAACCATTATGGAAAATCCTGAATTGAAATCTTTATTGGAAAAACACAAAATAACCCCAACCCCAAAAGATTTCTTAGGCGGTAGAGTCGGTATCGTTAATAAAAAAGGTACCGAAGCTCTTATGGCTATAAAAAAATACCTTCCTGAACTTGCTAAAAATATGCCATACGCTGACGAATACGAACAAAACATTTCACCTGATCAAGATACAAAACAAACAATGGTTGACGTTGATATGGTTCAAGCTGCAGGTGATGTCGGCTCATACAGAGGCGGAATAACCCTTGCCGAAAATCTTCCAAATGACGACAAACCCTCACTTCAAATCGGCGGTGGCAGAAGAAATGTTTATCACAGACAAATCAGATTCATAAGCGATATGAAAAAATTGCAAAAACGACTTGGTGCAATTTTAGATAAAGACCAACACAAGTATTACCTTGATGAGGCAGATCATTGGTTCACTATAGGCCATGAAAATGCCCACTCACTCGGGCCTAAAAAAGGTTGCGAAAAACTCGGCAAATACAGAAATATTATTGAAGAAAACAAGGCCGATATGGGCTCTTTGGCATTTGTAGATTTGCTGACAGAACTTGGAATGTATACGGAAGAGCAGCGCAAACAAATTATCGTAACCGTAATTGCCGATAACTTCTTAAAATCTAAACCAACATTAAGCCAGGCCCATCGCGTCAGAACCGTTATGCAAAATAAATACTTTGCGGAAAGAGGCGCTTATGAAATTATTGACGGCAAAATCCACGTAAACATAGACAAAGTTGTTCCAATAGCAAAAGAAATGCTTGCAGAAATCATCCGAATACAAATCGATGAAGATTTTGACAAAGCGGAAAAATATGTCAAAGGTAACTTTATTTGGACAAAAAATATGGAAATTATAGCCAAAAAACTCCAAAAAGTAAGCAAAGCCTTGAACGGCAAACTTGAAACAAAGCTTGCTGACAAACTTGCTAAACAAAAATAAGAAACTATAAAAGGCAATTTTTAAAATCCTCTTGTTTTTATATAAATAACAAGGGGATTTTTTAGGGGATATATTATGCCAAATGTCGGGGATATAACACGTGACGTAACCGTACAAAGTTTTCAAAGCTTAAATGGGGACAACCAAACCATCGCAATGGTTGGCTGGAACTATCAAGCAGGTAAAAAAGTTTCACTTTTTGCAGGCGGCGGCTATGACACAAATTTCAAAGATAATTTAGGTCTTGCCTTTGATGTAAAAGGCAAGTACCAATTTGACGAAAACCACAGTATTCAAGCCCGAATCAGAAGCTTACATTCCGATAAAAAGAATACAACACAATTTAGAATATCTCCCGGCTGGCAAGAACAATTAGGCAAAAATACGTCAATTTATCTGAACCCCTATTACGCTTATAAAATAGATTACAACAATAATAAACACGATCACAGCATCGGAGCCTTTGGCGGAATTTCACAAAAAATAGGCAACACAACCATATCACTTGAAGGACAAAGATATAATCTTCAAGTGCCGGAAGATAACAGCGGGAAAAACTGGAGCATTAACCTGATAATTTCGTACAAATTCTAACAAGTTTCTTTTTGATAAGCCCAAGCTGAATGGTTGTGTATACTTTCAAACGCTTCGCATTCCACTTCAAATTCTTTTACGACGGGATGTTTTCTCAACTTTACAACCACATCACGCAAAACATCTTCAACAAATTTTGGATTATCCCAGGCCTTTTCCGTAACATATTTTTCATCTTTACGTTTCAAAAGCGGATAAACCGGACAAGATGCACATCCCTCGACCATATCGATTAAATCCTCTATCCAAATATGTTCATCTTCAGGATAAGAAACTTTCACGGAAATAAACGCTCTTTGGTTATGCGCACCATTATCGGAAATTTCCTTTGAACAAGGGCAAAGAGTCGTCACAGGGACCACGACGCCCAAAATAAATTTATATCCGTTATCTTCAGAAATTCTACCCTCAAAAGAGCAATCATAACTCATAGGTGCAGTCAAACCTGTTACAGGGGAAACTTTATCTATAAAATACTTGAACCTAAATTCCAATTCACCGCTTTGGGCATGAAGTTTTTTAATAATCTTTTCCAAACAACCTTTTATATCGACACCCAAAAGATTCTTATTACGCCATTCAGACAAAACCTCTACAAAACGCGACATGTGTGTCCCCTTATATTTCCTAGGCAAAGAAACACTCACACGAGCTTCTGCGCAAACCACCTGATTGGAATTATTTTTTCTCTGAATTATCAAAGGTAGTTCAATATGCTTAATTCCAACCTTTTGAATATCAACTTCACGCGTATCTTCTAAATTTTGAATATCTTTCATAGAAATATTTTAACATAAAGAGTTTAATTTTTCGATTAAAAAATGTACAAAAAAAAGACCTTGTGATATTCAAGGCCTATCCGTTTAAATAAGAAGAGAGAGCTTTATACTATTATAAAGTCCCACATCTTATAAAAATTGCTAAATTTTTCCCGCAAATTTTACAATAGTTAACATTATTTTATAGGAACAGAATCCAACAACCCTCTTATCCTTAAATAACGATCCAATTCAACTCTCAGCTTTTTCAAATCCATATAAATGGCATTGTTCAAAAGCACTCTGTTATCATACTTCGGATCAATGATATATAAGGTCGGGAACCCGCTCAAAGCAACATCTTCTACTAATTCTTTGTTTGCAGGATCTTCTGCATTCAACATGACAATATTAAATTTATCTTTATATATATTGCTTACAGTCTTATATTTAGGCATAAACTTCAAACAATAGCCGCACCAATCAACATATAATAAAGCCAACATCGGCTTGTCAGATTGCAAAGCCTCGGAGTATTTTACTCCTATTTTATAATCAGACGGCTTATGCTTTTGCTCCAATGACGGATTTGTCAATGCAAAAGTAACTGCAGACGTTAGTATAACAGCTAATACAATACCTAATGTTATCAATAATTTCTTTTTCATTTCCTTCCCCCTTATATCAAAATAATATAACAAAAAGTCGTGTTTTCAAGTATTTGAGCAAGTTTCTAAAGCAGTGTACTTTTACAAATCTTAATACAAATGTTAATTAAAATATATATCGTGGTATATACTTTATATATACTATTATGTGATTCTCGTTCAGTGCTTGAAAAAAACGCAGCAAAATTCACCGTGTAAGAAGAAGAGGAGTTTAGAATGAAAAAAAATTCGCCGATTAAGCTAAAAAAAGTAGCAAAATTTTCCAATCCCGCCAAAAATGAAGTTTTACAAGCAGAAAATGACAGTGTATTAGCAAATTATTTAAGAGAAATTTCAGTTTACCCTTCACTCAATGCAAAGGAAGAACGTGAACTTGCAAAACGAGCTAAAGAGGGCGATATGGATGCCAAAAGACAACTCATCCAATCAAACTTAAAACTTGTAATTACAATTGCAAGAAAAGCAATTCACACATCAAACTTACCGCTAACAGATTTAATTCAAGAAGGTAACCTTGGACTTATGATAGCAGCCGAAAAATTCAACTACAAACTCGGCTACAAATTTGCAACATACGCAAGCTGGTGGATAAAACAATCAATGTTCAAGGCAATTTCAGAGCAATCACACTGCATGAAGATTCCTGTTTATATACAAGAGACCTTGTCTAAATTTTCTAAAATAAAATCAGAAATGGAAAAAACTGCAAACCAACAGGTTAAAACCGAAGAAGTTGCAAAGAAAATGAACATTTCAAAAGACAAAATCGATACTTTCTTATCAGCCTATACAAAAACAATATCTATCGAAAGCGGAATAGAAAGAGGTGACGGCAAAGAAATCAATGTTTCAGATATTTTAGCTGATGAAAACAGTTCCGTAACTTCCAACATAGAATTCGAAAGCTTAAAAACAGATATAGAAATGGTAGTATCCACACTGAAAGACAGAGAGCAAGATGTCGTGAGAATGCGCTACGGACTTGGTGACACAACAAGAAGGACTTTAGAAGAAATCGGAAACATTTACGGAGTCACAAAAGAATGTATCCGACAAACAGAATTAAGAGCACTAAAAAAAATGAAACTGACAGGTCAAGATATTTTGTCAGGCTACATTTCATAATTCCTTTGTGTAAATAAATCGCCTAAAAAAAGGCGATTTTTTATATACTTCAAATGATTGTTTTACTTATATGAAAAAAACATTAATATAAAGTATATGAAAAAACTTATTGCAATAATTTTCACTCTAATATTTTTTTGCGGTAACATAAGCCTTGCCGAAGGTGACATGTGGGACTACTTTGGCGATCAAAATTCCTACGGTCAAAAAGCTGTATCTGATGAAGAATTTGATAAGGCGCTTGAGAGCAAAACAAAAAAACGCAAAAAACGCGACAAAAATATTCCAAAAGGCGAAGAATTTCACCAAAGTAACGAAACCCAATTTATCAAAGATGCCGAAAAAGAATTACCCATACTTTGCGTTCCGGTGAATCTTTCAGTAGGCGAAAATGAGGTGCTTCCAATCGGACATTATCAAGTAATGGGCGAAAAGAAAAACGGCAAACCCTATCTGAAATTCTACCAAGCACACTACCTAATGGCCGAAATCCCAGCCAAAGAAACTCACGATGACTTTAATCAAGAAACCGTCCACTTTGTGAACCTTCTTGAAAACGGTGAAAAACAAGTTAAAATAATTTTCGGTTCACTGGATTTCAACGCATATTCTGTAATTGATATTGCCGAATAAAGACCCTTTGTGCTATAATCAGAGCAACAAAAGGGGTAAATATGAAAAGAGCAATAATAGTCGTAATCGACTCAATGGGGATAGGCGCAATGCCTGATTGCAGGGAATTTAATGATATTCCGGAATGCAATACTTTAAAAAATGTATGTAGCTTTAATAAAGGGCTTAAACTACCTTATATGGCCAAAATGGGTCTTGGTAATATTCAAGACTTTGAGGGACTTGAAAAGACTTCAACTCCGACGGCTAAATACGGAACAATGGTAGAAAAATCCAAAGGAAAAGACACAACAACAGGCCACTGGGAAATAGCCGGATTAATCTCCGAAAAGCCATTTGCAACTTTTCCCGAGGGATTTCCTGATGAGTTAATTGAAAAATTTATACAAGAAACAAACTGCGGCGGAGTATTGGCGAATATTCCGGCAAGCGGAACCGCAATTATAGAGAAACTAAACGACGAACATCACAAAACAAAATTTCCGATTGTTTACACCTCTGCCGACAGTGTTTATCAAATTGCTGTAGATACTGACATGATTCCGCTTGAAACATTATACAAGTGGTGCGAAATTGCAAGAAGGCTTCTTGACGAAGGTAACTACAACGTATCAAGAGTAATAGCACGCCCTTACAAAGTCATTGACGGAAAACCTACAAGAATCTCCAAAGACAGACGTGATTATTCAATGGCACCAAAGCATACGCTTCTTGATGAAATCAAAAATAAAGGCGGAAAAGTTATCGGCATCGGCAAAATCGAAGATATTTTTGCAAAAAAAGGTATAACTCACGCAATTCACACAGGCACCAATAAAGAAGGTCTTGAATTAACATTGCAGGCAATCAAAAATGAACTTGATTTAGAAAAAATTGCGTACGAAAATAAAACATACGGAGAGCCAACGCTAATTTTCACAAACCTTGTAGACACCGATATGCTTTTTGGCCACAGAAATGATGCAACAGGATATGGTAAAGCGTTGGAGGAAATAGACCTATATGTAGGTAAAATGTTAGAAGAACTAACTGAGGATGATTTACTGATAATAACAGCAGATCACGGATGCGATCCGACCGTTCCGGGAACTGATCATACCCGTGAAATGGTTCCTGTATTGGTTTATAACAAAAATACAAAAGGCGAAGACCTTGGCAAATTAGAAGGATTTGACCACGTTGCAAAATTTATAAAAGACTGGATATTTTAATTTGTTTGTTGTATAATAAATCGCGTGAAAGAAATTTCACAAGTGAAATATAAATAAGGAGAAAACGAAATGACAGTAAAAATTAATGACGGATGCATCGGATGCGGCGCTTGCGAATCAATTTGCGATGCAGTATTCAAAGTAGAAGACGTAGCTACAGTTAACCAAGCAGCAGTTGCAGATAACATTGATTGTGTTAAAGAAGCAGCTGATTCTTGCCCAGTTGGTGTTATCGAAATCGAATAGTTTTTGATTTTAATAATAAATAAAAAAAGGGACCTCAAAAGGGTTCCTTTTTTATTCATTATAATAATCCATAGACCAACCTGAAGCAATTAACCTATTGAAACACCCTTCAAGTACCCTTGTAGAATAATATGCACCCGTAGAGACTGAAGGGTCGTTGCAATTGTTAACTGATGTTGCCGGTTCTTCAATATATTCTCCATAATAATCTAAACGTAATCCGAACAAATCTATACCACCTATATTAGGTCCAGATAGACCATTCACATCGAAAGAAAATGTACAAGCACCCATATAACACCCCAAAAAACAAATTGAGGTCCCTGATTTTAATCTTGCACAAGCTCGAACATTACTAGACAATGCCAATGACTTCGAAAAAGTAATGTTACCTGCCCTATTTTTATAACTATCCGCCAAACAACCTTCTCCAGAATCCTCACAAATCTTCGCAACATTAAAATACTGATTTAAAAAATTCTTTAAATCATCATTTGAAGCACTTGCGGCACCAAAGGCATAATCCAATGAATCAACTCTATTATTTGCTCTGTATTGAACTACAGCATTAGAAATTTCATTATAAATTTTCTGTGTTTGGGATAAAAACACACGGTTCTTATAATTAGAAATCAATGTTGGCAGGGTTAATGCGGAAATTAATCCGATTATACCTAATGCCATAAGAGCCTCCGCCAAAGTGAAACCATTAAACTTAATCATAAACACCTCCTTTTTAAACAAATGACAAAACGTGATTATTAAAAATAATACAATAAAATTAAAATAAAATCAACAAAATAACAGGTACCAAACGGCACCTGTTATTTTCATTTTGGATTAAAAGCCTATACACTTGCCAAAGAAGTAGCTTCTTTAACAACAGCTTGCAATGCTTCAAGAGCATCAGCAGGCAACTTATCAATACCGGCTTTTTCAGTTTCTCTAGACTTAACGAATTCAATTCTGTCGTTCATACGAGCAACGAATTGAGCTGCATATTCTTTGTTAGAGAATGAAGCGTCAAATCCTTCGATATCCATAATTTCGATATCAGAGAAGTTTTCCCATTTATGGAACTTAGCAGAACCTTCAACGATAGCTTCAATAATACCCAAAGTATGTTTAGGTTGAACTTTAGTACCCATAAATTCACCTGTGTTCAAGATGTAGCAATCAACGCCATCAGCGATTAATTGTTTAAATCTTGTATAGTCAACTTCTAATGGGTAAACTCTGAATGGGTTAGCATAAGGTTCAACAACCAAAGCGTTAGGATCAACGCCTGCAGCCAATCTTTCAGCAGATGAACGTTTAGTTGCAAGAGTTGCACCCATAGCAGAACCTAAAGAAGCGCCTGACAATTTCAATACAGGAGGAATTGTAGGATCCTTCATCAACCAGAAAATAGCATTGATAGGTTGATCGATTCTGTCAACTCTGTTAGGTGACCATAATTTTGACTTAACAGCACGGCCGTTACCGTTTCTGATATCTTCAGTAACTGAAACAACTTTACCATCAGCTAATTGAATAGCACCGGCATTTTGTTGAGTCAAAATGTATTTGTTATCATCACAGCCGATAGGATAATCTGCTGTCTTATCGAAGTAAGCAGGTTCCAAAGCGATTGTATATTTATCATGAACGTTGATGATAAATGCGTCATCGTGAAGAACTGTGATGTTGTATTTGTTATTGTGTTTTGCGTGTGTAATTGTAGATTTACCTGAACCTGACAAACCAAATACAGCAACTTGGAAAGATTTGTCGTTTTCAAGGTTGTAACGTTTCATACCACCGTGGCAAGAAGCGTAACCGTTACGAGCAGCACAACCCCAAGCAAGAGTTAATGTACCTTTTTTGTGCTCACCAAAGTATCTCATACCCAAAATACAAGCGCAGTTGTGTTCAGGATCAAAGAATGTCAAACCATATGGGAAGTCAGGGTGTGTCCAATCAGGATCTGAGAACACATAGATATCACCATCAGGCAATTCTCTTGATTCTGCATACATATTAGCATAAGTTTCGTTGATGTATTGGAAGTTCAACATCCAAGAATACATGATATTTTCGAAACCTTCAGGAATCATAAGGTGAGCTTTTACCATGAAGTCTTCTTCCAAACCAACAACAACTTCAGTCTTGTACATCAATTTGTCACGAGTTTGATAAATAGCTTCACGAATGATAGGCAATAAATATTTCAAATCGCAATTTGGTTCACCAACAATTTTTCTGGCAGCAGCACAACGGCCAACTACTGTACCATCGTTAAATAACAATTGGTTTGCACCTTGAGGTAAACCTAATTTTTCAGGTTTGTAAACTGGCATGCCAGTCAATTCAATAGTACCTGAACTTGCTTTTGCCAACTTGTAAGCTTCTGAAACAGACTTAACTTCTTCAACATTGTTGCCAAAGAAAGGAGCTGTAATAGTAGCACGTGCAGCTGACATCAATTTTTTCAATTCTTCTGAATTTGTAAAGAATTCTTTTGTAGTCATAACGTATCTCCTTCTTTATAAATAGTGTTATTTATACAATTTTTTTCACACACATCCAGAATACCACAAATAAAAAATAAAGTAAAATAAAAAAATCTATTCGGGTAGTTACCAAAAAATAAATATTGTGATAAAATAATTATCAAAAGGGGATATAAAAGATATGAACAATAAATTCAAATTATTAATATTAACAATTGCAGTTGCATTATCAATAACATCAAGTTATTCTCAAGACACAAAACCTGCGACAGTTCAAGTACCGGCACAGCAGCAAACTAATGCAACAATTTACCAACAGGTAAACGCTCTCGATATGGTTGCATCACCATCAAAATATTTAAACAAAAACGTGAAAGTAAAAGGTAAATTTGACAAATTTTCAACACTGGGACTTGATTACGCACCGGCAATGAGAAGCTCCGAAGAATACATAACTTTTCTTATCCAACGTGATGATGTAACAGACCACAATATCCCGTTATCTGAGATGAAGGTATTTTTAAAACGTACAGAAGCAGAAAAACATATTGACTTAAATGCAGGTGATGAAATAGAATTCTGCGGCAAAGTATTTTCAAACGCACTCGGGGATGTTTGGATGGATGCTGAAAAATTCACAGTTCTAACCCAAAAACCGAAGGAAGAAATTAAAAAATAAATTTTTAAATAACGGAGTTAAGTATGGCAAACAACGACAAGACAAATAATGAAAAGTTTTTAACAATCCACGGTCACTTTTATCAGCCTCCAAGAGAGAATCCATGGCTTGAAGCTATCGAATTACAAGACAGTGCACAGCCTTTCCACGACTGGAATGAACGCATAACAAAAGAATGCTACAACCCAAACTCCGTATCAAAAATTGTAGATAACAGAAATAGAATTCTTGATGTCGTAAACAACTACGAATTAATGAGTTTCAACTTTGGACCTACATTGTTGTCATGGATGGAACAGTACGCGCCATTGACTTATGAAAGAATAATAAAAGCCGATATTGAAAGTATCGACTTAAATGACGGTCACGGCAACGCTTTAGCGCAAGTTTATAACCACATTATTATGCCGCTTGCTAATGAGCAAGATAAACAAACTCAAGTAAAATGGGGTATAAGGGATTTTGAATACAGATTCGGAAGAAAACCTGAAGGTATATGGCTTGCGGAAACTGCTGTTGATGATGACACTTTGAGAGTATTAGTTGAAAATGGCATAAAATTTACAATACTTTCACCATATCAAGCATTAAAAATTAAAGGTCCAAAAGACAAAGAATGGACTGATGTAAGCTGGGGAAACATTGATCCGGCACGTTCTTACAGATACAATATCAAATCAGCACCCGGCAAATACATAGATTTGTTTTTCTATGATGGGGCAATATCAAGATCAGTGGCTTTTGATGAACTTTTAAAAGACGGAGACAAGTTTATAAGAAGACTAAAAGAAGGCGTTTCTGATACAAGAAACTATCCGCAATTGGTAAACATTGCGACAGATGGAGAAAGCTACGGCCACCACACAAAATTCGGTGATATGGCACTTGCTTACGTTTTAAAAATCAAAGCCGAAGATGAAGGTTTCAAACTAATAAATTATGCAAACTACCTTGATAAATACAGAAGTGATTACGAAGTAGACATAAAACAATCATCCTCTTGGAGCTGTTTCCACGGCGTCGGAAGATGGTGTGAGGACTGCGGATGTTCAACAGGCGGACATCCCGGTTGGAATCAAAAGTGGAGAAAACCACTTAGAGATGCACTGAACTACTTACGAGACGAACTCGTTAAAGTATACGAAAAAGAAGGTCCTAAATATTTTAACACCGACGTATGGGAAGTCAGAAATAACTACATAGATGTTATTCTTTCACGTACAGATTCAAATATCAAAAAATTCCAAAATACTTATTTCTTACCTGAACTTGATGACGAAGACAAAGTTCGCGGTATGAAACTGTTAGAAATACAACGACAAGCTTTGTTAATGTTCACTAGCTGCGGATGGTTTTTCTCAGAAATTTCGGGCATTGAAACAGTTCAGATTATGAAATATGCAGCAAGAGCAATGCAGTTGGCTGCGTATTTTACAAAACAAAATTTTGCAAAGAAATTCTTAGAAATCCTAGCTGAAGCTAAAAGTAACATTCAAGAATATGGTACAGGAAAAGATATTTATGAAAGGTTCGTAAAACCTTCCGTTGTTACTCCTCGACAAGTAGCAAGTCTTTGGGCAATATCATCACTATACCAAGACTTTGAGGACGAAGAAAATGTATATTGCTATAAAATAAAACGCTATGATTACCAAAAAGTGCAAAAAGGGACATCCACATTTATTGTAGGACATATAGAAATCAAATCACGTATAACACTTGAAAGTGTAAATCAGGTATTTGCACTGGTACAATTCTCAGGCGGAGATTTCCATTGTGCAATAAAAGAATTTTCTGATGAAAACAGTTATGACAAAATTAAAAATGACTTACTAAAAACATTCATGCTCAATCCGCTTACTGAGATTATAAGAGCACTGGACGAAAACTTTGGAAAAGAATACTTCACATTGAAAGATATATTCATTGAAGAAAGACGCAAAATTCTTAAAATTATGCTCAAGGGTAAATTGGAAAAATTTGCTCAAACATATAGAGATATGTATGATGAAGGCAAAGGTTCAATTTATCATATGCAAAATTTGGGATTAAAAATTCCTGATGAATTCAAAATTTCAGCCGCATATACACTAAGTCATAAATTTAATGACTTGGTTGCACACTCTGGCGGATTCGTTGATGCTACAGTTTTGCAACAGGCCTTTGACATAAATTATGAAGCAAGAAAGATGGGTATAACTCTTGACAAGAGCCCATCAAACGCAATCTTTGCCAAGAAAATTCAGCAAAATACCGTAAGACTTGCTCAAAGTTTTGAAAGTCAGCAAGCAGAAGTTTTACTGGAAATCTTTGATAACGTAGAAAAACTTGAACTTGAAATTGACATATCTGAAGCTCAAAATATATACTTCAATAGAATTTATCATAAAATTGGTGATATAATTGATAATTACGCAAAATCAGGCAGAAATAAGGATAAAGAATTTATAAATATGCTTATTGATATAGGCAACAAACTTAATATAAATACAGAATTTTATAAAAATAAAATGCTAAATCCGACAAAAGCGTAGTCTACCAATTTTCAGAGCCATATTTTTTGAAAAGCTCAACAGTATTTTGCATCTTTTTTTCTACAGATGCAATTTTAAGCTGGATATCCAAAGAATTAGTTTTATTTTTCAGCAATTGCAATTCCAAAAGCTCCTCTTTTATTTTACGAATTTTTTGCTTTGCCTCCTCACGCTTCATAAACAGCCACCCCTCATACCCGCATCCTGGCGGAACAATAGCCCAAGGAGATGACGGAAAATGCTTACAAAGCAGGAGTCTGTTCTCGTATCTTGTACATAAATTACTATCGTCAAGAAACTTACACTTATAAAACGTCATGTCGCTTTCTTTGTAATTACCGTCAATACTAAGGCATTTTATGATATTATCAACAGTTTCTGCCGAAACTTCTCTTGCTACCGCTATTGATTCATAAGGTTCAAATACACTTAAAAAATCTATTGCCCCCTGATCGCCTTCTTCCTTCATTTCCAAAAGCTTTTTGTAAGGCGTCGTAGTTGTAGCAACACGACAGCACAAACCGCATTTTCTGCATAAATCGTCAGGACGCTGAGACAAATAATTCTTTTCGTAATTATCCATAGCAACATTATAGTATCAACACAAAATTTGATAAAATTGCGTAATATTTCTTAAAATATTTCAAAAAAAAGCAATAATTTCCTATTTTTATACTTTATTTTAATAAGTAGTGAAAAGGTAGTATTATGCAAAATACAGTAGGTCAACAATATCAAAAGCCAATTCAAGCGGCACAGCCTGTTATTCAGCAGCCTGTTGTAAATCAACCTGTAGCACAACAGAATATTCCGGCGCAAACTGTAACATATCCACAAGCACAGAATATTCCTGTTCCAAACTATTCAGGAGTTAATATTCAAATATTTAACCCCTCAGTAGGTGTTCCCGGAGGTGCACCGGTCTACAATGTTAATGCACCCCAATATCAATCACCTGGCTGCTACCCATCACAATACTATACAAATCAATGGGGACAAAACCCGAATACTCAAGGGAATAATCAAGCCAATAACAGCGCAAATTCCAACAATACAAACACGACAACAACTACCACAACAACAAATACAACAAAAGAAGAAAAGAAAAAAACAGAAAAGCGTGATATAGTCTTATTGACAGATGATTATATCAAAAATCTTGAAAACTATTTAAATAGCCAAGACAAAGAAATAAGATTAATGGGTGCAAAAGAGGTTGCAGCAAGACTTCAAGAAGATGAATCCCGAAAAAATGACAAAGCTCTGACAGCATTAATCAATAAAATGCTTCAAGACCCATATCAACCTGTAAGATTTATAGCACTTGGTATGCTTGACACAAGAGCCGTAACAGGTGATGATTTTACTGTAAAAGTTCTTCAACAAATGCAACAATCCGATTCCGGATACGGTCAAGATGCACTTCAAGCAAGTCAAATCTTATTGAAGATGTCAGGTCAAACGGTTAAAAAAGAATTTGAAGTAAAAGATACTCATAAAAAGGAAGATAAAAAATAATGAGCATAATAACAGCTATAAAATCAAATTATGGTAAATATCTTGCAAGAGGTGTCGGTGCAACCGCACTATATCTTGTTGCAAGAGATGCGCATAACTTTGGCAAAATCCAATCTGATATAGAAGTAAAAAGCAAAAATGCCAAAGCTGCTCAGTATTATCTCAACAACACTCTAACCGTTGACAAACCAAGTAAGACAAAAATAGATTTGCAAAATGCAGTATATAAATACGAATTAAGCGATCAACTCCGAGGATTTGTTAATTCCATAATCGGATACTTTAAAGGCTTAGGTTCAATGCTCGTAAACGACGTTGTACCTTTGGGTTTAGGCTTGACTGCACTATTAGCCAAAAAACGTGCATTACCTCTTGCAAAACTCTCAGCCGGCGGACTTGGAGTTTACGCTATATACTCATTCTTTAAAGACGGCTTGGGAATTGGTAAAGCACAAGATTTGACTAACACATCAAGTCAGGACGTCGTTCTTTAGTCCTTTTAATTCTCTGCTCTTGCCTGAATTCATTAATCTCTTTGTGATTACCGTTAAGTAACACATCAGGGACCCTCAAACCTCTGTATTCGCGCGGTTTTGTGTATTGCGGGTATTCTAACAATCCATCCGCAAAACTGTCATCATTTGCAGATTCAATTTTACCCAAAGTCCCCTCAATCTTTCTGCTTACGGCATCGATTACACATAACGCAGGAAGCTCTCCGCCTGTCAAAACAAAGTCGCCTATTGAGATTTCTCTTGGCTTTATAATTTCTCTTATTCTTTCGTCAAAACCTTCATAATGACCGCAGAGCATGACAATTTGGTCATAATTTGCCAATTCCTTTACCAATCCTTCCTTCAAAGGTTCACCTTGCGGAGAAAGCATTATTGTTATAGAATTTTCAATTTTTTCAACACTTTCATAAGCATCAACATAAGGTTGCGGCATCAAAACCATTCCGGCACCGCCACCATAAGGCGTATCATCGACTTTTTTGTGCTTGTCCAGCGTAAAATCTCGGGGGTTAACCGTTCTAACGTCAATAACTCCTGAATCAACGGCTCTTTTTAGAATACTGAACTGCAAGTGATTTTGTATCATTTCAGGGAAAAGTGTCAAAACGTCAAATATCATTCCAACAACCCTTCCAAATTATTTATAACAACCTTTTTGCCCTTCAAATCAACATCTGTAACGATGGCTTTTACAAACGGAACAAAAGATACCTTCTTAGATTTTGTTTTTACAGACAACAAATCTGTCGCCCCGTTATTTGATACTCCGATAATAAATCCGAGCTTGTTACCGTCATTATCCAAAACATCCAATCCGACAAGCTCATCTATCAAAAACTCATCCTCATCAAGATTTTCCCTTATTGTCTGTTCTTCAACAAACAACAAAGCCCCCTTCAAAGGTAACAATTCATTTATAGAATTTATTCCTTCGAACTTAACTATGGCAAAAGTCTTGTTTACTCTTGAGCGAGAAATCTCCAAGGGCTTATATTCGCCATCAAGCTTTACAAAAACTCTATCTAAGGACAAGAAAAAATCTTGCTGATTTTTGGAAAAACCAACTTT
>CALVBY010000030.1 GCA_944325905.1 Candidatus Gastranaerophilales bacterium | reverse complement strand
AAATAAAATCTTTTCATAATCATATTTTTGTCATATTATATAAATATAGGATTTTTAGAGGGGAAATTATGGCAAAGAATAGAATTGGAATTGATGTTGGCGGAACTAATGTTAAGATTGCACTTGTTGACGACAAGGGCAGTATTTTGTATTCAAATTCTGTCCCAACACGTGCAGAAATGGGTTATGAATATACAGTTAACAATATAAAACAGGCAATACGTGATTTAATGTCTGAGACAAAAGTTACCAATATTGAAGGCATAGGCTTTGATTTCCCGGGACAAATTGATTATAAAAACGGTGTCGTAAGACTGGCCCCAAATATTCCGGGTTGGGTAAATATACCGATAGCAAAAATTATAGAAGATGAATTCAAAATTCCTACAAGAATTGATAATGATGTTCACTGTGCCGCACTTGGAGAGCTCAATTTCGGTGCGGGAAAAGATTGCGAAAACTTTATCTGTATGACCGTTGGAACAGGTATCGGTTCAGGTATTGTGATAAACGGAAAACTAGTCAGAGGAGCATCAAACGCGGCAGGAGAATTAGGTCACATAAAACTTCAAATGTATGAAGGACCTCTATGCGGCTGCGGAGATTACGGTTGTTTGGAAGCCTTTGCATCAGGGCCATCAATTGTTGCTATGGCAGAACAATACATAATGGGCGGCAAATCAACTAAGTATCGCGAAATGTCAAACACAGGGGGAATTACCCCATTCATAGTTGCAGAAGCAGCCAAACAAGGTGATCCTGTTGCAAGAAGAATATTTACTAAAATGGGTGAATATATCGGGTTTGGACTTGCAAGCGTCGTAAACCTTCTAAACCCTGAAAAAATAATTATTGGAGGTGGGGTTGCCGATGCAGGGGACATTTTGCTTGATCCTATCAGAGAAACCATTAAAAAACGTGCTATGGTTGTTGCAGGTTCTGCGGTTGAAGTGGTTCCGGCAAAGCTTGGTAATACTGCAGGTGTTATCGGTGCAAGCCTATTAATCGAAAGCTAAATTTTTATGGCAGTATATTTTTTCTACGGAGATGAAGAATTTAATATTGAACAAGAAATAAACAAGCTCAAAAAAGGTCTTGATAAAAATTTTCTTGAAATGAGTCTGAAAATATACGATAACCCGAAGTTTGCCGACTTGATTTCAATATTAAGAACTCAGCCGATGATGTTTGGAAAAATGCTGATAATAATAAAATCAGATGAATATTTTTCTAAAGCCTTTGATGACAAAGAACTTAAGCAAATTGAAGAAGCTCTTGAGAATAACAATGAAAATCTTGATATAGTTTTCGTTGTCGAATTACCGCGTAATGAAGGTAAAAAATTAGACAGTCGTAAAAAATTCTTTAAAATCTTATCCAAATATAATGCAAGAGAATTTGCGACAATTCCAACCTACAAGACCGCTGAACTTGAAAATTTGATTAAAAAACAGGCAAAATTAAAAGATATTTCGCTTGATTCAGAGGCTATATCTGCAATGATTACGCAAATTGGAAACAATTTAAGAGAAATTGATGGTGAGCTTGAAAAACTAAAGCTTTTTGTATACCCCCAAAAACAAATAACAAAAAAAATGGTTCAAGAGTTATGTATTTCTAATGAAGACCTTTTTGCATTTTCAGATTACATTATGACAGGCGAAAAAGACAAGGCTTTGTTAGAATACAGAAAATTACTGGAAAAAAAATTCTGTCTTGAAATCGTTTCTGCTTTGCAAACTATGCTTAGAAAATGGATTATTTTGAAAGCAAAAGCATCAGAGTGCAATTCATTTGAGCTTTCCAAACTTACAGGTCAACATGAATATGTGGTAAAACTTAGCTTGCAAAAACTTAAAAATACAAATTTGAAAGATTTGGTTAAATTAAAACAAAATCTTACTGATGCGGAATTAAAAATAAAATCAGGTCAGTCATTGTATCCGGAAAAGGAGGTTGAAGATGTCTTGTTTAGATAAAGATTATCCTTTTCTTCTTGATTATTTTACTAAAGGCATAAAAAATCCTGACAAAAACATAGCGCATTGTATAATGTTTTGGGGTAATGATATTGATGCGCAATATGAACTTGCAACAGAGATTGCAAGAATTCTAAACTGCAAACTCGACGGAAAGCCTGATTGTAATTGTCTTAATTGCAATTGGATAAAAAACGGAAATCATCCAGCTGTTTTGACTTATTCAAAAAATGATAACAAACCATCTGATGATGACTCTAAAACAATGTTTTCAATAGCTCAAGCCAGAATGATTAAAAATGACCTCGCAGTAACTTCTGAATATCACAGGGTTTTGATATTCTGCGACAAAGATTCAAACGGAAAACTCGGCGGGCTTAATTATACAAACTTTTCAACAGATGCCGCAAACGCATTGTTAAAAACCTTTGAAGAACCCCCATCAAATACAACGTTTTTCTTTTTAACTACTGATTTATCCGATATGATTTCAACCGTAGTTTCTCGCTCTCAGTGTTTCTTTGTTCCGTCTAAAAAAGATGAACCGCAAAATTTTGAACTCGTAAAAGATATTATGGACGGATACTTGGAACTTGAACGTAATGAAGTTTTGGATTTTAATGATAATATTTTAAACCTCACAAAAGAAAATGAACCGATTAATATTTTTGTTCAGATGCAAAATTATATCGTTAATCTTTTAAAATCTAATCTTGAAAACAAACAGCTAAAAATAAAACTCTTGAAAGATTTGAATTCAATAGAAAAAGCCAAAAAAGAACTAAAGCTAAATATGAACATTCAAACAATAGTCGAAAATTTAGCCTTCGCTCTTATTTTGGCATAATTATATATATTTTGATTTCTATTTTTTAATTAAAAAATTTAATTTTTCCAATAAACTTAATAAAATTTTGTCCTGTGAACCGTCACTTGATATTGCTTTCAATTTCATAGGCTCTTTATTAGCACCATTTATTATTAATTGTGAGTATTTATTTTTATATTCCCTAAACCACCCAGAATTATATTCAACATTGATGGCTTTTTTCTTTGCCATTCCTTGAATATAGGGTGAAGTCGTAACTTTATTGTATACTTCACTACTCATTTTACTCGGATTTATTAATGTCAAACCTTTTACATTCATACTTTTCTCCTTTTTCAGTTTACTACAAATAACAAACATAATATTTTTTGCCAACTTATATTTAAAAATCTTATAAAAATTGCCCAAAAGGTATCAATGACCTATAATAATGTCATGAAAAAGCTTGATTTTTTGAATCAATTTGCAGATTCTGTAATAGTTACAGATAAACTTGGAGAAATTGTTTTTCAAAACAATGCCTTCAAGCGTAAGTTTAAAAATTTTTCAGGATTGAAAAAATTTTCACACAATATAAATTTCGATATTTGCCCAATTAATAGTGAAAATATCGAAATTTATTCGCCAATTTATCACGCACTCAATTCAAAAGAAAACTTCTTTGCCTACGTAAACTATGAAATGGCCCCGAATAAAATTTTGTATTTTAATCTTACAGCTGTCAAAAAAAGGAGATATACTGTATTCTTTTTCAACGATGTTACCGCGAAAAATGAATTAGAAGAATATAAGGACAAAATTACAAAATTAGAAGAAAAATTTAATAAACTAATCGATGAAAATGAAGATCTTCAGAAAATTAAACAGAAAGCTCAATCTCAAGCTATAAGAATTGCTCTTATTAACAAAATGTCTAATATAATAAGAGAATCTATGGATATATCCAAAATTTTAAATTCAGCTTTGAATGAATTGGCTCTAATGTTTGGTGCGTACGAAGCCTATTACGCCTCAAACTATGATTATACCTTTAATGTAGACGAAATTTACGGTAATAAAAACAAAATAAATACTAAAATAAGATTTGACGAAAAAAGCCTCAATCAAATAGTTTCAGGCAATATTTCTGTTAATCACTGCCTAATTGAATACATTGGAGCACCAGCTTTTAAACAACCTGTCATGAGGATAATTGTTCCGGTTTTTCACATGCAAAAATTAATCGGTGTAATTGTTCTTTTAAGTTACCAAAAACGAGAACTTAACGAAGAATTAGAGATTTTAGAAGCCATATCCTCACAATTAGGCAACGCAATAATAAGAGCTGAACTTTATCAAAATAATATTAAAACAGTACAAGAACTTAAAGAAACTCTTAGAGAACTTAAAGAAACCCAAATTCAACTTATAAATTCTGAAAAAATGGCATCTTTAGGTCAACTTGTTGCAGGTGTTGCACACGAAATCAATACTCCTGTAGCATCAATTAAATCAAATAATAACATTATGAGTAAATTTATACCTAAAATTCAGGACGCCGAAATTGCAGATATGCTCAAAGAAATCAATGAAATCGATTATGAAGCTATCCAAAGAATAAGCAATATTGTCACTTCGCTGAAAAAATTTGTAAGACTGGACGAGGCAGAATTACAAGAAGCTGACATAAATAAAGAAATTGATTTGACGCTGGATTTAATAAGACATGAAACAAAAAACCGTATTGAGGTAATAAAACACTACGGAAATCTGCCACTTATAAAATGCTATCCGAATATGCTAAATCAAGTTTTCACCAATATTTTAATTAATGCATGTCAAGCAATTTCAGACCAAGGAAAAATAGAAATTACAACAGAATATAACGATAAAAAATTGACTGTTAAAATAAAAGATAATGGCAAAGGAATTCCTGAAAATGAGCTCAACAAGATATTTACAGCTGGATTTACAACAAAAGGTGTAGGCGTTGGTACAGGACTTGGTTTGGCCATTTGCAGCAAAATAATCGAAAAACATAACGGTGAAATATTGGTAAACAGTGAAGTTGGGAAGGGTAGCGAATTTATTATTACTATCTTTGGTGAGTAGTATTATATTAAGTTTTGTAACACGAAATACACTATTATTACATAATCATACCTAATTTTAAAAAAACAATCATAATATTTTGTAAAATAATACATATAACCCAAGAATTTACATGAAAAATATGTTATATTTAGAATATAAAGTGTGAGTGTTACCCTTATTTTTCTCACAAAATTGTAAAAGATTAGACAGAAGTTAAAAAAGGAATTGTTACAAAAAAGTAATATAGAGTTACAAAAAGGCAATTAAATTCAAGACAAATTTTTTATCTAAATTGTAGGTGTGAATTTATTATTGTAGTGTCGGAGGAAAGTGATGACAATTAGTGTAAACAGTAAGAAAAAACAAGTAAAGAAGACATTTGATGAATTATTGATGGATTTAAAAACAAGCAACTCTGAAAAAATTAGATATAACGCAGCAAGAATATTAGGTGAGATGGGTGATTCTAAAGCCGTTGAACCATTAATTGAAGTTTTGAAACATGATAAAAACGGTTCTGTCAGATTATACGCTGCTCGTGCATTGGGTGAACTTGGTGATTCAAAAGCGACCATTCACTTGATTGAATCTTTACGCGAAGATAGAAACGTCGATGTTAGAGTTCGTGCAGCACGTGCTTTGGGCCGTTTGGGCGGTGAAATTGTAGTTGAACCACTTGTTGAAGCACTAAATGATGAAAACCCACAAGTTTGTATAACAGCAACTGATGCTTTAATCGAAATCGGTGATGTTGCAACTGACGCGTTAATTGAATCATTAGATCACGAAAAAGTTAACGTAAGATGTGATGCAACTCGTGCATTGGGTGAAATCGGAAACAAAAAAGCTGTAGATAAAGTAATCAATATGCTATATGATGAATGGGTTAACGTAAGAATTTACGCTGTAACATCATTGGGCAAATTAAATGATACAAAAGCAGTTCCTGCATTGATTGATGTTATGAAAAACCGTAACGAAAACGAATTAGTAAGAGCAGGTGCTGCAGCTGCATTGGGTGTTCTTAGAGATCAAAGAGCATTGCTTCCTTTAAGAGAATTGATTATGGAAGCTGAAGAATTGGGCGAATTAGAAGACACTGCATTAAAATCTTTCAAAAAGATTATGGCAGCAAATTGGCAATCAATTCCCGGCGCAACCGCTCAAAAGAAACCTGTTGCAACATTCTAACAAAATTAAAAAATAGAACTAAAAAGCCTCTCAAAATTGAGAGGCTTTTTAGCTAAAAAACAATTTTACAAAAAAAGAACCCATACGGGGTTCTTTTTTGCAAAGAAAAATTCTATTCTACAACTTCTTCTTCGGCTTCTTCTTTTTCACCTGATGCATCAGTTCTTATAGATTCTTTGCCGGGTGTTAAAGTTTTACCTTTATATTTTTCAATTTGTCTTGCCAATTTATCAGCCAACAAATCAATGCTGGCATACATAGATTCAGCAGCTTCTTCACAACGAATAACTCCTGAAGCCATCTTACAAGAAACTTCTGCAACATGTTTACCTGAAGCTGCAGGGTTTTTAATTACTGACAAAACTACATCAATACCTTGAATTTGATCATAATGCGCAGCAACTTTTCCCATTTTTTCTTTTACATAAGCTTTTATTGCTTCTGTAATTTCGATGTTTCTTCCGTTAACGTAAATGTGCATTTAAAACCTCCATTATTATACTGCTTTAGCAGTATAACACAGTTTACGAATTTTTTAAAGTGGTAAACAACTAATCTTCAATAATAAATTGAGGCAACTCAACGTTAGGAGTCCCTATCACCCTAACTAATTCTAAAACAGATGCCTTCATCTGACATTTTTGTGAAGAACCACTGAAAAAATCTTTGTAAAAACATCCCTCACAATTGCAACCTCTCTTATAACATTCCAGCGCCGTAGGAGTCCATCTTCTAACAGCAACTGCCCTTCCCATATCTCTACTTCTAAACAATTTATATAATCTCCAAATTATCTAAGTACACACGAGCAAACCCGACAGTAAAACTGTCGTCACTCCACCCCTGAGGTCGCTTGTATCAACTATCTCCGACCTGTTTATATTAACATTATAGGTAATCAGTTTTATTTTTCAAGGGGCACACATGTTGTTATGAAGATTTGTAACAACCCCATCAAATCAAGCCATACAGGGCTTTTTGGGTTGTCAACCACATGGCAAATAAAGCTATACCATGGTCTTGAGATTTTAAACCATGGAAACCCATGATATGACATGGTTTTACATGGTTTAAACCTGTGTTAAGAAATGTAAAATATTCAAATATAACGCCATTTTTAGCCTAAAAGGCATGCTTTTTAAAAAATAACTACTTTAAAAGCCAAAAAAACCAAAATTATGCCACCAGATATTTCGAGATATTTCGATTGGAAATTTTTAAATGAATTTCCGAACCAAAATCCCGATATTGACATCAAAAATGAAATTAATCCAATTAAAATTGCCGCTATATTTAAAGGTGTTTGAGTAAAATTCAAAGTCGCACCGGCGACCAATGCATCAATACTCGTTGCAATCCCAAGGCTTATCAAACATTGAAAACCAATGCAGCAGATTTCTTCTTTTTCTGAACCAAAAGCCTCAACAATAAATTTAAGCCCCAAAATAAGAAAAATAACAAAAACCAACCACTTACTGTATGGTTCAACAAAATTATAAATGTAGTTGGCACCAACATAACCTATGCACGGCATGAGTCCCTGAAATAAACCCATAGTCAAAGCCAAACGAAGAGAATTCGTCAACCTTTTTTCAGAAAAAATTAAGCCTTGCGAAAAAGAAACAACCAAACAATCAATACCCAAGGCAACCGCCAATAATAAAATATCAATTAAACTCAATTTCCACCTCGAATGACCTATTCCAAGGCAAACTATAACTTATTTCATAAGATTTTCCAACTTTATCAAATACAATTTTTTCAAAATCTGACATTCCAGCTTTTAAAGAACTGCTATCAAGATGAAGCTTACGAACATTTGCCTGATAAGCCCAATCATCTAAAAATCTAACAATTTGGAGCTTTTCAAATGCTTCATAATTATATTTCTTCGCCAAAAACTTAACTTTAGCGGCACAAATAAGACTACCCAAGGAATTAGCAGAAGTATTCCAAGCGGAATATCCATAGAAATTTTGACCAAAATCATGTTGTAAAAATTGTTCAACAAAACAATTGTCCGCTCCGTTGGCAAAACGTACATCAGCAATCATATACGGTCTTTTAGGAGGATTCCAAGATCCTGTAAATGGTTCTGTATCTATATCCATTACAAGCTCACCCTGCTGCTTTTTAAAATTATTCACATAAAGTAAAATATCCGCTTGCGAAACATCAACAACATCGCATCCGGCAAGTTTTAGCTGTCCTTCAACACACTTTTCTATTGATATATCTTCGTAATTGGAAATCAAATTCTTTGAACTATCTTCCAAAAATATAGGTGCAACCTTGACATTGCCTTTTATAGCTCTTGCCAACAGCGAGAGTGGTATTTCATCAGCTCCTGTTTTTATAAAACCACCGAATTTTTCAAGAGTTTCAGCTTCTTGAACATTAAATCCGTATTCAGCACAATCATCTTTTGAAAAAACCAATGTATCAAAAAAGCCTTCTTTTTGCCAATCAAGGTATATCTTGTTAATTTCAAAATTTCTTTCTCTTGTTTTTAGATAGTCATCCAATATCTCATTCGGGACTTCTTTTTTGCACACAGTACCATACTTATGCATACAATATGAATAATTAAATATTTTTTTGCCCCACTTAGCCCAATATTCTTTTTCTTCTTCATTAATATTATTATTAGATATCCGCATAATACTTGAGAACGCATATATTTTAGCTTTTTTAGCGGACAATATATTTTTTAATTTTTCTATTCTTGATTTGATTTGTTCAAAAGTATCAGGGCATCTTCTTGAAGAAATCAATCCGCCATAAGCTACTGTATCAAGTGATACCACAATGGCATCAAGTTCAGGTAAATTTGAGAGCCAGTCAAGAATTTTTTCAACATCGGCATATCTATTTAAATCCCCTAGCCACTCCCTTTCCGGCAAATAAATTTCAATATCATCATCTATTGAAACAATTTGCAAAGGCAAAGTATAGCATACCGGTCGATTATCTATTGGTATAAATCCTATTTTCATTCTTTAATTATAAATAAATACTTTTTTATGGCAAAATATTTAACTTTATTTAAAATACCCGATTTTTACTGCCTCCGTTAATAAAATCTTGAATACCTTCAAAAGTTTTCAATAATATATAATCAATAGCATCTTGAGATTCGTAAGCTATATGCGGTGTGACAAAAACATTCGGCATTTGAACTAATTCCTGAACCACTTTTGAATTATTCAAACATTCAAGAGAAGATTTTTCAATATTATCAGAAAAATTTTCACAATCCTTATTATAATTACAAGCAACAACATCCAATGCCGCAGCTCTAATTTTTCCATTTAATAAATTTTCTTTCAAATATTTCAAATCAACAACCTCACCTCTTGCAACATTTATGAAATATGAATTTTGTTTCATAATCTCAAATTCGTGTTTTGCAAACATGTGATAATTATTTCCTGTATATGGAACATGGAGTGTCACGACATCGGAATTTCTCAACAAAAAATCCAATGTAGTGAAAGTTACATTATATTTTTCCTCCAATTCAACTTTTTCAATCAAATCGTATGCCAGAATCTTCATTCCAAATGCACTTGCCAAACGGCAAACAGCCGCACCTATGGCACCCGTTCCAACCACACCAAGAGTTAATTTTTCTAAATCTCTGCCGACAAAAGAACTTTCAGTAAAATCACCCTTTTTAATACTAATTACAGAGCTGAATATATTTCGCACAATTCCAACTATCAACCCCATAGTAAATTCAGCAACTGCCGTTTCACCATAATTTTGGACATTCAAAAGTGCTATGTTTCTTTGTACACAAGCCTTTTGATTAATACTATCATAACCTGTTGAACGGGTTGCTATAACACGTAGATTCTTAAATTTGTCGATAACTTCTTTTGTTAGCGTTGAGTTGATAAACACACTTATTATAGAAGTGTAATTAAGATCTTCCTCTGAAAGTTCATTAACTGTATCTTCATTTAGACTAAAATCAAAAAATTTTATATCATAATTACTAAATTTATTTTTTCCAAAAAAATCATGTTCAGTTGCTCTATACTCAAAAACTAACATTTTTAACGTCATAATAGCCTCCCAAACTTATTATTTAATAATTAAAAATTTACGCTATTAATCAAAAGTATATAATTGTGTGGCAATAATTATCCTATAAGAGAATGAAACCCACAAAGAAAAAAGTTATTCTGGCAATGAAAGGAGCCTGTATGAAGCACGACATAATAATAAGGGAACCCGATTTGTATTTTGATAGTATCCATCAAGAATTAAATAATTTTTTAAGAGATACTCTATTACCAAATCACTTCGCAAACCCACTTAATATAAAAAAGAATTCTATATGGAGACCCGCGATAGAAGTAAAACAAAATAAAGATGACTATAAAGTAAAAGTTCAACTACCGGGAATAAAAAAAGATGATATTGAAATAGAAATAGATAATGATTTTATGACCATCACTGCGGAAATTCAAGAAGAAAAGGAAGAAAAAGAAGAAGCTGAAAAAAACGCCCGCTATCACACAAGTGAATTCCGCTACGGTAAATATCAAAGAACAATATCCTTTGATCAACCTGTAAAGGTAGATGAAGCAATGGCAAAATATAAAGATGGTGTATTAAAAATAACAATCCCTAAACAAAATAAAGAAAACTATAAACCACGAAAAATAGAAATTAAAGACTAAAGGTGTCTGGACCGAGTCATTCCCGGACTAACGGGACATGCAATATACAGCGGCGGTTGTCGAACCTGTGGAAGAATTTGTACCATTCGCGAGATACTAAATTACTATGGGTTCAAACAACTTACAACGACACCTTCGGTTGGACACCGGGACAGCATGACTCCTGTGTCGTTAACAACCAAAAAAGAAAGCGGTATAACAATACCGCTTTCTTATTTATTTAAAAAACATGCTGAAAAATGTTTCTCTCCAACTGCAAACATATTTGGGACATCCTTCTTGCAAATATCCATACAAAACTTACATCTTGGATGAAATTTGCAGCCCGAAATCTCTTGTTGAATAGTTGGAGGATGTCCTATTATTGTTTCTAATTTGTCACCTTTATTAGAAGGTAAAGCATTCAATAAAGCTACAGAATATGGGTGATTAGGAGTTTGAAAAAATTCTTGCACAGGTGCTGACTCAACAATTCTACCAGCATACATAACAGAAACATCATCTGTATTTTCACCAACGAGAGCTAAATCGTGGGTAATCAAAAGAATAGCAGTATTCATATTGTCCTTGATTTCTCTTAGCAAATTCATTATCTGTGCCTGAATTGTTACATCAAGAGCCGTAGTAGGCTCATCAGCAATCAATATTTCAGCATTACAAGCAAGCGCCATAGCAATAATAGCACGCTGCTTCATCCCGCCCGAAAATTCATGCGGATATGATTTTAATCTGGAGTCCGCACACGGTATCTGTACCATATCAAATGCCTCTATTGCTTTTTTATAGGCTTCTTTACCCTCTAAACCCTGATGAGTTTTTAAAACTTCTAGCAACTGATCCCCAACAGTATATAAAGGATTTAAAGATGTCATTGGATCTTGCGGAATCAATGCAATTTTTGCACCCCTTATTTTTTGCATTTCTTTGTTGGAATATTTTAAAAGATCCATTCCATTATATAAAATTTGACCACTTTTTATAACAGCAGTTTTGGGCAAAAGATTAAGGATACTCATTGCACTCATAGTTTTACCGCAACCCGATTCTCCGACTAAGGCAAACATTTTTCCACGTTCAAGCGAAAAACTAACGTCATATAATGCTTGCTTGAAACCGTTTTCGCAATTAAAACCTAAATTTAAATCTCTAACCTCTAATATAGCCATAAGTTAATTATATATTTAAAAAGGGAATAATGGAATAGGGCAATGGTGGTATAAACTTGTTACATTTTGTTACATGAATTAAAGATTAATTTTCACTATGTCGTAAAAGAACATGTGTAGAAGAATATCTGTATATAACTTTTATATATTAAGTATTGTAAACCTAAATATTTAAGAGCTACAAAGCAGATATAACAATAATCTAAGGTGTATCATATGGTAAAAGTAACTTGAAATTATGCAATTTAGAAAACGTAAAAACGTTTATCTTTATATCAAGAGAAAAAGAGTACTTAATATAACTATGCCCTAAGAGGCTGAAAGGATGTGAACGATGTCAGTGGACAATGTGCAAAACAAATTTTTGACAATGGCTGAATTTAACAAGTTATCTGAAGCCGAGCAAGCCAGATACAATTCAGCAAGCAAATCTGAACGCAAACAACTTACAATTGAATTCAGACAAGCAAATGCACCACAAACAGAACAATCAGGAGTAGGCACCAGCGTTGAACCCGGTAAAGAAGAAACTGTAACTCCGGAAGAAAAACAAACAAGAGCCGAAAAAAAAGCAGCTGCAAAAGCTGCAAAAGAAGCAGAAATAGCTCGTCAAAAAGAATATGCGCAATCTTTGTTTAAACCCGAAGAGCTGACCGAGTATGAACAAAAACTAATTGATACGATTATTGGTGAAAATGATGATCCTTTTTATAAAAATAAAGAGGCACAAAATAAACTCAGAGATGCTATTCGCGACAATATAATGGCTGCAATTAAAAAAAGCCCTGCTTATTTAAATGAAATAAATAAAGCTCGTGCCGAAGTTGAAGCAGCTATGAAAACTGGAAATCAAACCAAAATAGAAGAAGCCCAAAGCAAAATTAAGTCTATTCAAGATTTTTATGAAAAAATGGCTGAAAACGGTGCAAAAATTCGTATAAAAGACATGGCTATCGGTGATAAAATCGAGCATACTAGGGTATTTGATTCACAAGAAGAAAAATCTGAAGCTAGAAGACAATTAGGCGCTGAAGCTGATGATTTAAGATTAAAAGTCCATAAAGATAAAATTCTTGCTGATGAAAATGTTAACCTGCATAAAGCAATCAAACAAGATGGTATTTCATCACATGAAGCAGCATATAATATTGCAAAAGATATAAGTGGAGACAGAACATTTGAGCCAAATGAAGCTATAAACTTTGCAGCAAAATCATCTGATACAAAATCTCATGATGCAGCAGCAAGGAAAGAACTCAGAAGACTTGGTTTTGATGTAAAAGATGATACAATGAAAAATCTTGGTAAAGCTCTTGCGGTTGGTGTTCTTTCACAAGCAGGAACAGCAGCTCTTCCGGTTGCAGTATCAGCATTTGCAGAAGCTATTGTTCAAAATAGCGTAACCGGAGAAGTACTTGCCTATGACAGTGCTTCCAAAGATGCAACTATATTTAACTGGAAAGGCATGGGTATCGGCGCAGCTGTTGGTACAGCTTTAGCAGGAGCATTATTTGGCAAAACTCAAGACGAAGATGTTCTCCATGGCGTAGGTATTCAAGAAGTTTTCGCCGATGCTCCTAATGGCAAACGTACTTACGAAAATATGAGCTTTGGATCAAAAGAAGATACCTTAAAGGTAAAAACTTTATTACGTGCTATAGATGAAATGAAATTGAGCGATGAACAAAAAACTCAATTCTTAATCGAAGCGGCTGGTGAAAATGGTCAAAGAATATTAAGCAAAAAAGAACTTGCTATTGCTTATGTTAAAGCATTCGAAAATCAACTTCCAGATAAAATTGAAGCACCGAAACCTCCAAAAGAACCTGAAACAATAACAATTACACCTGAAATTGAAATTGAAAATACTGAAAAAGAAAAAGTAAAACAAGAAACAGTTCCAAGATTTGGATACAAACGTAAATCAGGTGAATATTGGTACGGAATTGCCCAAAACATGTATGTTACAGAAGATGGCCAACCAATTGGAGGCAAAGCAGCAAATGACATAGCACAAATGCTTAAAAAAGCATACAATATAGATAGAAATAGTGCATACATGCCTGAGATTGTTGAGCTTGATTACGAAGTTGAAATTAACGGTAAGAAATACAAGTTGATTGATACAAGTGATCCTGAAAAATTTGTAAGAACAATTTCAACCGAAATGCCTGACAAAGCAAAAACCGGCATTTCAGATAACATAAGATCAACTGAGACAAGAGATGTACCATATACTGATTTTGGATACAAAGCATCAGTAGATGATAAGCTTGTTGAAGAAAGAGATGGCTTCACAACAAGACAAGCTCGAGATGAAGCTGCAGCAAAAACTCGTGAAGATCTTGAAGAAAAATATCCACCGTATGAAGTTATCAAAGAAGAATAAACAAAAAATCCCTCTCATAAAGAGAGGGATTTTTTTATAGTTCACAAACACCTGTTTCTATTGCTTTCAATCCATTAAATGTTACATACCCTTTCAAATTATCAAAATTAGAACCTACAATAAAATATGTAGAACCGGAACCGGACATTATGGATTTGGGATAAAGTTTCTTTATCACTTGCAATTCTTTATAATCATCAATTACAGCCCATTCCAAGTCATTAGCAAAAGTATTTCGTAAATCATCCTTGATTTTGTTTGAAAATTTGGTATAGGCTTCTTTCGCACTAATTCCAAGATTAATAGGTTTTATAAGAGAAACTTCAAATTCTTCAAATGGTAATTTTTCAAGAATTTCACCCCGACCTAAAGTTCTTTGCCTTCCGCCTTCCAAACAAAAATTCAAATCGGAACCAAGTTTTGCACACAAACTATGGAGCTCATTTTGACTTAAAGGTTCAGCAAATAACTTATTCAAGCCATAAAGAGTACCTGCAGCATCAGTACTTCCACCTGCAAGACCTGCGGCTACAGGAATATTTTTTTCTATATAAATATCAATTTGAGAAGTTGATAAATTAATAGTTTCGGCAAAAAGTTTTGCTGCTTTGTAAACAAGATTTTTTTCATTATATGGAATCTCTGTACTATTTCCGCTAAGATTAATTTTAAATTCGTTACTATCCGTTAGTGAAATCGTTAAATAATCAAACAGATTTATGGTCTGCATAATACTATCAATATTATGAAAGCCATCGTCTCGCTTTCCCGTAATTTTTAATGTCAAATTTATTTTTGCAGGACATTGAATTTTAATTTGCTTCATTCAAGGCCTCCGAAAGCTCTCCGAGTTTTGAAATTGATAGCTTTTCTCCTCTGATATTTTCATCAACACCAATTTTTAAAAGAGCCTTCTGCACAATATCTTTTGAAAAACCATTATTTAAAAGACAATTTTTAAGAGTTTTACGTCTTTGAGAAAAAGCAGCTTTAACAGTTTTTCTAAAATGTTTATAATCAGATAATTTTAACAATGGTTCTTTTCTTACTTTTAATTTTACAAGAGCAGAATTAACTTTTGGTGCCGGATAGAATGATCTTCTTCCAACTAGCTTAAATATTTCAACATCGGCCCAAAATTGCGACAAAATTGTCAGAAGTCCATATTGTTTTGCAGGTGAATTCTCATTAGCCACCATCCTTCTCGCAACTTCTTCTTGAACCATTAATATTATGTCAGTGATTTTATTTCTGTTCTTATTGTCTAAATCATCAACTTCCCCGAGTAGATGAGCAATAATAGGACTTGTAATATAATAAGGAATATTTGCAACCACTTTTATCGGTCCATTACATAATGAAGACAAATCTGTTTTAAGAATATCCGCATGAATGATTTCTAAATTATCTGCATTTAATTTTTTTAATTCTACAATTGCTTCTTCATCCAATTCAACAGCAATAACTTTCTTCGCATATTTGATAAGTTGTTCAGTAACAAAACCAACACCCGGACCTATCTCTACAACAGTATCCTCAGGCGAAATATTTGAATTATCAATGATTGTTTGGATAATCTCACCATTAATCAGGAAATTTTGACCCAAACGTTTTTTTGTTCTAAAAAATTTTGCTCTTTCGAAATAGTTCATATTACTAATTTAATAATACCACACACAGGTAAATGTTTTAACAAAATTTCTTTGATAGTTTTGATAGTGTTATAATAAAAGATACTAAGGGGTCAAAATGATAATTACAAAAGTAAAAGAAAAACTCGAAAAATCAGATATCTTAAAACTATACCAAAAAGGGTACAAAACTATTGAAAATTATGCATTGGGGATAGAATACGAAAGACTGCCAATTTCATCTTCTTCTTATAAAGCTATCAGCTATGATTCAGAAAACGGTATTTGTAATTTTCTAAGACAATTTGCAAAAGAAGAAAATTGGGACTATATAACAGATGATTACAATATCATTGGACTTAAGCAAGAACACGACACTATAACACTTGAGCCCGGTTGTCAGATTGAGTTAAGCATAAAACCCGAAAGAAATATCTTTGATATTGAAAAGAAAATCAAATCGCTTAACAAAAAAATGCATAACTTACTGGATAAATCAAATATAACTCTTTTGGAATATGGAGTTTCACCTTTTGTAACTCATAAAAATATCAATATTATTCCCAAAAAACGATACAAAATTATGGCAAAATATTTGTGGGGAATTTTATCTGACGTTATGATGAGAGAAACAGCCGGAATACAAGGATGTTTTGATTTTTCTGATGAAGAAGATGCAATCCGAAAATTCAAACTTGCAAATAAACTATCTCCTTTTATAACCGCAATGTTTGCAAATTCACCAATTAGAGGCGGCGTTGAAACAGGATACAAAAGCTTTAGAGCTCTTAGTTGGCTAAATACAGACAACGAAAGATGCGGTTTTGCTTGTAATTTAGATAAGGATTTTTCTTTTGAAAAATACATCGACACAGTGATGGAAACTCCTATAATCTTTTTAAACAAAGATAACCAGACAATCGATGTAAACGGGAAAATCAATTTTGAAGATTATCTTAATAATGGTTATGAAGGATTTGAAGCAAATATAGAAGATTATAAACTTCAAGCAAATCTTTATTTCCCGGAAGTAAGATTGCGTAATTTTATAGAAATACGAAATCACGATTGTACAAACATGCCTTACTCTGTCCTTGCTATTTATAAAAGTATTTTGTATAACAAATATGCAATGAGTGAAATTGAAGAATTATTAAAATCATTTTCACACGTGGATCTTGCCGAACTTAGATACAATGTCCCCAAAAACGCATTACAAACTAATATCAAGAACCACAAAGTTCTCGATATAACAAAAGAAATTTTGTACATAGCAGAAAAATCTTTAATTGAAATGAATACAGGAGAAGAAATATTTCTTGAACCTATAAAAGAACTTACTTTAAAAGGTCTTTGCCCGGCAGATATTATTTTACGTAACTGGAATGGTCTTTGGAATAAAGACATTGGTAAATTAATAAAATATTTAAAAAAACTTAGCCAATCAAGTATTTAATATATTTATTGGCAAATTTTGCAATAATTAAAGCAACCACACCCAAAACATAGTCATAAGCTATCTTTAATAAACTTTGAGAGATAATCCAACCTTTTATAAAGGCCAAACCTTCATGCCTCAATGCAGATATGAATAACATATATATAATACCTATAAAGTGAATCGTCACAATACCTATTAAGGCAGCCTTTAAGATATTTCTGAATGAAAAACCGCTTTTTAATATAGATCCTGCAAAAAATACTGCCGGAATATATGCCACAATATAACCAAACCCGGGTTCCAAAACATACCTTGCGCCACCACCTAAAGCAAAGATTGGTAGTAAAAACAATCCAGTTAATATATAAATTACAATACTGGTAATTCCCAATCTTCTGCCCAAAAGCCCGACAACAAACATCACGGCAGGAATTTGGGGAATTATTGAAAATGTATAAAGAAAATCTTCCTTGGTTAATGCCTTATTTGAGAAAATATCATGAGGAATTATAAAATGAGTTATGTCAAATTGAATAAAAGTTGCAGCCATCAATAAAAAAGAACAAAATAACACCAAAAGTATATTTAAAACAGGTATTTTTAACTTTTTCTTTTCCTTGCTTACCCTCTTTATTCGAGGAACGATTACCTCATCACTTGACATTAATTTTACCCTCTAATTCTGAACTTATTTTTTCATAGTTTAATTTAAATTTATCGTAAAATATATTTTCTGTCCACATTATTAAGGCATCTTCATTATTATTTTGATAGTAACCTTTTCGTGTACCAAGTGATTTGAAGCCGTATTTTTCATACAGATTTATTGCAGCATTGTTAGAAACTCTTACTTCAAGCGTAATATACTTTGCCTTGTTTTCATAACAATCGTCTATAATTCTTTTTAAGAGAGCTTCACCGACTTTATGTCTTCTAAAATCAGGAGAAACAGCAATGTTTGTAATATGGACTTCTTCCAAAATCTGCCAGCAACCGGCATAACCTACAAGATTGCCATCATTATTAAACGCTGCATAATATCTTGCCAAATCATTTGAAAGTTCATTCAAAAATGACTCTTTCGACCAATGGTGATCCCCATAAGCTCTTGCTTCTATTTCTACAACACTGTCCACATCAGACTTTTGCATATGCTGAATTTTTATATCCATAGGTTAATTTTAGCATAAAATTTGTTAAACAAATGTTACAATTTTGATTTGCCTAAAACGCTATGATACACTTTTTGTAAAGAGTAATGTAGGGGATTATCCATGCGAAATATTATTGTATATACAGATAAAAGTTCTTCAAACCTTGCAGATATTTTAGCAAAAATTGATGAAACAAATGTTAGAATTGAAGATGCAGAAAAATTAAAAGAATATGAAACGCTAAATCCTGCACTTGTCGTTGTTGAAAGTGTTCCGAATGTTAAAGATGTTTTGATGGTTACAAAATTCAAAGTACCTGTACTTTTCATCGGAAAAACTTTTGAAGGAACAACTGTTCGCGCCGTTGCATACGATTATGTATCAACTCCGGTTGATTCAAGCGAATTAACAATTCGTGCAAATACGCTTTTAAAAATAAGAGATTTACGTGAAAAATTAAAAATTGTATCAACAACAGATGAACTTACAGGTCTTCATAACAGAAAATATCTAAACGAAAGACTTGAGCAAGAAATTTCACGTGCAAGACGTTATGGCAACAGCCTTTCATGCCTGTTATTTGACCTTGACTTTTTCAAGGTTGTAAACGACATTTACGGCTATGAATGGGGTGACGTTCTGTTGCGCTCTATTGCAGACAAATTAAAACAATTAATAAGAAAAGAAGATGTTTTGACAAGATATGGTGACGAAGAATTTTTGTTGATATTACCAAATACATCCGAAGATAATGCATTCTTATTCGCAGAAAGATTCAGACGAGAAATCGAAAGAATGGAATTTATTCCTGCCGGAGAAGAAGAAAGACACCCAATTACAATCTCAGGCGGTATTTCAACATATCCTTGCATAGAAGGTGCTGAAGAAGACGCCAATACTATCATTCGTTACGCTGAACACGCATTGTATAATGCTAAAAAGCGTGGTAAAAACAAAATTGTTCAATTCTCACAAATCAACTTAGGAGAATAAGACAATTTATACAAACTCCTTTCTGAACACGAAAGTGTATATCTGGTTAATAGGCGGTGCCCTCCACCGCCTTTTTTATTACAT
>CALVBY010000029.1 GCA_944325905.1 Candidatus Gastranaerophilales bacterium | reverse complement strand
CTCAATCTTAGGATTTATTTTGAATCTGAAATTTAAGTTGCGGATTACCCCGCAAAACGTCCATCAATAAAGACTTTAGCATGTTTTACAAATTAAGATTTGTAAAATTACTATTTATGTAGCACCATAGAACGATGAAAAGTTTATAAAAAGTGGTATAATAATATTAGAGGAGATAATAAATATCTGCCTGAACCCTGTACTGACAGGAGGCAAAAAGAATATGACAGATTTAAAACTTCAAAACGACTTAGAAAAGTTAATCGAGATCTTGCCCGAAAAGATCCGTAAGTACATCACTTCTGGTAGCATGGAGGATGTTATAGAAATCGTTTTGGACATAGGTCGGGTTCCCGAGATAAGACATTCTTCAGGTAAGATAGAGTATCTTGGTAAAAGTGAAGTTACAGATGAAGATATTTCTTATATAACGCAAAGAGTACAAGAGTTTACATCAGATAATCGTTCAGGTATCCCCGGAACACTCCACAGAATCAGTGCGATTAGAAACCGCCAAGGTAAAATAATAGGTTTGACATGCAGAATAGGTAGAGTTGTTACGGGGACTATTTCATGTATAAAAGATTTTTGTATGCAAAACAAAAGTATATTATTTTTGGGCAGACCGGGTGTCGGAAAGACCACTAAGTTGAGAGAAATTTCAAGACTGGTGGCTGACGAGCTCGGAAAGCGGGTTGTGATTGTAGATACTTCAAATGAAATTGCCGGAGATGGTGATGTTCCGCACCCGGCAGTAGGCCATGCACGACGTATGCAGGTCCGCCAACCGGAGTTTCAAAAAGATATAATGATTGAAGCTGTCGAAAATCACACACCTGAGGTTATTGTAGTCGACGAAATCGGTACCGAAGCTGAAGCTCAAGCAGCGAGAACAATTGCAGAGCGCGGTGTTATGTTGATTGCAACTGCCCATGGTAATACTTTAGAAAATTTGATTAAAAACCCAACATTATCAGATTTGGTTGGTGGCATTCAATCTGTTACATTGGGTGATGACGAGGCAAAACGCAGAGCTTCGCAAAAGACTGTCTTGGAACGCGAAAAGCAGCCTACATTTGATATCGTAATAGAAATATTGGACAGAAATACTTTGGCTGTTTACAAAGATACTGCTGAAGCTGTTGATTATATCTTGCGTGGATGGCCTATTAGACCGGAAATAAGAAAAGTTGATCAAAATTACGAACATCATCAACCTACAATAGCAGAAGAAATTAATAAGCTCGAGCAGAAGATTCCGGAACCTTCTGATAGCTTAAAGTTCAGTTTTTCAAGAAAAGATTATGTTGAAGGTGTAAAGGCGTTCAAGAAAATATATTTGTACGCTGTATCCAGAAGTATTGTTGAAAAAGTTATTGAACGTTTGGATTTGAATGCTGAAATAACACGAAGCATTGAAGATGCTGATATTGTAATAGCTCACAAAAACTTTGCTAAAGGCGGTGCAAAAGTCTTGAGCACTGCAAATGACTACAGGCTACAGATTTTTTATGTAAAAACAAACTCAATGGCCCAAATACAAAAAGTGTTGAAAGAGGCTCTGGACGTTCCTGAATCAAATGAAACACTTAGAGGATACTATGATGATGCAGAAAGAGCTTTGGACGAGGCAAAAGCCGCTATAAATAAGATTCTTGCGGGGGCTGAACATGTTGAATTGCAGCCGCAAAATCACCAAATAAGAAGGCTTCAACATGAACTTGTAGAGCAACATAACCTCGAAAGTCAATCAGTAGGTGAAGGCGAGCAGCGTCATTTGCGTATCGTTGGTGGCAACGATATGAAGAATAAGAGTGCTTAGTGTAAAGATTTGTATTACTTTTATCGATTTTTGACAATTTTTTGATTGTTTTCTTTTAATATGAATGTAACAAGGAAATTTTTCTATGGAAATTAAACCGGTAAAAGATTTAGGAAATGGCAGAACAGAGTTAGTATATTCAAAGAAACTCCCAAAAGCAAAATATCTTGACAGGCATTTTTCGGTACCTACAGAAAAGCAAGATGAATTTGTATCTGATTTCAAAAAGTTTACAAGAACTAGTAATATTTTAGGTTGGGCCGGTACCGCTGTGGCAACTTTTGCAGGGATATGGCTAGGCGGTAAAATTTCACAAAAAACAATTCTTTCATGGGCGGGCGGTGTCGCAGGCGGACTTGCTTTTGCAATAGGTGCTATAAATATTGCTGCACGTAGTATTTATAAAAAACAGCAACAATTGTTAGATAAGTATGATGCTAAAGAAATGGTTTATTTGCGAGAACAAGCTGCAGAAAATACAGATAATGCTGTTAAAGCCTAATTTTTGACCAAAAAGTCCGGAGTTATTGTCCAGATTTTTATGTTGTATTTATTAGCCACGGTTTCCAGTCTTTTTAGATATTTTAGATCTTTTTCAGGATTTTCTATAATTAAGACTATTCCAGGTGTTTTTTCTAATATTGATGCGTAATAAAGTGATTGCCCTATGGATTCACCCCATTTTTTTGCAAAGTCAAATTCTATGGCATGAGTTCTTGTGACACAATCAACTCGGGTTTTATCAGGTAGGATTACTTCGGTTTTTCCTTCATTTGCAATGCACCAAGCTGTTTGATAATCCTTTTCATAATAGGCTATTGCAGGCAAATTAAATAATGAAAAAATAAGGTACAATAACAAGATTTTTTTCATTCTCTAATTGTATAATATTTAATAGTCATAGTATATTGTCCGAGTTTCTATATTTTCATAATGTATTAAGCATTGCGATTGCAGGTGCATAATTTGGTAGAATTTCAAGACAAGTTAAAAGTGCTTTTCTGCAATTTTCGATATCATTTTTATTTTTATAAATTTCAGCCAAAATATAGTGTAGTTCCGGATCCTGGTAAAAATTATCTTTTGCACGATTTAGAAAAAACATTGCTTGAGGTAACATATCATTATTTAGAAAAACTCTACCTATGAATTTATGTGTTTCAGGGTTAATTGTGAACATAAAATCAGCATAGCGGATTATTTTTTCAACGTAGTTACCTTTACAATAGTTAATCAGTATATTAAGATCTATCTCTAAAAAGTTTCTGAGTTCAAAGTATGTTGGATATCTTGATACACAACCCTTAATAAATTCCAACATTACCAAACCCCAATGCGCTCTTGTATCTTGATCTTCTATTTCTTCAAAAATGTGTTGCGCATTTTTGAGATTATCCAGTATTATTTCACAGTAGGCTTGTTCAAGTTTGTAGTTGTGCGACTCAAAAAAGGTCTTACAGCCCTTAAATTTTGCTGAAAGAAAGTCTTTTTTTGCAGTTTTATAATCTAAAATCATACATTAATAATTTTTGTTATTATTATCGCTAAATGTGAAATCAGGAATCATGGTATTCATCATCATTGCTTGAATTATTTGTGGGTCAATCTTTTCTCCATTTTGGTACTGATTGAGAAGAAAAGGAACCATATTCATCATTGAGTTGTTATTGTTGTTATTTCCATTTCCTAAAAGCATGCTCATATCTGCGTATTGATTGTTCATCGGCATATTCATAGGATTTACGGAAATATTAACACCTGCATTTTTAAGAGTTTGTATTGCTTTAAGAATTTCGTCATCAGATGTTGTGTTTTCTGCAATTTTATCTTCACTAATTATTTCACTTTTTTGGTCAAACTTTTGTATTTTTTCAATATCTTCGTCCTCAAGTTCTTGTTTTTGGTTAATTGTTTTTTGTATATTTTCAAGTTGTTTTTCTTTTACCTGTTGGTTAAGCTCTTCAGAAAAACCGTTTCCGTATGGTGAATTAACAAAACTATCGAGTGTTGGATCGGAATTTTCAGTATCACTTGTACAAGTAGGACCTCCAACTAAACAATCACGGCCTCTTGTTGCATATTGCTTAAGAGTTTTGTCAGAGTTCATTTTCATGACTTGTTCATATGCTTTTACGGCTTGATCTTTTTTGCCTACCTTTGAATATGACATACCCATGTAATAATATACTATTGGGTTGTATGGATCTGTTTTTGTTAATGATATCATTTCTTGAAGACAGCCTGAATAATTGCCATCTTTATATTTTTTTACTGCGCTGTTTAAATTTGCATTTTTATAATATACACCTTCGGATTCCCATTCTGCAACAGTATCATCTCCGTAAAATTCTTTTACAGGAGTTTTTGTTTCGTTATTTTGCGGAGCTTTTTTGTTATCCGGTTTCCTTGTTATGTCATCGTAAAGATTGTAGCCAAAAGGTCCTTTTGTTTCTTTACCTACAGCAGCGTATGCTGAGCTTCCAATTAGCAATGTTACCAATAATACGATTAAAGTCTTTTGCATAATTATTTATCCTTTTTATTTTTTATAATGATATCTTTCTATAAATCAATTATATAACATCTTTTGTAATATTTACTAGTATAAATAAATGAATTATTTAAAAGAATGTCTTTTTTTGTATAGAATTACAAAAAATAAAATTATTAATATGGTAACGCCAATTATTACAAGTTCAATATATTGTTTTATGGTTTCACCAAACAACATTAGAACGAGACTTACAAGATAAAATCTTAAACCACGACCAAAGAAACTGGCTGCTATAAATTGAGGGAAATTCATGTTTAAAATACCACTTGCAATTGTGAAAATTTTATATGGTATTGGGGTAAAAGCTGAGAAAAATACTGCTATCATTCCGTATTTATTATATAGTTTTTCAACATTATCAAATTGTTCATGTTTGTTTCTGAACAGAAAATTAAATACAGGACGGCCTCCCCAAAAACCTATCAAGTATCCTACAACTCCGCCTAGTGCAGAAAATATTGTGCATATAAAGGCATAATAAAGTGCTTTCTCTGGTTTTGCAAGGTCCATAGCAATTAGTAAAATATCCGGAGGCGGTACAAGAAAGAAACTTTCAATAAAAGAATTTAGGGCAAGCCCTTGTACTCCCATACTTTGAAATAAATTATTCATTTGTGATAATAATTCGTGCATATCTTCCTCAAAAATATTATACTATGAACGTATACTATATTCACATCCGCAGTAATTTTGTCTATACAAATTTAATTCTTTTGAAATTTTGTTTGTTTTCAAGAAACCGTCTTGTTTTTTAAAATCTATTGCTTTATATATCAAATCTTTTTCTTGAGCTATCGTTTCACCTATTTCGGTTAGCTTGGCATAGTTTTTGTGTGGACTTATTACAATTGAGGTTGTGAATTCTTTAATCCCAAGTTTTTTTGCAAGGTCTGCGGTTTTATTCAGTCTCAATTCAAAACATTTATCACAACGTTTGCCTTTTTCAGGTTCATTTTCCAAGCCTTTTGCTGCATTGTAGAATTCTTCAATATTATATTCTCCTTCAATTAGTTCACAATTAAGCTTTTGGCACAAAGTTCTCTCTGCTTCAAGTCTTTTTTTATATTCATCTTCCGGATATATGTTTGGATTGTAAAAAAATACGACAACAGAATATCCCATAGACTTTAATAAGCTTATGGGATGTCCTGAACATATTGCACAACATGCATGCAGAAGTATTTTATTTTTCGATTGCTCCTTCATCCTTCAACCATTGCTTCATTTCGGAATATGATTTCATCCCTACATGTGATTTTCCGTTTATTTCTGTACTTGGAGTACCGTTGATTTTTAGGCTATATGCGGTATCAATATCTTTTTGAATTTCACGCATTGTTTCAAGACTGTTTGCATCATCTTGTAATTTATTTAAATCAAGATTTAACTTTTTAGCTATTTCAAGTATTTCTTTTTCATTTTTAGGTTGTTTTTCGAATAATTCGTTATTCATATCCCAAAATTTACCTTGTTTTTCTGCTGCAATAGCATATTTTGCCATCATACAAGAACCTTTGTGAAATTCGCTGCGAAGATATTTATTGCATTCAGTATCGAGAGGCATATTGTGGTGAACTATTTTTATGTTTTTCATTTCTTTTGCAAGTTTGTGAATCATTATATTGTATGCAAAGCACATAGGGCACATATAATCGGTGTAAGAGTTTACAATAACAGTTCCATTTTCTTCGCCTAAAATGTTTCCTGATACGGCATATTTGTTTTTCTTCGCGTGTGTAAATTCTCTAAATTCTTTTTGGCGTTTAACTTGTGGTGCAAAAACATAAGAAACTCTGGTATATGTTAAAAACCCTGTAGCTAAAACGGCCACCGCAACAAACGCTATTGCATAAGGTTTAATTTTTAAGGCGTCTATAAAATCTCTGAAGCTTTGTTTAAATGCTTCAATAAATCCAATTCCTTTCGCTGCAATTATACCTATTAATAAATTCAAAAGATATGTGAATGCACATAGTACGCATAGCTTTTTGATTTCAAATAGGCTCAAGCAAAGTAAAAGCATTGATATTGTAAAAGATATCAAGCCCAATGCTGCAATGTATGACATTGGGTTTTTAAAAACTTCTAAAAATTTTAAAAATTTGATGTTTTTTAGTTTATCTGCAAACAACAGCATAAAGATGAATGAATACAAGAATAAACCCCAATAAGCCAGCGGGATTCCTAAAAATTGTGATTCTGTTGTTTTTGCAATCCCGTCACAATCAATAAAATCATTTACGGAACAAAAACTTGAAAGTGCATATGGGTTAAAGTTCGCATTATAATAAATTATTGCTAATTTAATTGTTGTAACAAATCCGATTATTGCAATAATCGAAATAGAAAGTTTCTTCTTATCAATATTCATCTTTTTCTCCCCTTATTCTTTAGTATCATTTTACATGCCTAAATGTAAGAAATCAATAGCATAAAGCAGGAGAGACTCTTATCTTTTTAGATAATATATAAAAGTTCCGAATGGTATGGGCGATATGCTATTCAGAATTCATTTCTGAATCTTTTATTAATAAGATGCTGAAACAAGTTCAGCATGACAAGTGGAGGGTAAAAGTTCACATTAGTCTGTCATTTAGAATTCATTTCGGAAACCTTTGTTAATAAGATGCTGAAACAAGTTCAACATGACAGAGCTTGGTCAAGTGTGCCACAACATTAATGTCACCCTGAATTTATTTCAGGGTCTTTTTATTTATGTCATTTTGAATTTATTTTGGAATCTTTTGTTTTTAGATGCTGAAATGAGTTCAGGCTGACAGATATAAGTTAAGGCTGACAGAAAAAATGTGGACCCCTAACCTGAATTTCTAATCTTGCATAAGCTCGTAAAGAAATTCAAACCATCTCCAAAGGCTATTATATATAAATAATTAATCTCCAACACAAATTGATTGGCGAGAAGCATGACGACCTGCATGTGTGATGGCTGTTCGTTCAGTACCGAAGTAACGGTGGTATGCGTCGTAGCGATTACTATACTCTTCGCCAGAGTACAGCCAGAAATCTTCTGTAGCAGAAGTTATAAAGCCCATAGATATTGCAAGGTCGTTGTTTCTATTTCCAGAAAAATCCCCATTTGGGTCTTGGTACAATTCTTGTGCTAACTTATCTAGCTGAGCCAGTGATGGCATCTTACTGACTCCTCCGCATGCTTTTACAGCTCCTGCCCAGGCATCGGTCTCGTAATAGCATCTATTAATGCCTAAATCACCTTTGATTTGTTCACATTCAGCTTTTGTAATAGGTTCAGGATAAAACGGAGCAGTAAAGCAAGTACCGTCACTTAATTCAATAGCACAGTTGTTTCCGCCAAGACTGTTTACATTTATAGAATTTAGGTCTTTCATTTGCGTATTAGGATTTTTTAATCCGTCAGTATCATAGAGAATAGCTAAACAATCAGTGCCTGAATATTGGTTGGTAAAGGGTTTTTCAGTGCAAGAAGGGTTGTATGCAATAAGCCCTGTGGTTCCGTTTGCAAATTGAACTCCTATAATATCGGTATCCCAATCATCTTGTCCAAAATGAGAAGCATTTTTTACATTAGTCATATCAACTTCTTCATTACCCCATATAACTTTATCTTCAAAACAAGACATCAAATCATCATTTTTACAAGTTTTAACAATCTTAAAATGTTTACTTAATTCTCCCACAAAATCAGCAGTGTTTCTGTACCCTGCAAGAGTTTGCTGAGTGTTCATAGTTTTTAAAGCCTCTTCAAGCCTGCGGACAAAAACTTTGTTAGCAGTTGCCCAAGCTCTGTCTTTGTAGTTCTGCATAAGTGTCGGAATAGTTAAAGCTGCCACAACGCCTATAATACTGAGTGTTATGAGTACTTCTGCCAGTGTGAAACCATACTTTTTCATATAAAACTCCCTTTTTTTAAATTAAATATTATTTTTTATATTTTGTCAATATATTTTGACTTGAAGTATCTGTATTTGTGTGCTAAAATCCCTTTAAGGAGAATGGTTTTGAAAAAGAATATTTTTAATTCGTTTTGGACTAAAATAGAGGAGTTTCCTCTTTGGATTAAGCAGATAATTTTTTTGCGTTTGTCTGAGGATATAAAAAATTCTGTTTGTCAAAAGTTTTTGGAAGAAAAATCTGAAAGCATTTTTTCTGTTTATAAGCCTATTCTTACATTTAAAGGCAGTGAAGAATTAAAGAATAAAAAAAACGGTTTGGATTTAAATATATATAATTTCTTGGATTATTGTCAAAATGATTCTTGTATTCTGGAGATTTCATTAAATACATTTTTATCTATGGAAGAGGTAGCAAAGTATTTTATATTCTGTGTTGAGCAGGGATATGTTGAGTCGCCTGACAATGTTGAGATTGAAGCTACGGCAGGTTTTGTTGCCGGCAAATTCCGGACAGGTGAATATTTCGAGAAAAAGGGCTTGATTACGCATGAACAATTGCTAAAAGCTGTTAATGCAAGTTCAAAGTCCAGTAAAAAATTTGCACAAATTCTCATTGATATGGGACTAATTACAAGTGATGATGTAGGTGCAATTTTGGCGATTAAAGAAGAATCAAAAAAACGTTTTATTTTGGATTATAACAATATTCCTCAAGGGAAAGAGGAATTTTGTGATAAAGAAACCTTTTATAAAAAAGAAATTTCTGATTTACAAAAGGAGAATGAACAACTTAGAAGAAAAATATCACAATTATTAGAAATTGTTAAGAATAATAATTTTGATGAAATTTAAAGTTTCTTTGTAATATTATTCTCTAATTACAATCCAGCCTTTATCAATATATTCTCCGAGAAATTTCTTTGCATAAGCATTATAGTCAACTTTTGTGTTTTGTTTTTTAATATTTTTAAATCCGTTGTCATATAATTCTTGAAGACTATGCATGATTGTTTTTAATTCGCTTCTTGAGAATCGGGAGCCTTCTATGAATTTTGATATATCCATAAATCTTCGTTTTGCAAGTCCTGGGAGTACTTGTTTTCTGCCGTTAATGGTACCGCATGCATGATCCATTTGACATGCAGCCTCGACATAGTCACTATTTTTGAGAGCTTCAGCAAGTTTTGGGCTGCCTGAAAGACCGCCGGTATTGAATATTAACCCATAGAGTGCTTCTTTTTGACCTCTTGACATTTTGTCAAATGCATCTTTTCCGATTGAGTTTATTATTTTTTTCTGGGCATCTTTGATGTCTCTTGCCAGTAGGCTGTAGATTTGGTTATCAGAAAGAGTTTTGCCTTTATAAAAATTGGTGTCACCATATGCTTTTGTATTGTGACCTATGCCAATTGTTGGAATTCCGCAGTCATCGTTATACATTGTGTTACGTTTTTTTTCTATTGCAATTAAGTCATTTATAAATTCTTCGCTCACTCCGGTTGAGTCAATTACAGCTTTTTTGGTTGCGATTATTTGTATATTTTTTATTTCTTTTTCGGATAAACTTGTAGTTGATTTAATTCCTCGCAAGTTTTCGTTATACATTTGTAAATCTTTTACAGGAATATCGTATTTTTTGGAAATATCTTGTAGAGTTTCATTTTTTTGAACTTTATGGATGACTATTCCTCTTGAAGCATTAATTTTCCCAGCCGGAATATGTGTTGATTTTTTTGAAGATATTTTCTTTGTTTGTTTCGGTTGAGTTGTTTGCTTAATTTCTATTTCTTCTTGAGCTTTTTCAAGTTTTGCAACTTCTGTTTTATCGGGTATTACAATAACTTGTCCCGGTTGAATGTGTTTTGGGTTTTGGATATTATTTTTATACATTATTGATGCTGTTGATACACCATATTGCAAAGCAATTTTTGATAGAACATCACCACTTTTGATTTTATATTTTATTGCTTCTTTTTCTTTTGTGGCAGGTTCATTGAGCAGAAGTGTTTTGCCAACTTTTATTTGGTCACCGCTTAAGTTGTTCCACTCTTTTAAATTTTTAACAGATATCCCATATTTCAAAGCTATTTCTGAAAGTGTGTCACCTTTTTTTACTGTATGTGTTTTGGGCTTTTCGTCCTTTTTAGGAGTTTCTGCTTGTGTATTTTTTAATTTTTCGAGTTGTGCTACTTCTTCGGCAGTTGGAATTTCAAGAACTTGATTTCGCAATATTTTGTCTTCGTTTTCTATATTGTTCTTTAACATAATTGCCCACATTGGGACATTGTATTTTTCTGCGATTTTTGAAAGAGCTTCACCATTTTGCACTTGATGAGTGAGAATTTTAGGTGTTTCTTCCTCTATAACATCAAATTCAACTTCAATATCGCCAAGATTTAAATCTTGGCCTGCCTGTTTTGGAACATTGATAATGTCACCAACTTTGATAAGCTCCTTTATATTTGGATTAAGGTCTTTTAACATTTCCAAAGTTATATCGTGTTGTTTGGCGATAGATGACAAATTGTCACCTGCTTTTACTTGATATCCAGGGACTTTAAAAACAGTACCTTTTTGGATGTTATCGAGATCAATCTCCGGGTTGAGCTTAGCTAATTCTTCTTTGTATAGGTTAAATTTAGACATTACTGAATAAGAGCCTTTTCCGGGCTCAATTGTCCAGGAGCCATAAACATTTTCGGGAGTTTCCGAAGTTGTAATTTCCGGAGATTCTTCTATATTACTGACTTTGAGTATTGAACCTTCTATTATAATTTTGTTGCCATTTTTATCTGTTTTTAAATCAGGATTGAGTGCGATAATTTCTGCAACACTTGTACCATAATGATTTGCGATGCTGTAGAGAGTTTCTTTAGGTTTTACAAGGTGGCTGCCGGCTGGGATATTAACAGTGGAATCAATACGTACTTCAGGGGTGTCTTCTTGAGCTTTTGCCCGTGGTGGTTGTTGCGGATTTTGTTTGGACGACTTTGTCTTATCAACTTGTGGTTCTGCAACTTGAGGAGAATGAATATAAAAATTGTTTTCAAAGTTATTTATTTTCAAAAAAATGACCTCTTCTACACATTCGTAGAAACGGTCATTTGTTTATAAAACTTTAATTGTGTATAATTCTAATTTAAAAAAGTTTACAAATTATTTTTTAAGTATTAAAAATCCTATCTCCAGCGTCGCCCATACCAGGTACTATATAACCTTTTTCATTCAGGTGGTCATCCACCGCTGCCGTTATGATTTCAATGTCAGGATAATGTTTATGAATGTTTTCAATACCCTGAGGAGCTGCAATTATACAGATTACTTTTATATTATCTATAGGGATGCCCTTGTCGGCATATAATTTTATAGCTTCAATTAAGGAGTTCCCTGTTGCAAGCATAGGGTCAGTTATATATATGTAAAATTTTTCGGGATTTGGAGCTTCCATTGGTACTTTGTTGTAATACCAGACAGGTTTTAATGTTTCCTCATCTCGATACATCCCTATGTGTCTAATACATGCTTGGGGTAAAATATCAATTGCTTCATCAGTAAAAATAAGGCCTGCTCGAAGAATTGGTGAGATTATTAAATTGATATTTGGGTCAACAGTTTTAGCCTTAAAAGTTGTAAGAGGTGTTGTAACATCTTTTTCAACAAGGGGAAGATTTTTAGCTGCTTCATATAATAAACATCTTGTTATTTTACGGGTTGCAATTCTAACACCTTGGCTGTCAGTATTTTTATCACGCATAGTGCATAAGTTCAAAAGAACTACAGGATTATTTATTATTCTAACCTTATTCATGCTTCCACTCCTTAACTTTATTTTGAAAATTGTTTCTATTATTAATTACATTATTCACAAAATCATCGGTCTGTTTTATACCTTTTTCTATATCTTCAGATTTAACTCGTAATTGTTCTGTGGAAGAATCGACAAATTGCATTTCATTTGCAAAATGTGAAACTTTAATTGCTATTGAATCTATTTTATCAAACATGTCATTCAAAAGTCCCATAGAATCATGAAGTCTTTTGGGGCTTTGAATTATGATAAGTCTTTCTGAATGTTCATTACTATTAGGGGGATAAAGTTCAAGACTTTTCGAACCGCCAAGGCCATTAAATTCTACAGTAGCAATAACCCCTTTCGGAAGCTTTAAATCTTTATCTGTGATTACAAATCTTACGTAAACATTGTTGGTGAGAATTTTTATGTTTTTTATATATCCGACTTGAACTCCCATGTATCTCACAGGTGAGCCGACAATCATGCCGTCAACGTCAGGCATGAATATTTGATAACTCGGAAGTTCCTTGAACTTTTGATATCGGTACATGCGAAAACCAAATATACATAAGCCTAAAATAATAAACCAAATCAGAAATTCAATCCATGCATAAAATCTTATGTTATCTTTAAACTTCATAACACTATTATACATGGAAAATAGGAGTTTTTACCCCTTGCCAAAAAATTTTTTGTATTATAATATTGTAACAAAGAAACCTAAGAATGTGAGGATTTATAAATGGAACAAATTATTAAAGTAGCCTGGGATTTGAATGAAAATACAGAAAACAGATACCAGCTTGTATATGAAATAGCTGAGCTTGCAAAGAAATTAGTTGATGAAAATCAAGCTAAAAAAGCTCGTGAAGATTTTGGTTTTGAAGAAAATTATGAAACAGGATACAAGAAAGAAAATCCTGTGGAGCATGCTATAATGGTTAAAGCTTCTGAAGCTGACGATAACCGTTTGGTTGGCTAATGATTTAAAAAGCACAAACCTTATTTATGGGATTTGTGCTTTTTTGTGTAAAATTTAGGGGTATGTAAAAATGGAAAATACAATTAATTTTATTAATGAAAAAACTGATGATTTTGTGCCGGAAATAGGTATAATTTTAGGTTCTGGTCTTGGTGAATTTGCTGATGAGTACTGCGAATATTCAATACCATATGCGGAGATTCCCGGATTTATAAAGTCAAATGTCGCGGGGCATAAGGGTAGATTAGTATTTTCAGAAATTGAAGGTAAAAAAGTTGTGATGATGCAGGGTAGAAATCATTACTATGAAGGCCATTCTATGGCAGAAATCACATACCCTGTTAAAGTAATGAAAAAACTCGGTGTTAAGACCCTTATTTTAACCAATGCGGCGGGTTCTGTTAATGAAAGTTTTCGTCCGGCTGATTTGATGATTATAACTGACCATATTAATTTTATGGGAACTAATCCGCTTATTGGCCCAAATGACAATACATTGGGTGAACGTTTTCCTGACATGAGTGAAATTTATAAAAAAGATTTGGTAAAATTAGCTGAAAAGTGTGCAGAAAAATTATGCATCGATATCCAGAAGGGTATTTATTTTGCTTCGTCCGGTCCAAGCTATGAGACTCCTGCCGAGATTAATATGGCAAGAATAATTGGCGCGGATGCTGTCGGAATGTCTACTGTGCCGGAGGCAATTGTTGCTAATTACTGCGGGATGAATGTGCTGGGTATAAGCTGCATATCAAATCCGGCAAGCGGAATTTCAGATGTCAAATTGTCCCATGCTGAAGTTATTGAAACAACAGATAAAGCAAAAAATAGATTTAAGTCGCTTGTTTTAGAAATATTAAAAGAGCTGTAAACGTTTATAATAAATCGTTTCTGTTCTTTGTAAAAAAAAGTTAAAAAAGTGGCAAAAAATATTGCTTTTTGTTTTTAGTAGAGAGAGAATTATCTCAATGGGTGGAGGACGATGAAAGTAGACCAAACTCAATTTTATAGCGGTAAAAAGCATCATCTGGCGAATTCGGTGCCGGACAAATTGCTCCCTTTGAGTTCTTATCCCATGTCACAATTAAATAACAGATATTTTGAGAGACCTTTAAAACATAATTCAGAGAATTTATCTTTTAAAGGTCTTTCTTTTAGCGGTAATGCAGAAGGTACAGAAAAGAAACGCAAGCCTATCAATCCGACCCTCGTATTATTAGGTGCATTAGGTGTTATAGGTTTGGGATTGAGATTAGCGCCTTCTTACAAAAAAGTTGGGGAGTTTAAGATATCTGAACTTCAATCCTTTTTGGATAAGCATGACAAATCACTAAAACAAATAAGTTCTGAACTAATTGAAAATTTAAAAAATTCAAAATTAGCAAAAAAAATGGTTGTCGTTAACAAAGATAACCCCGATATTATAACAATTAATAAGAAAACCATTCCACAGCTTATCTGGGATGGATTGAAATATCCATTTACTATATTGCCTGCGGACCTATTAAATGGTTCGGTCGAGTTGATAGGAAAGGTTAAACCTTTCAGAAATTGGGCTGATGGGGTTTTATCAAAACCATTTTTCAAACAAATAAGACAACGCTCAAAGCTTGATGCAAAGGTTAATGCGTTGCAGGGACTTTTTGAAACTAAGAGAGATTTAACATCCAAGCATGCTAAGGGCTTACTCAATGAAGAACAAGTGACTTCCGAGCTGTTCCAACGTTCGGTAAAAATGTTTGATACTCAAAAATATGGTGCCTATGATACAAAACATGAAAGAGCATTAAATAGACTTGTATCAGGCTTGCCTCCTGCGATATTCTTGGCGAACGATGCGTATAACTTATCAAGAATGATGGATGATGATCCTAAAAAGGCGGAAAAAGAGAAAAGAACAAGGTTTAACCAAGAAACTACAAGAATTTTGACAAGCGGTTATTTGACCTTGATAACATTAGGCGCACTTAATAAATATATAAACAATTCAAAATTTGGCATAATGTTGATGACAGCATCCACTGTTCTCTTTACGGAAGCATTTTCAAGATTGGCTAATGGAAAGCATATTAAGCGCTTGACTCCGGAAGAAGCTCGTGCGGAAAACGAGAAAAACAATGCCCCTGAAAAAGAAATAAAACCGGATACTTCTTTCAAAGCAAATAATAATACAGAACAAAAAGCAGATAAATCTCAGCAAAAGCCTTTGCTAAGCTTTGATACTTTAATGAAGGCATCTGCGGTTGTAGTTGCTGCCGGTTTTGGTGTCAAAGGATTAAAAAAAGCATCTCCTGCTGTACAAAAGATGTTTAATGTTGTTCAGGAACCTTTCCAAAAATTATATAAGAAACTTACGGTAATACCTGATTATACAATCAGTCAGGATAAATTCAATAAAATTATAGATGTTCTAAAGACCAACGGCTATGAGCATTTGGCAAAGAAATATCAAGATATTGCTAAAAATGTTGTTGACCAAAGTGGGTTGATTCACTTGGGTTCCAAGGATAGAAGATATGCAAAACCGGCTGTGAACTTTGTTATTGCACCTTTCAAATTTGCATTTAATACTGTTACTTTACCATATAGATTAGTCGACAAGGCTGTGAAATTATTTACGAAAAAAACTCAACCAGCTGCAAAAACGGCAGAAGAAATATCTAAAGGTATTGCGAAAAAAGATTTGGAAGTTTTATCAAAAACGATAGAAAATATCGGTAAAAAAGCTATTGAAAAGGGAATGACACCTAAGAAATTCCAATCTTACGTTAATGATAATATATTAAAGGCATTCAATGTTACTACGATGTCAAACATATCAAATGCAGAATTGTCGAACTTAGCTAAAACAGCTGCATCTGCTGCGACTATTTGGTTCTTGATGACAGATAACTATAACATGGTAATGCTCAAATCAAATGGTAATGATAAAGAGGGTGCTGAAACTAAATTCAAAGAACGTTTTGTTCAAGAAGGTTCAAGACTTTTCTATCAGACATTGTTAATTGACTTGTTTAACTCAACATTTAGAAGTCAATATAACGGTTCACTTGCCGGAATGAGTTGGGTAACGTTAGTTGATACTACTCTTGGTGAAATATTAACCAGAAAATCTGTAGGTATGCCGGTTGGTGCTCATACGAGAGATGAGCTAGAAGCGATAGAAGAAAAACAAAACCAAGCAACAGGATTTTTAAAAGGTTATTACAATTTCATGCGCAGGTTGACCGGCAAGCGTTCAATCGAGTCATACCATGTAAAAGAAGATAAAAACAACAACGTTGTAGCTGGTGCAAATTTAAAGACGGATTTTCCTATTAATTTTACAAACAATAGACCTGTTTTTGAGCAAATAATAAAGAGCTAATTTGCAAAAGAGCTTGTTTTCTGATAAAATCTTATTGTAATGATTGGGATGAACAACAAACTTAAGATTTTAACCGGTTCGGTTATCATTGGGAGTTGCTTTTTAATAGGCTTTGTTTGTGCGTATTTATATCAGCCTGTTGAAAAAACGATGCGCATCTATAGTCATGCTATGCAAGATTATGAAAATAAGGATTTCCAAAATTCTTACTATTTGTTTTCCAGAGTAAGTTTTTTATCTAAGTTAAAACCTTATGCTATTTATCACCAGGCAATGTGTGCTAAAGAACTAGGTGATAAGAAATCTGAAATGAAGCAATATCAATTTTTATTTAACAATTATCCCAAAAATATTTTAAGCACAAAAGCAAAATATTCTGCGGCACAAATGTTGGTTGAAAGTGATCCCAGTCAAGCAAAAAAATATTTTGAGCAAATTATAAAATATTCACCAAATACAGATTATGCAATAGCTGCTGAGTATTACATAGGAGTAATTACATTTAATAAATACAAAAATAATGGAAAAATGTTTCCATTGTCACTGAAAGACGATGTAGAGATGTCTTTTAGGCATTACCTTGAAAGAGCTCCAAAAGGCAGGCATGCTCTTAATGCTATATCTAATTGGCTCCAGCTTGATAAGGAAATTTCAAAAGATGATTTTTTACTGATGGCAAATAGTTATTATCTATTTGAAGACTATGAAAAGACTAAGGAGTTGCTAGCATATACAGAATTAAAAGATAGTTGGGTATTGGATATAAAAAATTCATATGAGTTAAAAAATTACCAACGTGCGAAATATCTTGCACTGTATGGTTTGCAGAATTTTTCTCAATATTCTGAAGAAAGTGATATATATGATGTTATAGATATATACTTAAAGATGTCTAACAATAAAAAGCAGGATATAGATTTTCTTTATAATATTTCAAAGCCAAAAGGTAAGGATTACATATGGAGTTTAAAATGTCAGGCAGCCTCAGTCGAATATCAAACAGGATGCTATAAGCAATTGTATTTGAATTATCCAAATGGGGAATTTGCGCCTACAGCTTTAAGTAATCTGTTTTTTGAAAAAGTGAAAAATCGTGATTATGATAGTGCAGAAAAAATTGGTAAGGATTTTTTGAATAAATTCGAACAAAGTTTCGATAGACCTATGGTCATGTTTTGGTTGGGTAAAATAGCCGAAAGGAAAAATGAATATGATGATTATATGAGTTATTACAAAAGTACGATAGCAAACTATCCGGATACTTACTACGCTTATCGTGCATATCTTGCTATGAAACATATAAAAACATCTATATTAAATGCGTATATAAAAGAACAACCTGTAGAATATCCATATAATAATATTTCCAAGAATGATGTAATTTTTAAGCTCGCTGAATTAAAAGATTATGACATGTTAATGGAAATTACAGAAGATGATTTTGTAAAAAGTTGGATATATTACCAAAAAGGTGATTATTCTCATTCCATGCTTATTGCACGTGATGCCATGGAAAAAATTTATCCAAAGCCGGATAGAAATGATCTTCGCTGGCGTTTAGTTTATCCTATAGATTATTATGAAGAGATTCAAAAGCATGCTAATTCAGTTGGCAATGATGAAACATTGATGTTGGCACTTGTCCGTGAAGAAAGTTATTTTAACCCAAATGCTCAAAGTTCTGTTGGCGCAAGAGGTTTAATGCAACTGATGCCTGCAACTGCTAAAGAAATCAGTGCCAGATATGGCTATGGCATGATGTCTGATGATGATTTATGCAAGCCGGAATTAAATATTAAAATAGGTAATTCTTATTATGCTCAACTAAGAAGCATGCTGAATAATCTTGATATATCAGCAATTGCTGCTTATAACGGGGGGATCGGTTCTATTGGTAATTGGCAAAAGAATTTGAATTATGCAGATACAGATGAATTTGTAGAGCAAATTCCATATCCTGAAACAAAAAACTATGTAAAAAAGGTGTTTAGAAGTTATTGGAATTATTTAAGAATATATGTTGATGAATAGTTTTTTATTTGTTATCAGATGACAAAAAGGCAGATATTTAATATCTGCCTTAAATTTTCTATTCAATTACAAATAATTGCTTATAGCATGTTTTTTCTAATTTTTTCCTTAGCCTTATCTATTTGTTTAATTCTTTTTTCAATAGCTCTAACTTGTTGATCAAGAGCTTTTCTTTCAGCTTTAATTAGTTTATATTGCGCATCTATATCTGAATATTTTGCTTTGTAATTAAGTAATTCGTTTCTCACATCTACTTGAGCATTATCTAATTCTAATATAGCACTTTGCATTTTTGAATTACCCGCAACTTCTTGAGGGTTTGTAGCTTGTACCGGAGCAATTGTTGTTGCTTTAGGTGTACCATAACTTGCATCATCAAAATTAAGTGGAGTGAAAGCGTTACCGTCTGCAAGTGCAGCAGATGAGCATGCTAATAACATTGCAAATGAAAAAGCAACATGTTTTAAAGTTTTAGCCATAATTAATCTCCCATTTTATTCAAGTAATAATTTATAATATAAACATATTAAAGCATGGTTTTATAAATAACAAATTTGTTAATATATATTAATAAAGGAAATATATACATGATGAGGGAACAAACATGCTAATCATGCGTCATAAAAGTTGTGTTCAAGTTTAAAAGAAGAGAATATTAACATTTGTAAACGTTCCAAACGTAGTCATAGTTTGATTTTTTAAAAAACTCAAAAAAAACTAAAAAAATATAAAAAACATGTCTTGATTTTTAAAATTCTTTGGAATATGATGATTTATGTGCTCAGGCACAATGAACTTTTTAAAATAAATAGCTAAGTTAAGAAGTTTTAAGTAAATTAAAAAATATTTTAAAAAACCTCTTGACAAAAAAAATTGAAGTAATAAGATAATAATTACCGCGACAAGATAGCGGTTGAGGACGAAGGGATAACCCAAGTTCAAAGTGTTAAGAAAGGCATTAAATGATTTGCACATCTGCCTGTTCTAGCTAGCCCCAGGCACTTAGCTTGTAGTATGCAAAACTAAAAGATAAACTACCTAAGAAATGGTGGCACTTCAAATGACCGAACATTGAAAACAGAATAGCTGAAAACGAACACAACTTTTAAGTTGGTGTTAGACAATACTTGTTAATTCAACAAAAATGATTCTAAACGCGAAGCGAAAGCCTAGCAATAAAATAAAGTCGAGCAGTTTATATGCTAGCCGCATATAAACGATGGACATAAACTTTCTGACAATGGAGAGTTTGATCCTGGCTCAGGACGAACGCTGGCGGCGTGCTTCATACATGCAAGTCGAACG